>CALMOK010000267.1:0-9590 GCA_937871825.1 uncultured Alphaproteobacteria bacterium
GCGCACCGACCCACACCAGGCGGTCCATCAAGGTCCCGTCCTGCGCGTCGAGGTTGGCGGTGCCGTCCTTGAACCCGAGGAGGTTGCGGGCCGTGTCCTTGCCGAGGGATCGAACGGTGTTGGGGGGCAGGAAACCGTCGATTTTCCAGCGGATCGCCAACAGGTCCGGAAAACGCTTCAGGATGTCGCGAAGGGCATGGATGTTGGTTTCGGCCGTGTTGGAACAGATCTGGACGAGAAGGTCCCCATGGCACTGGTCGGCCATCAGGGCATCGTTGGGAAATTTCGTCATGGCGACGAGATGTTTGGGCCGTTCGGCTTCCAGTCCGAACCGCTCGTCGAACAGGGATGCCCCGACGGCAACCGTCAATGTTACGTTGTCGGGCGCGATGTCGGGGCCAAGCAGGCCGGAATCGGGCGGCGGCAGCTTGTCATTGGCACGCGGCGCGACGCCGCCGCGCATCAAAAACGCGATGCGCTCCGTCAAGCCCTGAAACAACCGCTGCAGTTCGGGACGCGAGGTCGCCAGCACGTCAAACGCCACCACGAGGGCCGACGACGGTTGCGGATTGACGACGCCGGCCTGTCGCCGCCCATAGAATTCCTGCTTGGTCTGCGCTTCGGCAATGGCGCTATTGCCCGGCGCAGTGTCTTGTGCCGTGGCCCGCGTAGTCGCACCAAGCCCGAGCGCTCCACCAGCGGCGCCAAGTCCAAAAAGAACAGAGCGGCGCCCGAGCAGCGCCTGATCGGTCGAATTCGACGACTCCCGACCCGCGAAGGGACAGGTGCGTGGCTTGGATGCGTCAGTCACCCTAGCGCTCCTTAATTCAAACCCAACGTGCCGCGGAGAGTGGACAGATCTTCCGCCAGGAGCGTGATCGGCCCTTTGAGACCGTTTCGGTCCTGATCGGCGAGCTTCTCATAGCTCAAAAAGCCGTCCGATCCAGTCCGGTATTTTGACAACAGCGCTTCGACCTTGGTGAAGTTCGCCCGCACCCGGGCATCCAGCGAAGGGTCATGCCGTTCCATCAAGGGACGAAGCAGGGAAACGATCTTCTGCGCGCCTTCGACGTTGGCGGCGAAGTCCCAAAGGTCGGTGCGGCTATACCGGTCCTCCTCGCCACTGATCTTCTTGGAGGCGACTTCCTCGATCAGGTCGGCGGCGCCACCGACCATCGTCTTGGGGGTGATGGTGAGGTCAACCAGACGCTTTTGCAGATCGAGGGTATCGGTCATCAACTTGTCGGCAACCTGATCCATGCCGGCGGTCGAGCGATCGGCGAACACGGCCTTCTCGATGCGGTGGAATCCGGTGAAGTTCGGGTCTTCCGCCTTTTTCTCGAAATCGTCCTCCCGCGCGTCCATGGCGCTGTCGAGGTCGTTGAAGAGTTCGGCGATTGGCTCGATCCGCTCGTAAGGCCTGTGGGCCGGCGCATAGGCGGCCTGTGCGGCCTCGACGTTTCCGGCCTTCACGGCCTCGACCAGGACCCTGGTGCGTTCCACCAGCGTGTTCACCTCCCCGGAGACGTAGACCTTGTAGGCGGCGATCGGTGCGGCGAGATCCGCCCCGGTGACCGTTGCGCCAGATCCTTCGCCAGCCGAAACCGTGATGACGCCCTTGGGATTGCTGAGAAGGCCGCAGGTCATCTGATATTCACCGGCGTCCAGCGTCGCCGTGAGATTGGTCACGAAACCCGGAAGCATGTTTTCACGCTCCTCGACCACGTTGACGCCCTTCAGGATTTCCCATTCCAGGGCGCGGCCGCTCTCGTTCTTGATCTGAAAGCTTGTCTTGCCCGGCATCACCGTGAGGGAAGCCGGCGAACAACCCGCCTTCGTGACCGTGATGGCGACAGGAGAGGTGGCCGGGTTGGTCGGCGAGGCCGAGAACGCGGGCACCGATAGGCAGGCAAGCAGGATCGCCGGAAGAAGCGGCTGCCAAAACAGCGTCGATGAGAGAAGGGCTTGCTGGTTCATGGTGACGCCTCGATCTTGAAACGATTGTCGCGGGCTCACGCGGTCCGCACGACGCGGCGGGAACTGGTGGAAGTGGCCAGGAAATAGAACAAGGCCGGAACGAGAAAGGCGAGGTAGACGCAGACGGCCCCGATGCTCGGCGCGTCCTGGTACCCCAGGATCCCGCTAAGCAGCGATCCGACCACGGAGTCGATGGGCAGAGTCTCGCTGAGGTCGAAGGCCGGTGTTTGCAATCCGTTCCACAATCCCGCCTCGTGAAAGGCCTTCAAGGCGCTGGCCAGCAGGCCGGCGGCGACGAACAGGATGAACACGCCCGTCCAGCGAAAGAAGCGACGCAGATCGAGCTTCACACCACCCGAATAAATGGCCCAGCCGATCAGCACGGCCGTCGCCACGCCCAGGAATGCGCCGACCGGAACGCCATACCCAAGGTTCTGCTGAAAGGTGGCGAGCAGAAAGAAGACCGACTCCAGGCCTTCCCGTCCGACCGCGAAAAACGCCATGCCGACCAGCGCCAATCCTTGCCGATCGCCAGGTCGAAGGGCGACATCGATCGAATCGTGCAACTCCGTCTTGATCGACCGGGCCGCCCTTTTCATCCAAAACACCATGGAGGTGAGGATGCCCGTGGCCACGAGCGCGACGATTCCGGCGAACAGCTCCTGTTCCTTTTGCGGGAACTCGCTGCTTGTGAGGTCGAGGATGATGCCCAGGGCCGAGCAAAGCACCACGGCGAGCATCACGCCGCCCCACACGGCCGGCATGAAGTGGGCGCGGCCCGTTTGGCGCAGGTAGCTTCCCACGATGCCCACGATCAGGGCCGCTTCCACCCCTTCCCGCAACATGATCAGATAAGCGACAAGCACGGTGCAATCCTGTGTCTTTGAAGCCAAGCCGGCCACGGTCGCTTCGGCGAGGCGGTGGAGGAAGCGGGCTTGCCGGCACGATGCACGGCCGTGCGAAGTCGGACGACCAGCATCGAGGTTGGCTTAGGCCACCCTAGATATCGACACAACATCTTCGAGCGGTGCGCTCGATTAAATCGACCAACGTTAGAATGGTTACAAGTTCTGGCTTTGCTCGAATAGCAACGCTTCCCGCAGTTTCGAACGATTCTCAAGTGATCAGGAGGTCCACCCGGCGCTTTCCCAGGTTACCAATCTTACGGGGGGCTTGTCGCGCCGGCGATGCGATCCATCTGGCTCAGGACCGACAGGCCCGAACACGCGGTGGCTGCGGTCCCTTCATGGCTGCAAAGCGAGGAAAATCATGGCATCCACGGTGCTCAGCGACAAGGCTTTGGCGGTTTTCGCCTTCGCGGCCTACCACCAGTTCACGTCAGGTGAAAAGGTAACCGATGTCGTTCTGCACGATGGGGCGGGCCATGCCGCCGATCCGGACGCAATCAAACAACTTCAGGACGCGGAACTGGTCACCGTGGAAAACAACCGCGCGGTCTTCACCGACGCTGGACAGAATTTTCTAGGCACAGTGCTGGACGCTTTGCGAAAAACAGCCCAAGCCGGCTGACAATCCACGCCAAGCATCGCTCACCGATGCTTGGCGGCCTTGCGGGCAACGCGGCGGTCCCGGGTGGTCGCCGTCGGGGCATGAAAATCATCCGGCTTGCCTTTGACCCAGGTGAGAAAGTCGACCATGGCGGGTTCGTGCTTCAGCAGGTCGACCGCGTAAAGCCGACGGGCGAGTTCCGCCTCGGAAAAGCGGGCGTGTATGGCGCTGTGGCAGATCTGATGAAGCCGCACGGTTTCCAGGCGGGCACCACCTTTTAGCTTCGGCGTGAGGTGATGCCGGCTCGACCTTCCCGTCGGCGGAACGGGGCGATCACAGAGTGGGCAAATCGTCTGCGCAACGGTGCTGGCTGGAGCAGCCTCATCGATCAGGCCCGCCGTTCGTAGATCGAAACGCAGCTTTGGTGCTTTGGACATCCTGGCAGAAGTGGGTGCCTCATCGGCAGCTTGCAAGGAAGCGGGAGAGCCCGTTGGCGCAAGATCGGAACTGTCCCGCCTACCTCAGACCGGCGGCCTTTTCCACGAAGGAGACGACTTCGAGAGGCTTCCAGGGCTTCGGCATGAACTGCGCGTTCTTTGGAAGCCGGTATGGACGCTCGAGAGCCACACCCGACGTGACGCAGATGGCGATTGAAGGCCAGCGAACGGCCACAAAGGCGGCGAGTTCTATCCCATTAAGCGGACCACGCAGCCGGACATCCGAAAACATCGCGGCGACATTGTCGGAATGCTCCTTGAGGTAGTCCAGCGCCGCATCAACGCTATCGACCGCGACGGCGGGCAGACCAGTTTCCTCGATCATTTCAAGCGCCATGTCGGCCAGGAGCGCGTCGTCCTCGACAATCAGCACGACGGAAGGCTGCTCCATACCATGGCCCCTTTGCACCCTCGTCGCCTACCTTCCGGCATGTGGCTTCGAATGGACGGACAATTCGTAGTTCGACCTGACGAAGGTGGTTTTCGTGATCGGGCGAGACCATTGGCACTCCCGGTGAAGTGAAACAATGACCTTGCCGGCCAGCGACGGCCAGAACAATCGCACGCCCGCCAGGATGCCAGCAACTTTCATTCGATACGGGCAAAGCGCGCCAAATCCAAGTCTTTCCTCATCCCGTCGGAACGAGGATCCACGGTCAGCCGTTCAATGCCGGTTGATCGCAGCCGTGCCAGTCGGAACGCGTTCTCACGCGGGCCCGTCATGCCGAGGCTTACGCTAGGATCAAACGGGTGAACTGCGGGTGAACATCGGGCAGGAGCTTCCAGCCGCAGCGCTGCGGCACATCGATCACCCACGACCAATTGCCTTTCCAAGGCGGAGGTGGCAGAAATCAATCGATGAAAGCGGGTTATAATACCGCAAATGTTTTGCAAGTCCGGAGATCGTGATGACGCCTAGCAGACGGATTTCAACAAGGGCCTGGCTTGCGGCAACCGCCGGGGTCGCCCTCTTCGCAGGCTTTGGCATGAACGCCGACGCACAATCCGCCAAGGAGGGGCCGTTTGGCGGCCTGAGCGGAGCCTGGTCCGGAACGGGTACGATCGCGGTGTCGAACGGCTCGAACGAGCGGATCCGTTGCCGGGCCAATTACTCGGTCCCGCCAAGCGGCGAAGCGCTACATCAGGAACTACGCTGCGCGAGCGACAGCTATAAGTTCGAGGTCAACAGCAACGTTGTGGCTGATGCGGGTGGGCAGTTATCCGGAACCTGGACCGAAACGACCCGTCAGGTGACGGGCGCCGTCACCGGCCAGGTGACGCCGGGGCAGATCAGCACGTCGGTGAATGGGACCGGATTTTCCGCCACCCTGTCGGTTTCCACCAAGGGCAGCAAGCAGGCCGTTTCGATCCACCCGACGGGCGGCACGGAGGTCAAGGCGATCGAGATCGAGATGCGCAAAAGCTAAAGCAAGCGTAACCATCGACGCTCTTCATTATAAGGCGCCCCGCAGGGCGCCTTTTTTGTTCAAGGACGAGACGTCAAACGTTGGACACGGAAGGGACCTGCTGCTTGGGCAGACCGCGATGTGTCAGTCGTTGCAGCACCGTCACGGTGGGGCGCAAGATCAACAGGTCGGCCACAAGGGCCATCAGCATGGAAAAAGCGCTGAGCCAGCCAAAGAGACGCAGGGAAGGCAGGTCCGAAAAGACCGTGACGGCTAACCCGCAGGCCAGAACCACGGACGTCAGGATCAGCGCCGGCCCGACCAGGATCGTCGCCCGCATGACACCGGCTGCGGGGTCCTCACCCGGTTGTTCCTCGATCCGCAACCGGTTGAGGAAGTGGATCGTGGCGCTGAGCCCCAGGCCGAACGACACCGTGAGGGCCACCACGCTCACGAATTGAAGACCTTCACCCAGGAGCCAAAGGAGCGCGCCCGACATCACCACGGGAAAGATGCCGGGAAGGATGCTGGCAAGGAACACCGTCACCGACCGGAACGCCAGTCCGACAAAGCCGGCGACGAACAGGAACTCGACCGTCAGACCCAAGTTGAGTTTGCCGATCATGTCGGCGCTGTTACGCGCCGCGATGGCCGATAGGCCCGTCACGGCGATCGTATAACCGGGATTGGCCTGCCGTACCGCGTCGAGCTGCTTGTTGAGGTCGTCGATGATCGGGAGCAGTTGACTGGCGTCCTTGTCGGGGATGCGACCCGAGATGACGACGGCGTCCTGCCCCTGATCGATGAAACGGCGCACGAGGTGGGCGGGTAGATCGTCCACATAGTTCTTCAAGGTCGCGGCGTCGGTCTTGCCCTCCTTCTCGGCAAGCCAGCGCCGCAAGGTTTCCAGCGACCACACGTTGCCCAGCCCTGCCGTTTTTTCCATGATGCCGTGCACGGTGGCGATCGTCGCCAGGGTCTTTGGATCATAGAGCGAGGCGCTGGGCGGAAACTCGATCAGGATGTCGAGCGGGTTGGCTCCCGTCAGCTTGGCGTCAAGCTGCCCGCTGGCCGCCACCGCCTGCTGCTTGTCAGGCACCTGGTCGGCCAAGCGATAACGTGGCTGCAGGTTGGTGTAGAGAAGGGCAAGACCGACCACCACGGCGACGCTGATCAGGCTGTAAAGCCCGGGGCGCGACACCATGCGGGTGGCGATGAACGAGCAAAACCGGCGCAGGGCGTCGACGCCCGTGTCGGCGCCCTTGAACGTGGCGGCGAATGTTTCTTCCCTGCGGACCAGCAGGACGCCGAACAGCGGCACGAGGGTCAGCACCGCGACAAGCGCGATCACCGTCGAGATCAGCCCCGCTTGGCCGAACGTCTTGATGAGGTCGGAACTGGTGAACTGGAGCGCGATAAAGGAAAGCGCGGCCGTCACATGGGTCAGCACGCAGGCCGGTCCCACGACCAGGATCGCGTTCTTGAACGCGGTAAACTTGTCCTCGCCGGCGATCAGCCGGTCGCGCGCCGCGAAGGTGAGCTGCATGCTGTCGGAAAAGCTGATCACCATGATGAGGGGCGTCATGATGTTCAAGAACATGTTGAGCCGGAAATCGAGCCAGCCCAGGGCACCGAGCGCGAACAGGATCGCCATCAGCGGCGGCCCTGCCGCCACGATCATGAATGAAACGCGCCGGAAAAACAGGATGGCGATCAGGCAGCCCGCCGCGAAGCCAATGGCGTTGTAGATCAATCGGTCGCGTTCAACCGCGTTGCGGATTTCGAGCTGCATCACGGGAACGCCGGAGAGTTCCCCCGTCAGCCCGGTGCCGGCCAAATCCTCGGCGATTACCTTGCGGGCATTGTCGACGACCTCGTTCAGCTTGGCGCTGCCCACCACTTTGGGATCAAGCGCCAGGACCACGAGGGCGAGTTGTCCATCTTCCGAGAGCAGCTTGCCGCGAATGATCTCGTTGCTGCGGACCTGCTCCATCAGCTGCTCGTAGGCCGGGCCTTCCGGAAGCTGCTCGGGAAACAGCGGTGCCGGCACGGCGTCGCCTTGCGGCTTCTGCCGCGCCGAAAACATCGAAATGAGGGCGCGGGTCCCGTCGACCAGCTGCAGGTCGGTCATCAGGTCGCGCAGCTTCTCGACCGAGGCCCGCTCGAGCAGGCCCTTGCCCTGCACCACCACGAGCGCGTCGAACTCGTTCGATGGGAAGCGCTGCGTCACGTCTTCGTATTGCTTGAACTCGGGGGAATTGGACCGGAACAACTGGCTCAGACTATCGTCCACCTTGAGCCGCATGACCCCAAGGCCGGCCGCGACCGCGAGCACCAGGACGATCAACAAAGACCACCATCGAAACCGCATCGGGACGAGCCCGAACCGCTCCACTCCAAAGGCCAGCCTGGACGGAACCACGGGGGTCGACCCCGGCGATGGTACGTTAACTCTTTCCAACTTGGATGGCCCTCATGACAGACCAAAACCCGCAAGAAGGCGGAGTTCGATCGCGATGCCCGATCTCGGGACAAGCCGTTAATCGCCTCAACTTCGGTTTTTTTGGGATGGAGGCGCTATGCTTTGATGGATGCCCCACGTTCAACGGCATGAGCCTCATACCGAAATTTCGAACGGCCGTCACCGATCATTCGGGTGGCGCGGTGGCGCCCAAGGGCGAGCCACACCGCTCCAACGCGAGCGTCATATGGGCCGGAATGGGTGCCTCGACCCTGATCGGCTCCTTGTTGGCCGACAAGGGGATCGTGACGTTTCGGGCGTGAAGGTGGAGCGTCGGGCCGTCACAGGTCGAGGAGCCGTAGACCGCGTCGCCGAGGATCGGCCAGCCCATCGCGGCGCAATGCACCCGCAACTGATGCGTCCGCCCCGTGAGGGGGGACAGGGCCAACCAGGATCGACACCCATCGGTGCCCATGAGCCGCCATCGGGTTTGCGATGGCAGCCCGCCTGGATCCACCTTCATCCACCAGCCCCGGGCGGCGTCGAGCCGGCCCAGTGGAAGGTCGATCAGCCCTTCGGGGGCTGCCGGCACCCCTTCCACGACCGCCCAATAGGTTTTGGCGATCTTGCCTTGCTTGAACAGGAGGCCGAGCCGCGCCAAAGCTTTGCGATGCCGCCCGAGGATCAGGCATCCGGATGTGTCGCGGTCGAGCCGATGGGCGAGCGCGGGCGAGCGTGGCAAGCCGAACCGCAAAGCTTCGAACCCGTCCTCGAGGTTGGGGCCGCCCTTGGGGCCGCGATGAACCGGCAGCCCGGTCGGCTTGTTGAGGACCAGCATCAAGCCGTCCCGGTAGAGCAGCGATGCGATCAGGTCTTCCGGCATGGGGCCATAAGGTTTATCGAGGGGCCGCGACCCCGACCGGCCCAACCCTGCGAACCCTGCATACGCCATGAACCCCGACGATGAAAACAAGGCGGCTCCACCGTCCAAGAAGCCCGGCCTTCTGCGGCGCTGGTTCGGTGGCCTGACGTCCACGTCGGACACGGACGAGAGCGGTGCCCGCCTCGGCGAGGGCGAGGCCGCCGACGATCCTGCGGGCGAGATCGCTGCCAACAACGATCAAGCATCCCCGACCCGGATCCACCTCGAAGAAGAAGGGCCCGGATCAGGGGAAGCCGAGCCGGTCGATGAAGACGGTGGCCGGGCCGCGGATTTCGCCCCGGCCCTCGACGAGCCTGAGGACCTTGTGCCGGCCAGCGGCCGCGTCCGCGAGGTTGAAGATGCGGATTTATCGCTGGCCGACGCTCTGACGAACCCGACCGACGAGGCCAAGCCGAACTGGTGGGCGCGGCTCACCAAGGGTCTCGCACGTTCGTCGTCATCGCTGAGCCAGGGCATCGTCGACATTTTCGCCAAGCGCAAGCTCGACGCCACGACGCTCGAGGACCTCGACGACGTCCTGGTCAGGGCCGATCTCGGCGTCGCGATGGCGACCCGCATCACCGAAGCGGTCGGCAAGGGTCGTTACGACAAGACGATCGACCCTTCCGACGTCAGGGCCATCCTTGCCGACGAGATCGAGGCGGTTCTGGCCCCGGTCGCCGTGCCGTTGCGCTTTGAACCCGCCGGCAAGCCTTTCACCATTCTGGTGATCGGGGTGAATGGGTCGGGGAAAACCACTACCATCGGCAAGTTGGCCGCGAAGTTCGCGGCCTCGGGCAAATCCGTGATGCTGGCTG
>CALMOK010000267.1:9600-10825 GCA_937871825.1 uncultured Alphaproteobacteria bacterium
GTTCCGGGCGGCCGCGGTCGAGCAGTTGCGTGTCTGGGCCACCAGGACCGGCTCCGCGATCGTGGCGCGCGAGCAGGGCGCGGACGCGGCGGGCCTGGCCTTTGACGCACTCGGTCAAGCGCGCGAAGCGGGAGCCGACATCCTGCTCATTGATACCGCCGGCCGGTTGCAGAACCGGGCCGAACTGATGGACGAACTCGCCAAGGTGATCCGCGTCATGCGGAAGCTGGAGCCCGAAGCGCCGCATGCGGTTCTCCTGGTGCTCGACGCCACGGTGGGCCAGAATGCCTTAAGCCAGGTCGAGATCTTCTCCAGGGTGGCGGGCGTCACCGGCCTGATCATGACTAAGCTCGATGGCACGGCGCGGGGGGGCATCCTCGTGGCGATCGCCGAACGGTTTCAGCTTCCCGTCCACTTCATCGGCGTCGGCGAGGGCGTCGATGACCTCGAACCCTTTGCGGCGCGCGATTTCGCGCGGGCCATTGCGGGATTGGACTAGTCGGCGCGCCCGACACTCCGCCCTGTCACGTCCCCCGCCGCACCCCGCCAAAGGTCTGTTCCCTTCATGCGCGACACACAAACCAAAGCCGCGACCAACGCTTGCCCAACCCCGGCGAAACGAATCAACCCGCTCGTCAAGCTGGGCCTCGAGTTCGGGCCCTTGGCGTTGTTCTTCGTCGCCTCGGCGCGATCGAACCTTTACGTGGCGACCGCGACCCTGATGGTGGGCGTCGTGATCGCGCTGGCGGCGTCCTACGCACTGACCGGCAAGGTGCCCACCATGCCGCTCGTCACCGCCATCGCGGTTCTGTTTTTTGGTGGGCTGACGTTTTATTTCGACAACCCGATGTTCATCAAGGTGAAGCCCACCATCGTGAACTGCCTGTTCGGAACAGCCCTGCTAGGCGGGCTCGCCTTCGGCAAACCCCTCCTGCCGATCCTGCTCGACACAGCATTCAAGCTCGACGACGACGGCTGGAAAAAGTTGACGTTCCGGTGGGGCTTGTTCTTTTTTATCCTCGCGGCGCTGAACGAGGTCGTTTGGCGCACGCAATCCGACGTTTTCTGGGCCGGATTCAAGGTGTTCGGCACGATGCCGATCACCATCCTTTTCGCCCTGGCGCAGGTGCCGTTGATCATGCGGCACGAGGCCACCGACACCGAAGCGACAACGACGAAGGATTTCTAGCGCCCTCGCCGGCTTGTTCCAGTGTCAGTTCTTCGG
>CALMOK010000267.1:10835-11601 GCA_937871825.1 uncultured Alphaproteobacteria bacterium
GCCGATTGCCGTTCGTCTTGCCGAGGCCGGTGCCCGCGACGCCGCCGTTGCTGGAATTGACGATATCGTTGCTGGCATTGCCCGACGTGCTACCGGAACCCGCGCCGATGATCTTGCCCTGCAGCCCGCTGCCGTTCTGACCGGGGCTCGTTCCTTCACTCGCGGTGCCGCTTTCCGACCCCACCGATGATCCCGAGCCCGCGCCGCCCGGCGTGGTGTTCTGAGCGAGGGCGGCCTGGCCCATCAAGGGAACGAGCAATGCCGCGCCCAGGATGAAGCCTACCCTCGTCCTAATTGTTCGACTATTCGCCATCTGATTGATCTCCCATTCGATGAATGCTCGTCACATCGAACGTTTCGGAGGCACTTCGGTTCGATGCCAATGGGATTGGCCGCGCCATGCCCATGCTTTGCTCAGGGTCGCAATGGATCACTCGGATCGAAGCTCGGCCGCAGGGCGAGGACGACGGCTGAGGATGGCGGGTTGGATCGCTCGGCCCAGAAGCCCGCGGCGACCACGAGCGGCATAAGGGCCAGCCCCATCAGGACGGGAGCGCTGGCGCCGATCGTTTCCTGAATGGGATGCCTACGACCGCGTCGAATGATCTGGTGCAGAATCACACGACGTGTCCTCTTGGCCCGAACCGGACAGGCCCAGTCCCGGCGGTTGTCGGATTTCGCCTCGTTCGCACCCACGCTCGGCCGCGGGTTACCGTTGTCTATTGGTAGATGCTCAGCCCTTAACGCTGCGTCACCCGCGACGATG
>CALMOK010000267.1:11630-20272 GCA_937871825.1 uncultured Alphaproteobacteria bacterium
CCGCAGGGGGCGCGTTTACATTATCAACAAGGTTCAGAAGCGCTACAAAGCCCGCCAGGGTTGATCGCTGGCTGATCATCGCCGGTCGCTTTGACGCGGTTCAACGGCTTTGACCTTTGGGCATGGCGTCCCCTAGTCTGAAGACATGCATATCGTCTTGATCGCCTTGCTAGCCTTTGGCATGGCGGGCGTTTTTCCTGTTCTCGACTCCGAGGCCAACGATCCGGGTCCGTCTTTGACGTTGCCGGACGGGCCGGCGATCCCGTTTCCACCGAATGGGCGTTTCGGACCGCGAGGGTCTGGTGGCGAGGATACGAAGCGGAGCGAAGGTCAGCCCTCCAATCCATTGCCGGCGCCCCCGCCAACCTCATCATCACCTGAGCAGCGGCGCAGCAGCAAGGTCGATGATCTCTTTAAAAGGCTAGCCGTCGCCGAAAGCGAGGCGGAGGCCAGCGCCATTATGGCTTTGCTCGATCGGCTCTGGTTGCAATCGGGGTCCGACACGGCCGACCTCCTGATGACCCACGCCCTGGCTTGCATCCAGGCTCAGGATTACAAATGCGCCGGGGACCTGCTCGACAAGGTCGTGACGCTTCGGCCGGATTGGGCGGAGGGTTGGAACCAGCGTGCCACGCTGCGTTACCTCACCGACGACGACATGGACTCGATGGCCGACATCAGCCGGGTTCTCGCCCTGGAGCCACGCCACTTCGGCGCCCTCAGCGGCATGGGTTACATCCTTCATCGCAACGGGAACGACAAGGCGGCCCTGACGGTGTTCCGCAAGGCCGCGGCCATCAATCCCCAGAACAAGGGCATCAAGGCCCTTATCGACGAACTGGCGCCCAACGTCGAGGGCCACGATCTTTGATCGGCTATCGGCGCGGCCGGGCGCCGTGAGGTGGGCGGGGCGGATGGTCTGGCTGGTCCTCCTGTGCGTGGCCGGGCTTGGCATCTTCAGCGCCGTCGCGGCGAAACGCATCGCTGACCGATTCCCGCCTGTCGGGAAATTCGTCGCTGTTGGCAACGGGCGACTTCATTACACCGAGCGCTTGCCGGTCGGTCCGGCACGGGCCACCGTCGTTTTGCTGCATGGAGCCAGTGGCAACCAAGCCGACGTGATGGTTCCGCTGGGGGACCGGCTCGCCACCCTGGGGTTCCGGGTGATCGCGCCCGACAGGCCGGGTCACGGCTGGAGCGACCGGATCGAAGGAACCGCCGCCGCGTCCCCGGCCGTGCAGGCCAGGCTGATCCGGCAAGGCCTCGATCGGCTCGGTGTTCGCCACGCGATCGTGCTCGGTCATTCATTGGCTGGCGCGCTCGCGGTCGATTTCGCGCTGGATCAGGCGGATCTGACGGACGGGCTCGTTCTCGTGTCACCCGTCACGCACCCCTGGCCGGGCGGGATCGCCTGGTATTACCAGGTGGCGGCGTCGCGCTGGACCGGCCCGCTGTTCACCCGCACCCTGACGGTGCCGATCGGACTTGCCGTGCTGGATGCCGGCATCCACGGCGTGTTCGCGCCGCAATCGCCGCCCGCCGATTTCGCGGATCGGACGGGCGTGTCCCTGGTGCTGCGCCCGGCCGCGTTCATGGCCAACGCCCAGGATGTCGATGGCCTGCTGGATTTCGTTCGCCGTCAGGCGCCCAGGATGGGAACCATCACGGTGCCGACCGCGATCCTGACCGGCGACCGCGACGGGGTCGTGCTCACGCGCCTGCATTCCTTCGCGAGCCAGCGCGAGATTCCCGGCGCGAGCTTGACGGTGCTTCCGGGCGTCGGCCACTCGCCCCATTGGGCCGATCCAGACGCCGTCGTGGCCGCCGTGGTGGAGGTCGCGAACCGTGCCGAGGCCAAGCAATCGGCCTTGATGCCTTAAGGAAGGGTCGCCTCAGGGCGTGGCGACGTAACGGTCGAGCGGCTCCACTTTCGGGATCAGCCCCTTGGCCTTCATGAATTCGGCGAACCGGGTGTATCGCACCGGATCGACGGCGGCCGGGCTGGCGGCGAGGCGGGGAACGGTGTCGATCCAGGCTTGCCGGTTGAGGTCGTCGTCGAGCTTGGGATAGGCCCTGACGAACATGGCCCAGGCGTCCGTCGGGTGGTTCAGGATGTAAAGGGTCGCTTGCTCGGTGGCGTCCAGAAAGCGCCGCACGGCGGGCGACTTGGCCTTGTCGGGCGTGGTGACGTAGATCAGCTCGTCATAGGGTGGGAAGCCGAAATCCTCGGGGTTGAAAGCGCGGCCCGGGTGGCCGGCCAGCTTCATCTCGGTCAGTTCGAAATTGCGGTAGCCGCCGATCACCGCGTCGACCTGCCCGCCGACCAGGGCCTGCGTGAGCGCGAAGTTCACGTCGATCAGCTTGACGTCGCCGAGTTTCAGCCCGGCGGTCGCCAGCAGCGATTCCAGCAACGCCTGCTCGTAGCCCGCGATGGAATAGCCGATCGTCTTGCCCTTCAAGTCGGCGAGCGTTTTGACCGGGCCGCTTTCAAGCGCGATCAACGTGTTGAGCGGGGTCGCGATGGCGGCCCCCACGCGGCGCAGGTCCATGCCATCGGCGACCTCGAGGTAGAAGGTCGGCTGGTAGGTGAGCGCGATGTCGCCCTGCCCCGCCGCGACGAGACGCGGGGGAGCGGCCGGGTCGGCCGGCTCGACGAAATTGACGTCGAGCCCGGCAGCCTTGAAGTAACCGCCCTCCTTGGCGATCACCAGGGCGGCATGGTCGGGGTTCACGAACCAGTCGAGCACCACCGTCAACTTGTCGTCGGCGGAGGCTGGTGCCGGCGTGAGGCCGCCGAACAGCAGCGCCATAACCACGATGAGGATTCGTTTCACGTCATTCTCCTTGAGGAACGATCGAAAGGGTGTCGGGGGACCAGAACACGAGGCGGCGCGTCAGGGCGCCGACAACGGCCCAGAGCGCGATCGAGAAGGCGACCAGCACCGCCAAGGCGGCGAAGACGAGGTCGGTCTGCATCCGGGCGTTGGCGTGCAGCATGAGAAGGCCGAGCCCGGACGAGGAGCCGACCCATTCGCCCACGATGGCGCCGATCGGCGCGCCCGCGGCCGCCACGCGCAGCCCGGCGCCAAGGGCCGGCAGGGCGGCCGGCACGCGGATCAGCAGCAGGACCTGCCGGCGACTGGCCCGATTGAGGCGACCAAGGTCGATCAGCCCGGGATCGGTACGGCGAAGGCCTTCGAAAAAGCTCGTCGTGACGGGAAAGAAGATGACAAGCGACGCCATGGCGAGCTTGGAGGCGAGGCCGAACCCGAGCCACACCACCAGAAGCGGCGCGATGGCGAAGACGGGAAGCGCCTGGGCGACCACCAGCAGGGGGCCGACGGCCCGCTCGGCCCGCCGGGAACCCGCCATGATCAGGGCGGCCAACATGCCCAGCCCGGCGCCGATCACCAGACCGCCGATCATCTCGCCGAAGGTGACCAGCGCTTCGGGAAGGATGACGGCCCAGCGGCTAAGAAGCGTCGCGCCGATCCGGCTCGGGGCGGGAAGCAAAAAGGCCGGGATCGACCAGGCGCGCACGGCGCCCTCCCAGGCCGCGAGAAGGCCGCAAGCCGTGCCGATCGCCATAACGGGAAGCTCGCGCCAAAGCCCGCCCAGGAGCGAGCCGCTCGAATGGCTGGTCCAGCCGGGCCGACGCAGCACGACACCAGGGGCGGAAAGGCCAAGCCTCGACATTCGCGTTCCCTCCGCCGGCATGATCCGGTTCAGGTTCAACGGGTTTTTCTCGGCTCACGAGAAGTCTCAGCCCGGCACGAACGCCCGGGCACCCCGACGACTAATCCCTCGTCCATAAGCGACCCGCGAGGCCGACGCAACATTCCCGGCGCGGGTTCGACGGATCGGCAGCGCCGCGAACCGCCATGGCGGGATGGTGCCGATGCCGCCGCCGCGTCGAACCGACGCTTTGCCGTTGACGGGAAAAGCCCGACGGACCGCGCTATCTATGAACCGAGTACGTCCCGGCTTCCCTTGCCGGGTTGAGGACCCTGCATGACTTTACTTGAACCGGCGGCACGCGACACCATGAAGGCGGCGACGGGTGGATATCGCGCCCCACGGCCGGCGCCGCTGGACGAGCCGCTCGGCCCTTTCGCCCTGTTGCGCGCCCTGCGCAAGAACCCCGTGGCGACCTGGACCACGCGCCACTTCGAGGACAAGGTGGTGGGCGGCACGGGGCTGCTCGGGCGCGTCGTCGTGATCAGCGACCCGGCGATGATCAAACACGTTCTCGTCGACAACGCCGCCAACTACCCGAAAGGCGATTTTCAGCGGCGCGTCCTGTCGTCGGGCCTGGGGAATGGGTTGCTGCTGGCCGATGGCGAGCAATGGCGGGGTCAGCGCCGCGCCATGGCCCCATTGTTCTCGCCCCGCAACGTCGCGAGCTTCAAGGCCGCCATGGCGACGGTTGCGGCCGACCTCGCGGCTCGCTGGACGCGCCAGCGCGACGGCCGGACGGTGGACATCAGCAACGAGATGGCGCGGGCGACCTTGCGGGTCCTGGCCCGCACCGTCTTCTCCGACGGCCTCACCCGCACCACGGACGAATTCGCCGATGCGGTGACGCGCTACCTCGGCGCGATCGGTCAGGTCGACCCGCTCGACGTGCTCGATGCGCCGGGCTGGATCCCCCGCATCAACCAATTGCGCGCCCGCCCCATGCTGGGGTTCTTCGAGGATGCGGTCGACGCCATGATCGCGCGGCGACGGCGGCAGTTGGAAGCCGAACCCGGCACCGCGCCGCGAGACCTTCTCACCTTGTTGCTGGAAGCCGCCGATCCCGAAACCGGTGCGGGACTCAGCGAGCTTGAAGTTCGCGCCAACATCGTGACCTTTATCGCGGCGGGCCACGAAACGACATCGAATGCCCTGACCTGGTCGCTGTACCTCCTGTCCCAGGACCCGAACGCTCGCACGAGGGTCGAGGACGAGGTGGACGCGCTCCTGCCGGACGGGGTGGTGGGACCGGATACGCTGGACAAGCTCGTCCAAACCCGCGCGGTGCTGGACGAAGCGCTGCGCCTGTACCCACCGGCCGCCACCATCAGCCGTGAAGCGGTCGACTTCGACCAGATCGGCGACATGCGGATCAAGGCCGGGACGCGGGTGTTCATCTCGCCCTGGGTTCTGCACCGTCACAAGCGGCTTTGGGACGAACCCGACCTGTTCCGGCCCGAGCGCTTCCTGCCCGGTGCCAAACCGATCGACCGCTTCGCCTACCTTCCGTTCGGGGCGGGGCCGCGCGTTTGCATCGGCGCGTCCTTTGCGCTTCAGGAAGCCGTCACGCTGCTGGCGACCATCGTCCGTGGCTTCCGCCTGGACTTGGCCGCCGGGCACGAGGTTGAACCCGTCCAGCGCGTGTCGTTGCGGCCTCGGGACGGCATGCCGATGGTGATGCGCCGACGGAACTGAAGATCCCGCCCAGAATGACGCCGCAGCGACGATCCCGGACCGGACCGCGCCGGTGAACGATCAAACGATCGAGCGGCTAGGATCGGCGCGGCGACCTGGCCCACCTGATCCAACCTTTCAAGCACCCTTCAAAAGCGGGTAGGCCCTTAGAAATACTCTGACGGCAGCTTTGACATGCGCAGCGATCACCTCGGGAGAGGGTGCCTCCTCCACGCAAAGCAGCACCGGCAAGAAGTTGGATTTGCACATGTCGCAGAAGAAACGGGCGGCCTGAAAAGAGTCGTCGATCGATATCACGCCGGCTTCGACCTGAGCGTCGAAATAGTCGGCCATTCGCTGGTATCCGATTTTCGGCCCAGCTTCGTAAAAGGCACGACCGATGCTCGGAAACTTCGCCGCGACGCTGGCCACGATCCTGACATGGGCGATCGAGGCAGGGCGGAACATGCGGTCGAGGAGCCGTTCGCCAAAATTCCGCAAGGTCGTCTCGACGTCGCGGTTCGAATGGTCGAAACGGCAAGTCTGCTCGGCCTGCTCCCTTTTTTCCTCGCGGATCAGCGCCTCGAACAAGGCTTCCTTGCTGTCGAAATAAACATAGAGCGTACCTTTGGACACGCCCGCCACCCGGGCGATCTCGTTCATGCTGGCGGCATCGAAACCGTCCTTCAGAAAAACGGATCGCGCCCCGTCCATGATCTGCCGGTATTTCGCGCCGTCGTCGCGGCTGCGTAGGCCATCGTCCACGCGGGACATGTTCGACGCTTCAAGGCTCACGACAGCTCCGCCCCAACTTATTGACCGAACGGTTCGGTCATCTTGATTTATGGAAGTGATGGCGATATGTCAATGGAATGACCGAACCGTTCGGTCATTCGTCGGCGTAGATGGTGGAGAAGAATATGCCTGACCAGGTGACCCGCGAGCAGGTGGCCGAAGCGCCTGTCGTGTCGCCCTTGACGGGTGGTCCGTCGAGCGGCGGACTTGCCGTGCAGCAGGCACCCGGGCAGCCCACCACTCTGGCCCTGCAAGGCCAGGTCCTGCCGCCCAAGAAGAAGCGCCGCCGCGTGCTTCCGCTTGTTCTTCTGGCTGCCCTGGGCGGTGGTGGGTACGAGGGATATCGTTGGTTCGTCGAGGGCCGGTTCCTGGTGTCCACCGACGACGCCTACGTGAAGGCCGACACGTCCACCATCGCCGCCAAGGTTGCCGGCTATGTGACGGCCGTTCCGATCGTCGAGAACGCCCACGTGGTCAAGGGCGAGATCCTGGCGACCATTGATGATGGCGATTATCGGAATGCGGTCGACAACGCCCAGGCGCGGGTCGGCACGCAGGACGCCACGGTCGCGCGCTTCGGCCAGCAGGTCACGGCGCAGAACGCGATGGTCGACCAGGCCAAGGCACAATTGCAATCGGCGCAGGCCGAAGCGCTGCGCACCGCGACCGAATACGATCGGGCGTCGCGGTTGATGCAAAGCTCCTACGGCACGCAGCAGCGGCTCGATCAGGCCCTGGCCGACCGCGACCGCAGCGTCGCCGCGGTGGCGAGCGCGTCGGCGGCCGTGGCGTCCTCGCAAGCCGCCATCGGTGTCCTGCAGGCCCAGAAGGTGGAGGCCGAAAAGACCCGGGCGGAACTGCTCACCGTTGTTGACCGCGCACGCCGCGACTTGTCGTTCACCGTTATCCGCGCCCCATTCGACGGCATGATCGGCAACAAGGCCGTGCAGCCCGGTCAATATGTTCAGACCGGAACGAGGCTGCTCGCGCTTGTTCCGCTGGACAGCGCCTATGTGGCGGCAAACTTCAAGGAAACCCAGCTCAACCGGTTGAAGCCCGGCCAGAAGGTGACGATCAAGCCCGACGCTTTCTCGAGCCGTTCGATCACCGGCACCGTTGAAAGCATCGCTCCCGCGTCCGGGGCGGAATTCTCCATGCTGCCGCCGGAAAACGCGACCGGCAACTTCACCAAGATCGTGCAGCGCATCCCGGTCCGGATCAAGCTGCCGCCGGACGTCGCCAGCGAGGGCCTCCTGCGGCCCGGACTGTCGGTCGAGGTCGAGGTCCACACGCGCGACGAGAACGAGCCTGCGCCGTCCCTGGTCACGGCGCTCGGCCTCGATGCCCTGGCGTCGGCGGTCCATCCCCACCGTTCGCAGCAGGATTGATTCGATGAGCGCCGCAAGCCTTGCCGTGCCGGCGGGCCGAACCTTGATGCCCCCTGCTCCCAACGCGGCGCCCGGAATCGACAAGCGCAAGCTGGTCACCTTCATCTTCATGGTGTTCGGCATGTTCATGGCGATCTTGGACATCCAGATCGTTTCGGCCTCGCTCGCCGAGATCCAGGCCGGGCTGTCGGCGAGTTCGGAAGAGGTCGCCTGGGTGCAGACCAGCTACCTGATCGCCGAAGTGATCATGATTCCCTTGTCGGGGATCCTGTCGCGGGCTTTTTCGACCCGCTATCTCTTCTCGGCGTCCTGCGCCGGGTTCACGCTGATGAGCTTCATGTGCTCGACGGCGACCGACATCAACCAGATGATCGTTTGGCGGGCGCTGCAGGGCTTCATCGGCGGGGCCATGATCCCTACCGTGTTCGCCTCCTCCTACATGATCTTTCCCAAGGAGAAGCAGCCCATCATCGCGCCGCTGATCGGCCTGGTGGCGACGCTCGCCCCGACCATCGGGCCCACGGTCGGGGGCTACCTGACCGACCTTTTCTCCTGGCATTGGCTGTTCCTGGTCAATGTCGTGCCGGGTATCATCGTCAGCGTCGCCACCTATTTCACCATCGATTTCGATAAGCCGGACACGTCCCTGTTGCAGAAATTCGACTGGGCGGGGTTGGTCGGGATGGCGACTCTCCTGGGCGCGATGGAATACGTGCTTGAGGAAGGCCCGCAGAAGAACTGGTTCGATGAGAACATCGTGGTGGTCTGCGCGGTCGCCTCCGTGCTGGGCGGATTGCTGTTCTTCTGGCGGGCGTTCACCGCCCCCCAACCGATCGTCGACCTCAGCGTCTTCAGCAACCGCAACCTGGCGATGGGTTCGATCTTCTCGTTCGTGATGGGGATCGGGCTCTACGGCCTGACCTACGTCTACCCGGTCTATCTCGCCAACGTGCGCGGTTATTCTTCGCTGCAGATCGGCGAAACCATGTTCGTTTCGGGCCTGTGCATGTTCGTGGCCGCCCCGATCGTCGGCCGCCTGATGGGCAAGAT
>CALMOK010000268.1:0-4680 GCA_937871825.1 uncultured Alphaproteobacteria bacterium
GTGCCCGCCGTCGATGAACACGATATAAGGGAGACCAGAGGAACACGTCAAGCCCGGGATGAGCGGGGTTCAACATATCTGGTCTGCGTCATGATAGGTTGACACTGCGCCATGCAATCGGCCGGACCACCTGCGATATCAGGGTGCCATTTTGAAACCGACCTGCCACGATCACATTACGGCGCTCACGAGAGGATCATGGAGACCTCTACAGCGCCGGTGTTGCGGAGCACACGAAGAGCCACGTGGTCGTCCATCCGCCGTAGCGTCACGTCAACCTTCGCGTCATCAAAGCCGATGTTCCGCAATGTGATCTCGTCAACGAAACTGGGCAGCCTGGGATTGCGAAAACTGATCGACTGGTCCGCCGGTTTGAATTCCAGGCCCAGACAGGCCTGGAGGAGCAGGAAAGGCGCCCCGCTCGCCCACGCCTGCGGCGCGCACGCAACTGGGTAGAGTGTCGGCCCTGCCCCGCGGTGTCGACGGAATCCACAAAACAGCTCGGGCAACCGTCTCAGATCCATATAGCTCGCGGCGGCGAACAGGCCCTCGAACACCCGCTCGGCCAGGTCTACATGCCCGTAACGGGCCATTCCCGCCGCGATCAACGAATTATCGTGAGGCCAGACCGACCCGTCGTGGTAAGACATGGGATTATAGCGTGCTTGCCCACTCGCAACCGTTCGAATGCCCCATCCCGAAAAGAACTTGGTCGATAGAAGGTCTTCGGCGACCCGCTTGGCCCGGTCGGGACGGGCGATGCCGGTCCATAGAACCTGCCCGGCATTGGACGTCCTGACACGACAAGGATTTTTGGCGCCATCGAGCGCGATCGCGTAGGTTCCAATGTCCTCGCACCAAAAGGCTGCTTCGAACTTTTCGGCAAGAGCCTCGGCCGAGTTTTCGAGCGTCTCCGCCATTTCAGTCAAGCCAAGCTGGCGTGCCATGCCGGCTGCGAGCTTGCGCGCTAGGTAAGAGTAACCCTGCACCTCGCAAAGCGCGATCGGACCGGTGGCGAGTTGTCCATCGGCGTGAAAGATGGCGTCGAACGAGTCTTTCCAGCCCTGGTTCTGCAGGCCGGTGTCCTGCGCCCGCCGATATTCGATGAAGCCGTCTCCGTCACGGTCTCCCGGGCCGTCCATCCAGGCGAGCGCCTTCTCGATTGCCGGCCAAAGTGCCCGCAAACTGGCCATGTCCCCGGTCCGCTCGACGTAGAGACCGGCCAGCACCACGAAAAGCGGCGTCGCGTCGATGGTGCCGTAATAACGCTTAAACGGCACCTCTCCCAACATAGCCATTTCGCCGCCGCGCATCTCGTGCACGATCTTTCCAGGTTCGGCGTCAGACGGCTCATCGTAGCCTTCAGCTTGAAAGGCAGCCAGGCGGTGAAGCACGCCTTTGGCCACGTCCGGCTCGCACCATAACATCTGGATCGCCGTCAAAATGCCGTCTCGACCGAATGTCGTCGAATACCAGGGAATGCCGGCATAGGGATAAGGGCCTTGCGGCGTTTGGGTGACCAGCATGAAAAGGTCGGCCGCCGAGCGGCGCATGACCTCGTTCAAGATGTCGTTGGACGTTTCAACTGTCGCGACTTGCCGGGTGACCGCCTTGCCGTGCCGACTCGCCGCCATGAAACCTTTGAAAAAGGTTTCGGGGACCGGTTCGTCGAGACCTCTGCATTCGATCGCCAGAAACAATGTGGTCGACGCGTTGGCGGCGAGCGCCAGGCTGAACGTGCCGGCGCCCTCAACGAGGCTGGTTGGCTTGGGATCGAGGCAGATCGAGGTTTCACGCTTGATGTCGTCGAGACCAATGTAGGAATATGTGAGCCGGTCGGCGTTTTCCACACTCTGGGTGATTGTGCCCCGGCCTTTGCGACGGCTTCCGCGAACCTCGAATAGATCCGAGAAGTCAGCGTCGAAGACCAAAGAGAGCGTGAACTGAAGAGGCCCCTCCCCGTGATTGGTCACGTTGATGCGCTGGTGGGCGACCCCGTTCCAAAGATAGATTGTCCGAACGATGTGGATGGTGTCGCGCTGAAGCACGATCACACCGCCTCGATAGATATCGGCATTGGTCAGGTCGACCGACATCAGGACGTTGTCGTCACGAACCGTGGCGCCCAGCAACAAAGGCTGAATGCCGTTGATCAGCAACTCCAGCCGCGACAGAAAACGGGTGTCGTGGTTGAACAAGCCATCGGGTCCCCCGGAGGAAGCTCCCATGTCTCCATGAGCGTCGAACACCGCAAAGGTGTCGCCGTTCTTCAACGTATGTCGCGGGCGAGACGAGGGGCTCGTCGCCGTGATGTAGAACTGGCCTTGCTCCATCACAGGGTCGGCCTCGGCCCGCCCTCCACCGATCTGCTTTTCAGACGTCATTGCAATTCAACCGTCCCAAACGTCGAGGCACTCATGGGCATGGTGGCTTCCGCCGAGCGCTCCGCACGGCCAGCGGCGTCGTCGCTGATCAACGAAACAATCTCGTCGGCGACTTGCTTTCGGTAAAGATCGATATAGTCGCTCGCCATGCGGCTTGCCGTGAACCGTTCCTCGAACTTGCGCCGGACAGCCCGCCGGTCCAGTGCCAGAACATGGGGAAGCGCGGCGACGGCCTCCGCCATCGAGTTCACGATCCGACCGCTCACGCCATCATCAATCACCTCCGGCACGGAGCCGTTGCGGAAGGCCAGGACCGGCGTTCCGCAAGCCATGGCCTCGATCATCACGAGCCCGAACGGCTCGGGCCAATCAACGGGAAACAGCAGCGCCCGCGCTTCGCTCAAAAACTTGGTTTTGGCGCGCTCATCGACCTCGCCGATGAACTCAACGTCTGCGTGGCCCTGTATCAGGGGGTGGATCACCTCGCGGAAGTAATCCTCGTCGGCCTTGTCGACCTTGGCGGCGATCTTCAGCGGCAGGCCCAAGGCCTTGGCGAGCTCGATGGCCCGGTCGGGCCGTTTCTCTGCTGAAATCCGCCCGAGAAACGCGACATAACCCCCACGCGGGTCAAAACTCGGGACATGGAGGTCGCGGGGAAGACCGTGCAGAACAGTACCGGCGAAATTCGCATCGGCGATCAGAACGCGCTGCGAGTCGGAGATCGACACAAGGGGCATCTTGTCAAAGGCGCGGTAGAACGGCCAAAGGTCCGGCAGGTCCTGACGACCGTGCAGGGTGGTGATCGTCTTGCTTTCCAAACCCCGGAAAAGCGGGAAATGAAAGATGTCGATGTGAAAATGCAGGATGTCGAACGAGTCGGCCAGGCGCCGCACCTTGTCGGCCATCATGGTATAATAGGGAAGATATTCCCGCATGGTTTCGGACAGCCGTATCGCTTCCGTCGTGCAGGGAACAAGCTTGGCGGCGGTCATTGAGTCGCCGCTGGCGAACAGCGTGACATCATGGCCCTGGTTCACCAGCTCTTCCGTCAGCCAGGAAACGATCCGCTCGCTGCCGCCATAAAGGCGGGGCGGAACGCTCTCCATTAAAGGAGCAATCTGGGCGATCTTCAAAACAACCCCTCTCAGCTATTTAGATCATTCCACCCGACCAAGCTTGAACGCAGCCTTGCGAATATTGTTCCTCTCCGCGATAAGACCTGAGGTGAACATCGAATACATCTCGAAAGTCTGGCTGACTTGCCGGCCTTGGCCGCCGTCCAATGTCGGCAGGAAAGAACCTCACCCATGATCCCTGAAAGAGCGTTCGATCAAACATGTCTGTTCTTCGACGTCGATGGATCGTTGGTCGACATCGCGCCCCGTCCAGAGGCCGTCGTGGTGCCACCGTCGCTTCTCGATGATCTCGAGCGAGCGAGTCGCGTCGTCGATGGTGCGCTCGCCCTGGTGAGCGGCCGCTCCATTGCGCAACTCGACGAGCTGTTTTTCCCGAGCCGCTTCCGAGCCAGCGGCGTTCATGGCGCCGAGATGCGGTTCGAGCCGGACGACGCCATCGTTCACCCTGGGGGAGACGTCATCCCCGACGCTGTCTGGACCGACCTCAACGCCGTCCTGACGGACTATCCAGGAGCCTTTGCCGAGAACAAGGCTTTCAGTTATGCGGTCCATTACCGCTCGGTGCCTCATATAGGCGATGAACTGACCGCAAAGCTGCGCGCCCTGGTTGATCGGCACGCCACGCTCAACCTTGGGCTTATGCCTGGACATTACGTGGTGGAACTGAAACGTCCGACATTTAACAAAGGGCTTGCCATCATGGCCTTTCTTGGCCATCCACGCTTTGCCGGGCGTCGGCCCGTTTTCATCGGGGATGACGTGACGGATCAACCGGGGTTCGCCGCAGCAGTCGAGCACGGCGGCGACGCTTTTTCCGTCGGCCCGCGATTACCCGGAACAACGGGCACATTCGCGAGCCCGTCCGACGTCCGACGATGGATCGCGCAAATCGCGGCAACGGAGACCTTGCGGGGATGAATTCAAGCCAGCCGGGCATTCTCCACGATCCACCCATCGGTGATTTTCATACCGGATGGATGTCGAAGACCGACATTGGCGAGCGTGATCGTGGAACGCGATGCAATCTGGGGGACGGTTTTGGGCCGCCTGACATCTTTCCCGCCGCGTTCCTCAGCCATCCCGTCCACAAGCTTGCAACAGTCGGCCATACGGATGTGTTCGTCGAGCCTCTGATCACCACCTCGTCTGGTCGGGATCGC
>CALMOK010000268.1:4690-14068 GCA_937871825.1 uncultured Alphaproteobacteria bacterium
GGCATTATCTCCGAAGGCTGGGCCGATGCCCCCGCTCATCGATGGGGAGATGCCCCGCACAGCGCCTCGATGGCAGGAGTCCTCGTCGCAATGCCGTTGTCACAGGGCTGGGAGGACGCAGAGTGTCTCGACTTGTGATCGTTTCAAATCGCGTCGTGGTTCCGGAACCCGGCAAGCCGCCCCCACCCGGTGGTCTGGCCGTGGCCGTCCATGCCGCGCTGAAGAACCGGGAAGGTTTGTGGTTCGGCTGGAGCGGCAAGGTCGATGAGGATCCCAACGTCGAGCCGACCATCGCCGTGCGGGACAATGTCACCTACGCGGTGACGGACCTGTCGTCGGCCGATTATCAGGAATACTACAACGGGTTCGCCAACCGCGTCCTTTGGCCGATCCTGCATTACCGGGTCGATCTCGCGGAATTCAACCGGTCCGACCTGACAGGCTATCTGCGGGTCAACGGCCTGTTCGCCGACCAGCTCACCAAACTGTTGGAGCCCGACGACGTCATCTGGGTTCACGACTACCATCTGATCCCGCTGGCCCGCGAGTTGCGGCAGCGGGGCGTCAACAATCCAATCGGCTTCTTCCTCCACATCCCCTGCCCGCCGCCCGACCTTCTTTTCACCATTCCGCGGCAGGAAATGAGCCTCGGCGTCCTCAGCTATTACGATTTGGTGGGATTTCAGACCGAAAACGACCGGATGAACTACGGCCGTTACCTCGTCGCCTCGAAGGCGACGGTCAGCCGCGACGGAACCGCCTATTCGATCGATGGACGGATGATGCGGATCGGAGCTTTTCCCGTCGGCATCGAAACGGAAGACTATGCGGAACTGGCCATACAGGCCGAGAACACGGCATTTTCCAACGAGGTCCGCGGCAGCCTCGCCGATCGCAAGCTGTTCCTGGGCGTGGACCGGCTCGATTATTCGAAAGGCCTTGTCCATCGGCTGGAGGCGTTTGGGCATTTCCTTGAAACCGAACCCACGTGGGTGAACCGGGTCACGCTTTTGCAGATCACGCCCAAAAGCCGCGAGGAAATTCCCGAATACAGCGACATGTCGCGCGACGTGAATGAACTCGTCGGCGGCTTGAACGGCAAATACGGCGAGGCGGCCTGGACGCCCATCCGCTACATCAATCGCTCGTATTCCAGGCCCGAACTCGCCGGGCTCTTCCGGCAATCAGCCGCCGCGCTGGTCACACCCTTGCGCGACGGAATGAACCTGGTGGCCAAGGAATTCGTGGCTGCGCAGGATCCCAACGATCCTGGCGTGCTTATCCTGTCTCAGTTTGCCGGCGCGGCGGCCGAACTCGACGCAGCGTTGATCGTCAACCCCCACGAAACCGAGGGCATGGCGGCCGCCATGAAGCAGGCCTTGGAAATGTCGCTCGACGAGCGTCGGGACCGGCAGGCCCGCATGTTCGCCAGCATAGCGCGCCACAACATCAACTGGTGGGCCGAAACATTCCTGGCCAAATTGGCCGACACACGCCGTTCTTTCCTGATCGGGCAGCTTCGCTCCCTGTTCACCTGATCGACAGGGGATCGGCCCGCGGCGCCGTCGCATTGCGCCGCGGGCCGATCCGTCACGCAGACGGCATAAGGCCGTCGATCCGGAGCGGCAGGTCGCGGATGCGCTGGCCGGTGGCGTGGTAAACCGCGTTGGCCACCGCCGCATTGGCGCCGACAATGCCGATTTCACCGATGCCCTTAATGCCGAGCGGATTGACGAGCTTGTCCTCCTCCGGGACCATGATCACCTCGATGTCGACAACGTCGGCGTTCACCGGGATGAGATATTCGGCGAGATCGGTGTTAACGTAACGGGCTGCGTTGGTGTCGATGTCGGTCTGCTCGTGAAGGGCGGATCCGATACCCCAGATCATCCCGCCCATCAGCTGGCTACGCGCCGTGCGGGTGTTCATGATCCGCCCGGCCGCGAAGGCGCTGACCATGCGGGGAACACGCACTTCCCGGGTCTGCGAGTGAACCCGCACTTCAACGAACTGCGCCCCGAAGGCGAATTGCATCCGATCTTCAAGCTTGGCCCCGCCGATCGGCTGGGCGGCGCCTTTGTAAAGCGCCTGCATGGCCCCTGCCTTGGCGCCATGCGGCACCCATTCGGCATATTCCTCGATGGCGCCAAGTCCGCGCTTGTTCAGGGCCTCGACCAGATCGGCCCCGACGGCCTCGTTACTCAGCTTGCCCCGGATCGCCGCGCAGGCCTGTGCGATCACCGAGCAGACGCTCGCCGTGGTGATGGAGCCGCCCGAAACGGGGGCCGGCGGCAGGATCGTGTCGCCGAGCGCCACAGTGATTTTTTCGAACGGCAATCCGAGTTGTTCGGCGGCCGTCTGCGCGGCGACTGTGTAGATGCCGGTGCCGATCTCGTGGCTCGCGGTTTCAACCCGCGCGGTGCCGTCCGGGAACAGGCTGACGCGGGCGCTTGCCGGCGCCATCTGGGTGGGATAGGCGGCTGTGGCGCAGCCCCAACCGACGAGCCAGTCACCGTCACGCATTGAGCCCGGCCGCGGGTTTCGTTTCGACCAGCCGAAGGCGGTCGCGGCCTCGTCGAAACAGGCCATCAAGGAGCGGCTCGTGTAAGGTAGCCCCTTGATGGGCTCCTTCATGGTGTCGTTGACCCGGCGCAGTTCAATCGGATCCATGTTGAGCGCGATGGCGAGTTCGTCCATGGCGCTCTCGAGCGCGAAGAAATAGGGCGTTTCGGCGGGAGCCCGCATGAAGCCCGGTGTCGAACGGTCGGCCCGAACGATCGTCACGTTGCTGACGATGTTGGGGCAGGCATACATCCGGGTCGAAGCGTCGGTTCCCGCGACCGCGTAGGGGTCTGGCCGCGAGGTGACCTCGAATCCTTCGTGGCTCAAGGCCTGGAGCTTGCCGTCGGGCGTTGCCGCAAGCTTAATGATATGCCGGGTTTCGGCCCGGTAGGTCGCGATGGTGAAAGCCTGTCGGCGCGTCGCCACCAGCTTGACGGGGCGCCCGAGTCGCTTGGCCGCCACGGCCACAATGGCGGTCCGCTGGGTCAGCGCCCCCTTGGAGCCGAAGGCACCGCCGATGAATGGGCTGATCACGCGCACGCGGCTGGCATCCATTCCCAGTTGCTGGGCGAGCCCGTTCTTGATGCCATAAACATTCTGGCTCGGCTCATAGACCGTCAGGTTGGGTCCGTCCCACGAGCAGACCGTGGCGAAGAGTTCGAGCGGGTTGTGGTGCTGGGTCGGCGTCGAATAAGCCGCGTCGATTTTCACGGGCGCCGCCGCATAGGCGGACGCGAAGTCGCCGACCTTGGGATCCTCGTGCTTTTTGCTTTGTTCCGCCAACACCTGATCGATCGCGCCTTTCGAGCCGAAGGTGGCGCTCGCCGGATCGATGTCGTAATCGACGACGATCCGCTGGGCGGCGTCGCGCGCGGCCTCGTAGCTGTTGGCCAGCACGACGGCGATGGTCTGGCCCGCGTAGGCGATCTCGGGGGAACTCAGCGGCACCACCGAGTTCGAGACTGGCCCACCGTCGCTGAAGAATTTCGCGTGGGCCACTGCGTCGCTCATGTTCTCATGGCTTAGGATATCTAGAACACCCGGCAGGGTCCTCACTTCCCGCACGTCGAGCGACTTGACGCGCCCTTTGGCGATCCCGCTGCTCACGAGATAGGCATAGGCGAGGTCGAGATGCGGGAAGTCCGCCGCGTAGAGAGCGGACCCGGTTACTTTCGCCAGTCCGTCATAACGGGGAACGGGTTGCCCCATGTTGGCTTTCGGGGTCGGTGCCGCAACAGTCATGTCAGACCTCCAAAGTCGCGGCTTGCACCAGCGCGCGGGTCACGGTTTTTTGCCCAAGGGCGATCTTGAACGCGTTGTGCTCGCGGGGTGCCGCGCCGCCAAACGCCAGGCGAGCCGCGCTTTCAGCCGTTTGCGGGTCAAGCTTTTTGCCCACAAGAGCTGCCTCGGCGTCCCTGGCACGCCAAGGCACGGTCGCGACACCGCCGAGCGCGATCCGCGCCTGCCTGACCAGGCCACCATCGTCGATGTCGAGCGCCACGGCAGCCGAAGCGAGCGCGAATTGGTAGGACTGCCTGTCGCGGATTTTCATGTAGAGCGATCGTCGCATCCAGGTGGCCGCCGGGATGACGAAGGCGGTGATCACATCGCCGGGACGCAAGGTGGTCTCGACGTTGGGTGTCGAGCCGGGAGCCCGATGCAGGTCGGAAAAGGGAACCGTCCGTGTTCCATCGGGACCGAGCACCGTCACGACGGCGTCGAGCGCCATCAACGCCTGGGCGAAATCGCCGGGGTAGGTCGCGATGCAATCCTTGCTGGCGCCAAGAACGGCGTGGCCCCGGTTATAGCCGTCGAGCGCCGCGCAGCCGGAACCGGGGTTACGCTTGTTGCAGGCCGACCAGGATGTGTCGCGGAAGTAGCTGCACCGGGTCCGCTGCAGCACGTTGCCGCCGATCGAGGCCATGTTGCGAAGTTGGGCGCTGGCCGCGAGCGTAAGGCTTTGCGCCACGACCGGAAAGTTCTTGATGATCTCCGGATGGTCGGCCACCGCCGACATCTTGGCTAGGGCGCCAAGCCGCAACGCTTGCGGCGAAACGAGGATGGCGGAATGCGCCTGCGTCAGGCCCGTGATGTCGATCAGCTTGGCGGGTTGCATCACGTCGAGCTTCATCAAGTCGAGAAGGTTGGTGCCCCCGGCCAGGAACTCGGCCGGATAACGGCCCTGGCGCGGCGCCGTGTCCGTGGCGATGCCCGCCCTGATTGCCTGAGTGGCGACCTCGGACGTGGCGGCGCGCTCGTAAACGAAAGGTCGCATGCTCAACCCTCCATCTGTGTCTTGGCCTGGTTTATGGCCGCCACGATGTTCGGATAAGCCGCACAGCGGCAAAGGTTCCCGCTCATATATTCGCGGATCGCGTCGTCATTATCGGCATGGCCCTCCTTCACGCAGCCAACGGCCGACATGATCTGGCCCGGTGTGCAATAGCCACATTGGAAAGCGTCATTGTCGATAAAGGCCTGCTGCATGGGATGGAGCTTGCCATCGGTGGAAGCAAGACCCTCGATCGTCTCGATCACGCGACCATGGGCCGAGGCGGCGAGGGTGAGGCAGGAGAGCGTGCGCTGGCCGTCGACATGCACCGTGCAAGCGCCGCATTGCCCGTGGTCGCAACCCTTCTTGGATCCTGTCAGACCGACGTGATCCCGCAGGGCGTCCAGCAACGTCGTCCTGACATCAAGGCCAAGCCTGTGATCCTTGCCGTTGATGGTGAGGCTCACGTTCAGTAAGGCGCCTGGGTCAGGCTTGACGGCCGGATCGGCCACCGCCCTGGCGGCGGACGCGCCCATGAATGGTAACGCGGCCGTGGAAGCCGTTGCGCCGAGGAACCTGCGTCGGCTCACGGACGGCTTGTCGTCCCCATCCAGATGTTCAGGCATGATGTTCTCCCGGAATGCCATGTGGAGCACAGGCAAAGACCTGTGGATCGTCCATCGCATGACGACCACCGATGATTAGAATGTTTATAAACGTGCGGGTCGGACCGTGGGTTCCAGGCGGCGCGGACCGGGCGACAGGGCGTCGAGATCGAATCGAGAGCGCCCCAGATTGCGTGGAATCGCCACGTCGAACAATAATTTTCAGGCCGTCATGGGTCGCGCAATTTTAGCCACGCTGAGTCAACGGCTTACGTGCAAAGGGCGATTCAGGCGGTGAGACGCGGCCTATTGACTCATCGTTTGTCGCGCTTGGCCGGCAAAAGGCGCGAAAAATCAGCTGGCGGATTTAGGCGATGGACGAGCTTTTTTACGCGCGTGATTCGAGGCGCTTAGGGCAGTCAAGGGTAAAGATTCGAAAGCACGGCGCGATCGCTCGCCATCGATCGTGACTCTTTCATGACGCTCTCTGTTGCGCCACTTGCCTCACCTGTGTAGGATTTTTTAACGGTTCTCGATGAACACTGATAGATCGCGGTCGCCCGTTTCATAGTATTCCGGACATTGAACATATACTAAGTTGTTTCAATGCACGATGTTTTACATGCTTATCATGCCAGTGACGATCTCGACTTGTAACTTCTTGTTGAATGTTTTTCGGCGCATGAGCTAGTCGATCAATTCCTAATTAAGACCGGCTCGTTATACATGGGCTGTCGGGAGAACATGAATGTCGATGGACATAGGGTACCAAAGCGATGTCACGCCCACCGAGGCGATGGCAATGCTGACGTCCGGAGAAGGCGCGACCTTGGTCGACGTTCGGACGAGCGAGGAATGGAGCGCCGTGGGTGTTCCGGACCTGTCGGCCCTGAAGTTGGAGCCGGTGTTCGTTGAATGGGCCTCCCAGCCCGGGCCCGTGAAAAACCCGTCGTTTGTTGGCGACGTTCAGGCGCAACTGCAGCAGCGCGGCGCCGACGAGGAAACGCATGTGCTTTTTCTGTGCCGCAGCGGCGCCCGGAGCGCGGCAGCCGCGCAGGCGATGGCCGCCGCGGGCTACAGGAACAGCCACAACGTCGCTGGGGGCTTCGAAGGGTCCCCGGCCAGCGGTACGGCAGGCTGGAAGGACCAGGGCCTTCCCTGGAAGATGCCTTGAGGCTTAACCCGCCGAGATAGACCAACCTTATCTCCGCTCCGCAATGGCCGGCTAGATCACCCATCCGTTTGGTGTGCTCGGCCCTCCATCGTCACAAGCCGCCCTTTTGCCGATTCAGGAAAGCTGCCTTTTGCTCATGATCGCTCGACATGAAACCGGTCCCTTTTCAGGCCACGGCGCCCAGGAACAGGATGGCGGCCTGGAGGCGTCCGTGATGGCGACGGTGCCTGTAGGCTGTGACCTCAATGTCAAATGGGCGAACGCCTGCCGCCGCTTGAGGGCGGAATTGGGAGACGCGGTTTTCAACGCCTGGTTCGCCCGGTTGGAACTCGACGGCGTCGTGGACGGGACAGCGTTTCTGTCGGTTCCGACGACTTTTCTGAAAACCTGGATCCAGTCGCATTATACCGACAAGATGCTGGCAACCTTCAGCGCCGAGGCGCCCGAAGTGAAACGGTTGAACATTGCGCTTCGCTCGTCGGCACGCAGACGGGCGCCCGATGTGCAAGTCAATGGCGACCCCGCTGTAACCCGCCCGGCTGTCGGGACGGCTGACCGAGCCCCCATGGACGGCGCGGCCGATCGCGTCGCGACAACCGCCACGGCACCGCGATCAATGGACGCGAACGCCGCGGCGGAGGGCGCCATCGTCAGTTCACCGCTCGACCGTCGCCTGACATTCTCGAATTTCCTGACCGGAAAATCCAACCAATTGGCTTACGCCGCCGCCCAGGGCGTCGCCAAGGCGATACCAGGCGAGCCGCTGCTCTACAGCCCACTCTACATCCATGCGTCGGTCGGCCTGGGCAAGACCCATCTGCTGCAGGCGATCGCTCACGCGGTTGCGAACGCGGGGCGCCGCGTCGTCTATCTCACGGCCGAAAAGGTCATGTCTGGCTTCGTCGCGTCGTTGAAGGCACAAACGGCGATTGCCTTCAAGGAGCGGCTTCGGGCCATCGACGTGCTGGTGATCGACGACGTCCAATTCCTGCAGGGCAAGTCCATCCAGCAGGAATTCTGTCATACCCTGAACGCGCTGATCGACGACGGGCGTCAGGTGGTGATCGCTGCCGACCGTCCTCCGTCAGACCTCGAAACCTTGGAAGAGCGCGTGCGCTCCCGGCTTGCCGGCGGCTTGTGCGTCGCCATGGAGCCACTCGATGAAGCCCTTCGCCTGACTTTCTTGCAAAACCGCGTGCTGGCGACGCGCTCGGTGCAACCTGGTTTCGAGCTGTCGTCGCAGGTTATCGCTTTTGTGGCCAAATCGATCGTGACGAACGGTCGCGACCTCGACGGCGCGATGAACCGGTTGATGGCGCACGCGACGCTCAACGGCGCCCCTCATACGATCGAGACGGCGGAGGTCGCGATCCGCGATCTCGTGCGAACGCGCGAACCCAAGCGCGTGAAGATCGAGGATATTCAAAAGCTCGTGGCGACACATTACAACGTCAGCCGCGCCGACATCCTGTCCTCGCGTCGCACCGCAACCGTTGTTCTGCCGCGCCAGATCGCGATGTATCTGTCCAAAAGCCTGACGCTTCGATCGCTGCCGGAGATCGGCCGGCGTTTCGGCGGACGAGACCACACAACTGTGCTTCACGCCGTGCGCAAGATCGAGAATTTGAGTGGCCAGGGCGGCAGCCTGACTGAAGACTTGGAGTTGCTGAAGCGCCTGCTGCAGGATTGAACGCGAGCCTTTGCCCTTGAAGATATTGACAGGGCGGCGGCTTGCCTCAATGAGTGCCACCATTGGAGGATCGGCATTCAAGGTCCGCTCCGCCCTTCGCGAGGAACGAGGACCGATGCGCCTGCTGAAATCGCTTCTGCCTGTTTGCTTGACGCTGTCGCTGGGTCTCGGCGGCTCCGCTTTCGCCGCATCCTGTTCGGACCCGAGTGCTTTTCCGGCGTGGCTTGAGGATTACAAGCAGCAGGCGGCGTCCGAGGGCATTTCGGCCGGCACGATCCAAGCCGCTCTCGGCAACGTCACCTACGATCGTGAGACGATTTCCCATGACCGTGGCCAGAAGGTCTTTCGTCAGACCTTCGAGCAGTTCTCCGCCCGCATGGCAAACGCCTACCGAATCAGCAAAGGCAAAAGTCTCATCAAGCGGTACGCCGACGTATTCGACCGCATCGAACGGGAATACGGGGTGCCGGCGCCGGTGATCGTCGCGATCTGGGGATTGCAGACGGATTTCGGTGCTTATATCGGCAAGTTCGAGACGATCCGCTCGCTTGCCACCCTGGCGTTTGATTGTCGGCGCTCCGACAAGTTCCGGGCCGAACTGACGGACGCTCTCCGCATCGTCCAGCGGGGCGACATGAGCCCGGACTCGATGCGCGGTGCCTGGGCCGGAGAAATCGGGCAAACGCAGTTCATGCCCTCGTCCTACCTCAAATTCGCCGTTGATTTCGACGGCAACGGCCGTCGGGACCTGGTTCGCAGCGTGCCCGATGTGCTGGCCTCCACCGCCAAATACCTCAAGAGCTATGGATGGCAGCCCGGCCAAGCCTGGGAGCCGGGCGATCCCAATTACCCCGTGCTGCAGGAGTGGAACAAGAGCACCGTCTACTCCCACACGATTGCCCTGTTGGCCGACAAGATCGCCGGAAACCAGTAGGGCCGCTCACCACGGCGCTTCGAGCACGAAGGCTCTTCCGCTTTCAGCAGGGAGCCAGCGTGGCGAGGAATCGCGCGAGATCGTCAGCGACAAATTCAACGTGCGGGTCGGCGAGGCCTGTGCGTTCCCATGGTTCTCGGT
>CALMOK010000269.1:0-4565 GCA_937871825.1 uncultured Alphaproteobacteria bacterium
GGCCGCGCATGCGGGCCTGGAAGCGTCGGCGAAGCTTCTGCGCGGCGATCACCCAGGCGGCCGGGATCATCGCCCCGGCCAGCAGCCGATCGCGGACCGCAGGGTCGAAGTCGTCCGGCCGTTCTCGCAACCGGCCGAGGTGCAGCGCCGCTCCCTCGCTGGCGGTGATGAGATAGGCCGCCGCCCGCGCTTCCATGACCTCCGGGACGTCGACCACGGTTGTCGCCCCCAGGACGTGGGCGCATTGATCGCGCGCCGTCAAAGCCTCCGGTTCGCAGCGGCTCGCGAAATAGCCGCCCAGGCGCGCCGCGCGGAGGCCTGTCATCCCTTCGCCGAGGCGCGGCAGGACGGGTTCGACGCCCGGCGGACAGCAGACGGGATCGTCCGGATCCCCGCCCTGCATGACGTCGTAACCGAGTGCGAGGTCGTCGACCGAGCGGGCGAGTGGGCCGACATGGTCGAGGCTCGCCACGAAGGGAAAGGTTCCGGCCCGGCTCAGCCGCCCATAGGTCGGCTTCAGCCCGAACAGGCCGCACAGCGAGGCCGGAACCCGGATCGAGCCATTGGTGTCCGATCCCAAGGCGAGCGGAACCAAGCCCGCCGCAACCGCCGCCGCCGAGCCCCCCGAGGAACCGCCCGTCATGCGCGAAAGATCGTGCGGGTTGCGCGAGGGGCCGTCATGCGCGTTCTCGCCCGTGAAATCGTAGGCGTATTCGCCCATGTTCAGCGCCCCGAGGCAGATCGCGCCGGCGGCCTCCAAGCGCCGCACCAGCGCGGCGTCCCGCGTGGCGGGCGCGTTCTCCCGGTTGATCCGCGACCCGGCCCGGGTCACGAGCCCGTCGAGATCGAACAGGTTCTTGACCGCGAAGGGCACGCCGGCGAGCGGACCGCCCCCGCGCCCGGCCGCGATCGCGCCGTCCACCGCGTCGGCCTTGGCCAGGGCCCGCCCGGCCGTCACCTCCGTGAAGGCGCCCACGATGCCGTTCAGCGCGCCGATGCGGCCCAGCGCCGCCTCGACCACGGCGCGCGCCCGGGTTTCACCCCGTCCGACCGCCCGCGCCAGGTCGGTCGCGCTTCGCTCGAACAGCGCGCTCAAGCCCGGAACACCGGGGCGGGTTCGTCCTCGAGATCGAGATCGACCCCGAGCACGAGAACGGCCAACCGCGCCGCGACCTCGAAATTCTGGCTGACGCTCGCGCGTTGCTCGGGCTTGATGGTGAGGCCGAGCAACGGCGCCACCGCGTTCATCACGGTCTCGGCCTCGGTTTGCAAAATCGCGGTCATCGAAGCCCCTAGCTGGATGAGGAACTGGACAGGGCCGTGCCCCGGCGGCACATCGGCACGCCAGTTAACCCCACGCAAGGACACGACGCCATGGTGATCGACGATCCAGCCATCCTCGCCGAGGTCCAGGCGGCCTTCGCCCGCTACGAGGCGGCGCTGGTGGGCAACGACGTCGCGACCCTCGACGCGCTGTTCTGGAACGACCCCAGGACCATCCGCTACGGCGGCGGCGAGAATCTTTACGGCTACGCCGCCATTCGGGCCTTTCGGGCCGCACGGCCGGCCGACGGTCTCGCCCGGCGTCTCGCCCGCACCGTGATCACCACCTTTGGTTCCGATTTCGCGACATGCTCGACCCTCTTCGAGCGAAGCGGCACGCCGGGGCGGATCGGCCGGCAAACGCAAAGCTGGGTCCGCTTGCCCGAAGGATGGCGCGTCGTCGCCGCCCACGTCAGCGTGATCGACGTGCCGGAACGGTGAGGCCATGAATGGGAAGGAGCCGAGTTTCCAGCCGGCAAGGGCGGTGTTGTTCAGCCGATCCGTCCAGGAATGCGACCGGTCAAGGCGGACCGCGTGAATGTCGCATGAGCCTCACGCTGAATGGTTGATGTCGGCATTGAACGGCAGCCGCTGAGTTCGCGTTATCGGGACGAAGTCGTCCAATCCGAGCGCGCGACCCCGACGCATGCTAGTCAGAACAGTCGCCCCCAACGATTGGCGGCAAGATCCTTGACGGCTTGCCGCAACGAAGCAGCCCAGAAAGATGCGTGATGGTTCAAACCGGCTACGACATGGCCTTGGTCGCCTTATCCATCGCCATCGCGGTCTTCGCCTCCTATACCGCGCTTGACCTTGGAAGCCGGGTGCGCGGTGCAACGATGGGGCCGCGCTGGTCGTGGGTGTGTGGGGCCTCGCTTGCCATGGGCGGGGGCATCTGGTCGATGCATTTCGTCGGCATGCTGGCCCTCGGGATGGCGATGCCGGTCGCCTACGGTGTCGGGCTCACTGTTCTGTCGTTCCTGATCGCGGTCGGCGTCACCGGGGCGTCGTTCGCCTGGGTCAGCCGCCGGGGCGCTGGTCCCCGGGATGTTCTGCTCAGCGGTCCCCTGATGGGGCTGGGCATCGCCGCCATGCACTACACCGGGATGGCGGCCATGCGGATGTCCGGCAGCCTGGCCTTCAGCCCGTCCATCGTTTTGATCTCGGTGCTGATCGCCGTCACGGCCGCGACCGTGGCGCTGTGGCTGACGTTCCGGCAGAACAGCGTGTGGCAGAAGCTGCTCGCCGCCGGCGTGATGGGGTTGGCGGTGGCCGGGATGCATTACACCGGCATGGCGGCGGCGACCTTCAGCGACAACAGGCACGACGCCATGGTGGAGGCCGGCGCGGCCGCGATGGGCCAGCAGACCCTTGCGTTTTACGTCGCGGGCGCGACCTTGCTGATCCTGTTGCTGGCCATGCTGGCGTCCTCCATCGACCAGCAGCGCACACAAGGGGCGTTGCGGGCGAGCGAGCACCGCTTCCGCGCCGCCGCGGAAGCGGTCGGCGACGTGATCTGGACCAATGACGCCAAGGGGGAGATGCGGGGAGCACAGCCCGACTGGGCGAAATTCACCGGACAGTCTTTCTCCGAATACCAGGGCTCCGGCTGGTCCAGCGCGATCCACCCCGACGACATCGGACCGACCGTCGCGGCCTGGACCGAGGCCGTCGCCGGCCGGCGTAACTTCCTGTTCGAGCATCGTGTTCGCCGGCACGACGGGGTCTACCGTCTCTTCTCGGTCCGCGCGACCCCATTGCTCACCCGGACGGGAGAGATCCAGGAGTGGGTGGGAGTCCATGAGGACATCACGGAGCGTCGCGAGTTCGAGGAAACCCTCAGGTCCGCTCGCGACGAGGCGCTGGAAGCCAATCTGGCCAAGAACATCTTCCTGGCCAACATGAGCCATGAATTGCGGACGCCGCTGTCGGCCATCATCGGATACAGCGAGATGATGGCGGAAGAGATCGCCGATGGCTGCGAGGCACGGGATCTCGCGTCCGACATGGCCAAGGTGGAAAGCAACGCCCGACACCTCCTGGCCCTGATCAACGACGTGCTCGATCTCAGCAAGGTCGAGAGCGGCAAGATGGATGTTTACGTGGAAACCTTCGAGGTCGGTCCGATGATCCGCGACCTCGCGACAACGGTGCAAAGCCTCATCACCAAGAAGAACAACCAACTTGAGATCGAGCTGGATCCTGACCTGGGCGCCGTCGCCTCCGACCTGACCAAGGTCAAGCAAGTGCTGCTGAACCTGCTCAGCAACGCCGCGAAATTCACCGAGAACGGCACTATCACCCTCGCGGCTTCGCGGAAAAGTCACCGACGGGGAGACCGCTTCCTGTTCCGGGTTTCCGACACGGGGATCGGGATGACCGAGGAGCAGCTCGGCAAGCTGTTTCAGCGATTCCAGCAGGCGGACGCTTCCACGACCCGCAAGTTCGGCGGAACCGGCCTGGGCCTGTCCCTGACCAAGGCGTTCGCGGACCTGCTCGGGGGCGAGGTGACCGTCGAGAGCGCTCCTGGCCGGGGCAGCAGCTTCACCTTCGACATTCCTGCGACGTTCGCATCGCCTGAAACGGTGGCGACCGATCTCGCGACGGCCATGCCGGACGGCAAGGGCGACCTCGTCCTCGTTATCGACGACGACGCCGATCAGCGTGCCCTGATGACGCGGTTCCTGCAACGGGAGGGGTTCCAGGCTCGCACCGCCGCAGACGGGGAAACCGGTTTGACCCTGGCCCGCCAGCTCAAACCACGCGCCATCCTCCTTGATGTGATGATGCCGGGGGTGGATGGGTGGTCCATCTTGAGCGCCCTCAAGGGCGACGGCGAGCTTGCCGACATCCCGGTCATCATGGTGACCTTTGTGGAACAGCGCGCCTTGGCGGCCTCTCTCGGGGCCGCCGACTATGTGCTCAAGCCGGTGCGCTGGGACCGCTTCAAGTCGGTGATGGATCGCTATCGTCCGGCGGGGAACAACATCCTGATCGTCGATGACGACCAGGACACCCGCGCGCGGATCAGGACCATCCTGGAGCGGGACGGCTGGTCGGTGACCGAAGCCGCGCACGGCCACGAAGGTTTGGAGCGTTTGAAGATCGCCAAGCCGGACATCATCCTGCTCGATCTCACGATGCCGGTGATGGACGGCTTCGGCTTCCTGGAAGGCATGCACGCCAAGCCCGACTGGGCAGACATTCCCGTGATCGTCCTCACGGCGCTGGACCTCACGCGC
>CALMOK010000269.1:4575-10361 GCA_937871825.1 uncultured Alphaproteobacteria bacterium
TCGGCATGGCGCTGTCGCAGCGGCTGGGCGTGCCCGAGCTGGTGGGGCGGCTGCCGAGGAAGGACATCGTCGGCAATACCGCCGGGCTGATCGAGCAGATGTGCATCCGTGCGGCGCTGGACCTCACGCGCGACGACAGGCGGCGCCTCCAGGGTGCGAGCCAGATCCTCAGCAAGGGCGAGGTTAGCCTCAATTCCCTGGCGCAACGCCTTTCGAAACTGGCGACCGCCAAGGCGGCCTGAGCCTGACCCGTACCGCCCGATGGCCGGGTCGGCGGTGTTCGGGACGTCAATCCTGGTCGCCTGAGCAACCCTAACCCGGCGGCGTGCCGTTCATTCGCAGCACTTCGCCGGCGAGGTAAAGCGATCCGGTGATCAGGACACGCGGCGGCACCGGCCAATCGCGGGCGGCCAGCGTCCGCATGGCGGCTTCAAGGGTTTCAGCGGCGGTCGACCGCAACCCGACCGTGGCGGCAACCGCGGCGAGGTCCGCCGCCGCGCGCCCTTCGTGATCGCCCGAGACCGGAACGGCCACGACCTCTTGGGCGAGGTCCTTGAACGGGAGCAGGAAGCCGGTCGCGTCCTTGGTGGTCAGCATGCCGCAGATCAGCACCAGGGCACGAGCCGATCGCTCCTCGAATTCCGCCATGGCCTCGGCCAGGACGCGTCCGCCTTCGGCGTTGTGGCCGCCGTCGAGCCAAACCTCCGCGCCCTCGGGGGCGAGCGCCGGAACAGGACCGCGCGGGAGGCGCTGCAGCCGCGCCGGCCAATCCGCCGTTCCCAACCCCGCCTCGAAGGCGCGGCTCGGGAAATCGGCTTCGAGGAGGCGCAGCGTCGCGATCGCCGCGCCGGCGTTGATCTGCTGGTGGCGGCCCGACAAGCGCGGCAGCGGCAGGTCGAGAAGCCCGCGCTCGTCCTCGAACACCAGCCGGCCCCGCTCTTCCCGCGTGGCGTAATCCTGGCCGCCGATCACGGGACGGATGCCGAGGTATTCGGCTTCGCGGGTGAGCACGGCCAGCGCCGCCTCCCCTTGCGCGGCGAAAACGGCGGGCGCGCCACGCTTCAAAATGCCCGCCTTTTCGAAAGCGATGCGCTCGACGCTGGTGCCGAGGAATTCGGGATGGTCCATCGACACCGGCGTGATGACGCTGGCGGCCGGGTGGGCCACCACGTTGGTGGCGTCGAACCGGCCGCCCAGGCCGACTTCGAGCAGCAGGACGTCGGCCGGAGCCCGCGCAAAGGCCAGCAGCGCCGCCGCCGTGGTGATCTCGAACAGGCTGATCGACTGGCCGGCGTTCACCCGCTCGCATTCGCCGAGCACGTCGGCGAGGTCGGCGTCGGCGATCAAGCGCCCGCCGTCCGGGCCCGCCAGCCTGATCCGCTCGTTGAAACGCACGAGGTGGGGCGAGGTGTAGACGTGCACGCGACGGCCCGCCGCCTCCAACATGGCGCGCATGAAGGCAACCGTCGATCCCTTGCCGTTGGTGCCCGCCACGTGGATCACCGGAGGCAGGCGCCGCTCGGGCCCGCCAAGTTCACCCAGCAGGCGCTCGATCCGGCCCAGCGACAGATCGATCTTTTTCGGGTGCAGGTGAGGGAGCCGCGACAGCAGGGCGTCGAGGCGATCGTCCCCGGCGCTGGTCATCGGGGTCACGCCGCCGCGGGAACGGGTGGTTCGACGGCCTGCACGGGCTGGCTCGCCACAACGCCCGGCGCCCCGGTCAGCAACCCGCACAGCCGCCCGAGGGTCGCCCGCATGTCGGCTCGCTTCACCACGAGGTCGACCATGCCGTGCTCGCGCAGGTATTCGGCACGCTGGAACCCTTCGGGCAGCTTTTCGCGCACGGTCTGCTCGATCACCCGCGGGCCCGCGAAGCCGATCAGCGCGCCGGGCTCGGCAATGTGCACGTCGCCCAGCATGGCATAGGAGGCCGTCACCCCGCCGGTGGTCGGGTTGGTCAGCACCACGATATAGGGCAGCCGGGCGGTTCGGAGCCGCCGCAGCGCCACGGTGGTGCGTGGCATCTGCATCAGCGAGAACATGCCCTCGTGCATCCGGGCTCCGCCGGAGGCCGCGAACAGGATGAACGAGGTGCCGTTCTTGGAAGCATGCTCGACGCCCGTCACCACGGCTTCCCCGGCCGCCATGCCGAGCGTGCCGCCGATGAAGTCGAAATCCTGCACGGCGATCGTGGCGGGCTGGCCTTCGACGGTGCCGTGCCCAAGCTTCACGGCATCGATCATGCCGGTCTTGGCGCGGGCATCCTTGAGCTTGTCGACGTAGCGCTTCTCGTCGCGGAACTTGAGGGGGTCGAGCGGGACCTCGGGCACCGCGATGTCGGTCCAGGTCGCGTCGTCGAAGGTCGCCCTCAGCCGCGCGTCGGCGGTCATGCGCATGTGATAGCCGGAGTTCGGCATCACGAAGAGGTTGGCCTCGAGGTCCTTGTGGTGGACCAACTGGCCGGTTTCCGGACATTTCACCCAAAGGTTTTCCGGCGTTTCCCGCTTGAGAAAGGAGCGGATCTTCGGGGGAACGACGTTCAGCATCCAATTCATGGGATCATCGCTTCCTGTTCGGCCGCGGCCGCCCTCCGGGCGCCCCGCACGCCCGCAGCGAGGCCCTCGATAAAGGTCGTCGTCGTCCGCACGGTGTCGGCCGTCGCGGCACCGGTCGCGTCGAGCGTCGCCGCCATCGTGGCGATCAGCGCGCTGCCCACCACGACGCCGTCTGCGTGGGCCGAGACCGCGGCGGCGTCGGCTGCGGTCTTCACGCCGAACCCTACGGCAACCGGCAGGTCGGTGTGCCGCTTGATGCGGGCCACCGCCTGGGCGACCTTGTTGTAATCGGGCACAGCCAGCCCGGTGATGCCGGTCACCGAAACATAATAAACGAACCCCGAAGTGTTGGTCAGCACCGTCGGCAAGCGCGCGCCGTCGGTCGTGGGCGTCGCCAGGCGGATGAAGTTCAGGCCCGCCCGCAGGGCCGGGAGGCAGAGTTCGTCATCCTCCTCGGGCGGCAGGTCGACCACGATGAGCCCGTCCACCCCCGCCGCCTTGGCGTCGTCGAGGAAGCGTTCCACCCCGTGAATGAAGATCGGGTTGTAATAGCCCATCAGCACGATCGGGGTGTCGGTGTCGGTTTGGCGAAAATCCCGCACCATGCGGAGCGTCTTGACGAGCGTCTGCCCCGCCTTGAGGGCGCGCAGCCCCGCCGCCTGGATGACCGGCCCGTCGGCCATCGGGTCGGTGAACGGCATGCCGAGTTCGATGACGTCGACGCCCGCCGCCGGCAGGGCCTTCAGCAGGGCCGACGAGGTCTCGACGTCGGGGTCGCCCGCCGTGATGAAACACACCAGGGCGGCCCGGTTCTCGGCCGCCAGGGATGCGAAACGGGCGTCGATCCGCGTCGTCATCGGCTCACATCCCACCGAGGTGATCGGCGACCGTGAAGATGTCCTTGTCGCCCCGGCCGCTCATGTTGAGCACCATGAGGTGGTCCTTGGGGCGCGTCGGGGCGAGGTCCAGGATCGAGGCGATCGCGTGGGCGGGTTCCAGGGCCGGGATGATGCCTTCGAGCTTGGAGCAGAGCTGGAAGGCGTCGAGCGCCTGCTTGTCGGTGGCCGACAGGTAGGTGACGCGGCCGTTGTCCTTGAGCCAGGAGTGTTCTGGCCCGACGCCGGGATAATCCAGCCCAGCTGAAATCGAGTGGCCCTCGACGATCTGCCCGTCGTCGTCCATCAGCAGATAGGTGCGGTTGCCATGCAGCACGCCCGGCTTTCCGCCCGCCATCGAAGCGGCGTGCGCCGGCGTGTGCAGCCCGTGCCCGGCCGCCTCCACCCCGAAGATCTCCACCTCGGGATCGTCGAGGAAGGGATGAAACAGGCCGATGGCGTTGGAGCCGCCGCCGATGCAGGCGACCAGCGAGTCCGGCAAGCGGCCCTCGGCCGTCTCCATCTGCTGGCGCACTTCCGTGCCGATGATCGATTGGAAGTCGCGCACCATGGCGGGATAGGGATGCGGGCCGGCCGCCGTTCCGATGCAGTAGAAGGTGTCGTCAACGTTGGTGACCCAGTCGCGCAGGGCCTCGTTCATGGCGTCCTTCAAGGTCTTGGCGCCCGACTGGACGGGGTTGACCGTGGCGCCGAGCATCTTCATGCGGAACACGTTCGGCTTTTGCCGCTCGACGTCGACCGCCCCCATGTAGACGATGCATTCGAGGCCGAAGCGGGCGCAAACCGTGGCGGTCGCCACCCCATGCTGCCCGGCCCCGGTTTCGGCGATGATGCGGGTCTTGCCCATGCGGCGGGCGAGGAGGATCTGCCCCAGCACGTTGTTGATCTTGTGGGCGCCGGTGTGGTTCAGGTCTTCGCGCTTGAAGTAGATCTTGGCGCCGCCGCAATGCTCGGTCAGCCGCTCGGCGAAATACAAGGGCGAGGGCCGCCCGACGTAGTGGGTGTGGAGGTCCGTCATCTCGGCCGCGAAGGACGGGTCGACCTGGGCGGCCGCGTAGGCGCCTTCGAGGTCGCGGATCAGCGGCATCAGCGTTTCGGCGACGAAACGGCCCCCGAACTGGCCGAACCGGCCTTGCGGGTCCGGGCCGTTGCGGTAGGAATTCGGTTTGTCGTGATTGCCCATTGGTCCTCCATCACCGGCGCCTCGCGGGCGAGGTGCGTCATTCAACCCGGATGCCGCGCCCCGGATGCTGCGCCAACGATGCCCCAGACGCCCGCCCACCGCTGGCCGCCATCCGGGCCGCCGCCACGAAGGCGCGGATCTTGTCGCAATCCTTGCGCCCCGGCGCGCTTTCGACCCCCGACGACACATCGAGGCCGCCCGCGCCCGACACCCGCAAGGCTTCGGGCACGGTTTCCAACCCCAACCCTCCCGAGAGCATGAAGGGGATCGGCAGGTCAAGGCCCGCCAGGACCGTCCAATCGAAAGGGACGCCGTTGCCGCCGGGCAGGATCGCGCCTTTCGGCGGCTTGGCGTCGAAGAGGATCATGTCGGCGACCGCGCGGTAAGGGTCGGCCGCCGCGAGGTCGTCGCGGGTCGACACCCCCACCGCCTTCATGACGGGTCGTCCCGTCCGCTCCCGGATCGCGCCGACCCGGCCCGGCGTTTCCCGGCCGTGCATCTGCCACCAGTCCGGGGCGACGGCCGCCTCGATCGCTCCAAGGGCATCGTCGTCGGCGTCCACCGTCAAGGCCACCACCCCGGCTCGCCCCCGCGCCTGCCCGGCCAAGGCGCGCGCGGCTTCCAGCGTCACGTGACGCGGGCTACGGGGAAAGAACACCAGGCCCACCAGGTCGGCCCCTGCCCCGAGGGCCGCCTCCATTGTGGCGGCGGTCGACAAACCGCAGATCTTGACGAGGGTGGACATGCTGGCCCTGTGCGAAACGGACGCGGGGGGTGAACACCTATATGGCGCTTCGCGTGCCCGGTCCAAGGATCGGGGGTGGCGACCGGTCTATCTCCGGGCCGCGAAAAAGGCGCGCAGCAGTTCGGCGGCTTCGCGCTCGCGCAAACCCCCGTAAACCTCGGGCGCGTGGTGGCAGGTCGGCTGCGCGAAGAAGCGACCACCATGCTCGACCGCCCCGCCCTTGGGGTCGGGCGCCGCGAAGTAAAGCCGGCGGATGCGCGCAAAGGAGATCGCGGCGGCGCACATGGCACAAGGCTCCAGGGTCACGTAAAGGTCGCAGCCGCCGAGCCGTTGCGAGCCGAACATGCCGCAAGCCGCGCGGATGGCCAGGATTTCGGCGTGGGCCGTGGGATCGTTGCCCGCCACCG
>CALMOK010000270.1 GCA_937871825.1 uncultured Alphaproteobacteria bacterium
TTCCCAGCCTGATCCCGGCCTTTCGCTGGATCGGTACCGGTAACGTGTTCGGCATCCCGTTACCGGTCATCATTCTGATTATCGTCTTCGCGATATCCTGGTTCGTTCTCACCAGGACCCGTTTCGGCCGTTACATTTATGCGGTCGGAGGCAATCCGCACGCCGCCAAGACGTCCGGCATCAACGTCGTGCGCATCCGCTTTCTCGTCTACGTCATCTCCGGCTCGCTGGCTGGCCTCGCCGGCATGATCCTTTCGGCCCGCACCGGGTCGGCGCTGCCGCAGGCTGGCATCGCCTATGAACTCGACGCCATCGCGGCCGTGGTGATTGGCGGCACCAGCTTGTCGGGCGGCGTCGGTCGTGTGACCGGAACGCTGATCGGTGCGCTGATCATCGGGGTTATGAACAACGGCCTCGATCTTCTCGGCATTGAGTCCTACTATCAGCAGATCTTAAAGGGCGCGCTGATCGTCGGCGCAGTCATGCTGGACCAAAAACGAAATCAAGGGGCCTGAAAGGCTCCACAGCTTCGGCCGATCTTGGGATCGGCTGGATCAAGGCCCATCACTCGATGCGGCTTAAAAAAACCCTTGTGGGAGGACGATCGTGAAGAAACTCTTGATTGCGCTTGCGATGACGACGGCCGCGTTCGCCGGTCCTGCTGCGGCCGCGCCGAAGTTGAAGATCGGCGCCACCGTCTACGGCCTCAACGCCGAATTCATGCAGATCTGGACTTCGGCGCTGAAGCAGCACCCGGCCGTCAAGAGCGGCGACGTCGAGGTCACGATCTTCGACGGCCGCTACGACGCGCTGGTGCAGCAGGAACAGTTCAACACGATGATCACGCAGAAATACGACGCGATCATCTTCGTGCCGATGGACGTCGAGGCCGGCGCCGCGCCCGTGCAGGCCGCGCATGACGCCAAGATCCCCGTGGTCGGCTCCAACGCCCGCGTCAATTCCGATCTTCTGACGGCCTACGTGGGCTCCAACGACGTGGAAGCGGGCGAGCTCGAAGGCAAGGCGGTGCTCGACAAGATGGGCTGCAAGGGCAACCTCGTCATCATCGAAGGCCCCATCGGCCAGTCCGGCCAGATCCAGCGCCTCGAGGGCAACCAGAAGGCCCTCAAGGCCTGCCCGAACGTGAAGGTGCTCGAGCAACAGACCGCCAACTGGTCGCGTGCCGAAGCCCAGAAGCTGATGGAAAACTGGCTGACGGCGCACAAGGGCCAGATCAACGGCGTCATCGGCCAGAACGACGAAATGGCGCTCGGCGCCATCGAGGCCATCAAGGCGGCCGGCCTCAACGACAAGGATTTCGCCATTGCGGGCATCGACGGCGTGACGGACGCCATCAATGCCGTGAAGACGGGCGACATGGCCTCCATCCTGCAGGATGCCAACGCCCAAGCCCAGGGGTCGCTCGACATCGCCATCAAAGCCGTGAGGCCCGACTACCAGCCCCAGTCGCCGATCTGGAAGCAGTACCCGTCGATGGGCTGGGCTGATGGAACAGCGAAAAACTACCTCGTGCCCTGGACGCCCATCACGACGGGCAACGCCGAGCAACTGCTGGAAGCCCGCTCGAAGCTCTGATCAAAACGGCAGGGGCGGTGACGTGGCCGCCCCTGCCACAAGGACGTGCAGAAAGGACGGTGGCCATGAGCGATGAATTCCCGCGCGTTGATCTCAGCTTCGGCCTGAGCGGCAAGGTCGCTCTGGTGACAGGCGCTTCCTCAGGTATCGGGTGGGCCATCGCCTCCGCGTTCTGCGAAAAAGGCGCAACCGTTGCACTGCTGGATATCCAGGCCGACGTGGCCGATGCAAAGGCGGCGACGCTCGGCAATGGTGCCAAAGCCTTTCGGTGCGACGTGTCGGATCCGCAATCCGTACAATCGGCGGTACAAGCTGTGTTCGAGGCGTTCGGCCGCATCGACATCGGGGTGAACAGCGCAGGCATCGTGGCCCTGGCGCCAGCCGAGGACCTCGGGTTGGACGCCTGGGACAAGACCATCGCGATCAATCTGCGAGGCACCTTCCTGGTGTCCCAAGCGGTCGGCCGCCTCATGATCAAGGCCGGGCGGGGCGGCAGAATCATCAGCCTCGCGTCGCAGGCCGGGACCGTCGCGATCGAGGATCACGCCGCTTATTGCGCCTCGAAATTCGGTGTAATCGGTTTGTCGAAGACGCTGGCCGCCGAGTGGGGCCGGCACAAGATCACGGTCAACACAATTTCCCCGACGATCGTGCTGACCGATCTCGGTCGCAAGGCCTGGAGCGGCGAGAAGGGGGAAGCGGCCAAGAAGCGCATCCCTTCTGGTCGGTTCGCCTATCCGGAGGAGATCGCGGCAGCGGCGGTGTTCCTCGCCTCAAACGGCGCCGAGATGATCAACGGCGCCGACCTCGTCATCGACGGAGGCTATACGATCATTTGATCGAAAGCGTCTCAACGGGTCAGTCAATACAAAGGCCTGATAGACAGGCGCGTTATGCGGGGAATCTTTCCCTTGATGCTGCGAGCTCCAGCCGATCGCTTTGGAACGACGTTTTCGGACCCGAGATCGGCAACGGCGACCCACGGTTCGTTGCTCGCCAAAGACGATGCACGCCGAGCGGTCGGCGATCCTCAGTGCCCGGCGCCGTGCATCCCCTTTGCGTCGCGGACCTGCGCCACGATACCGAGGTAGCCCTCCGGGTTCCAGGCGGAGCGGCCGATGAACAGGCCGTCGATGTTAGGTTGTGCCGTGAGCGCCACGCAGTTCCCGGGATTGACGCTGCCGCCGTAAAGGATGCGCATGTCCCGCCCCGTAACCTCGCGCAGCGTCGCCTTGATGAGGGCGTGCTGCGCGTCGGCGAAGCCGGGCTCGGCCGGTGTGCCGCCCTCGCCGATCGACCAGACGGGTTCGTAGGCGATCACCACCCGTTCAACATCCTCCAGCGCGACGAGCGACACCGCCGCCCGCACCTGACGGTCGAGCGCTTCGGCGGTCCGTCCCGCGTCATACTCGTCCCGGGTATCGCCGACACAAACGAGCGGCGTTAGGCCGTGCCGCAGAGCGGCGGCGACCTTCAGGGCCACGGTCTCGTCCGTTTCGCCGAAGTGGGTGCGGCGCTCGCTATGACCGATCTCGGCCAGCGTGGCGCCGGCATCCGCCGCCATGGCGGGGGAGATCTCGCCCGTCCAGGCGCCGGCTTCGGCCCAGTGCAGGTTCTGCACGCCCACCTTCACGCGCGTGCCCGCCAGGATTTCAGCCACCTCGACGACGGCCGTGAGCGGCGGGATAACGAAAAGTTGCGGGTCCTCGCGCCGGGCGAAGCCGGACGCGGCGAGCGCGTGAGCGTAGGCCTTCGCCTCCGCCCGGACCTTGTTCATCTTCCAACTCGTGCCAATCCAGAGCCTGTCGACCGCCATGCCGTCCTCCCGATCCCCTCAGGCCATCCGAGCGCGGCCTTTATCGGCATGCGCCGCCCAAAAGGCGACCGATTCCCGCATCTCCGCCACCACGGCACGGTCGCTCGGCTCGCGTTCGCGGAAGGCCAGTTCGAGGCAGAGCTCGTTCTTGTGCCCGCCGCCGGCCCGCACGGCCGCGATCAGCGGGTCGGGCTGGATGCGCCCATGCCGGTTGCGCTCGGCCGTGAAAGGCCAGTGGCCACCCTTGTTCATCGAACTCTGCTTGATGTGGATGATCGGCGACACCGCTGCGAAATTGCGCGCCCAGGCATAAGGGTCGGTATCGATGGGGTCGGGCGAGGACAGGTCGCCGTGATCAATGTCCACCATGGGCAGCAACGGGAGCGGCAGCGCCGCCGCCGCGATCTCGGCCTGCAGGCGATGCGTGTCGGCCTGCGTGTGGCCGACTTCGCGTCCTACCGACATCGGCTCCCAGAAGAGATAACGCAGCCCGCGCGCCTTGGCATGCTCCGCCACCTCTCGCCAGCAGTCCAGCGCGGCGGCCATGATGGCCGACCGGCGGCCGGGATCGTCGTAGTCACGGAACGTGAGAATGGCGTATTGTGTGCCGATGGCCGGGCAGCCGAGGTCGGCGGCGATATCGGCCAGGGTCTTGAACCAAGCCACCGAATGGGCGCGCGCCTCCGGGTCGGGGTGGCCGAAATGATTGAGCCGACCATAGGGGCCCGTCATCATCGACGTTACCGCCAAGCTTTCCGTCGCGCAGCTCTTCGCCATCCGGTCCGTCATGCGGCGGACAAGCGGGGCGGGCCACGCCGGATCAATGAACTTATGGGTCAGCTGGATGTGGCCGATCCCGACCTCTCCTGCCAGCACCTGCACCAGGTCTTCGGGCTCGGCGAAGCGGTTCACGAAGGGATTGGTGCTCAACGAGAGCGTGAAAGCCATGGTGGTCCATCCTCCCGAAGCGCTTCGGCGAACACCATCCGCCGTTGGGGCGTAGGAAGCAGGGTTGAATTTTATTTGCAACTACTGAAATTTAGTACACCGGACGGCGTTGCCGGGCCGCACAGGAGACAGACCATGAAACTCGTTATCGGCGCTGACGGCGCCGGGAAGCCGCTTCTCGACGTGATCGCCAAGCACCTCGCCAGCAAGGGGATCGACGTGACGGACCTGTCGCCCCCCACGGGGAGTTCGCCGGAATTCTATGCCGAGACTGCCGAACGCGTGGGCCTCGCCATCCTGAACGACACGTTTGATCGCGGTATCCTGTTTTGTGGAACCGGTATCGGCGTATGTATCTCGGCCAACAAGGTGCCGGGCATCCGGGCTGCCCTCACGCATGATACCTATTCGGCGGAGCGGGCTGCCAAGAGCAATAACGCCCAGATCATCACGCTTGGCGCGCGGGTCGTGGGGCCGGAACTCGCCAAGATGGTGGTCGACAGCTGGCTGGTCTCGACGTTCGACGCCGCCGGCTCGTCCGCCGGTAACGTCGAGGCCATCGACAAGCTCGACGAAAAGTATTCGGCGCCCGCCTGACCGACGCGAAAGGCTCGCTTTCAGCGTCCGCAGAATAGCGACGGCCAAGGCCGAGCCGGGATCCATTGGCCGAGAGCCAGCTCGCCGAAGCGCGATGACCGGCCCTTAGTGGCTGGCATCGCCTTCGTGGCTTCGGCTCCCACCCCCTCGGCAGCTTGGATGGCCACGGTAAGGCAGTCGCCAAAAGGTAAACCCTCCGCCGCGGCCGGCAGCCTGGCGTCCAGCATGGCTATTTCGCCCGGTTTCATCTTGCCGGCGGTTGGCGAGGCCTTGCGCCATTCCGGCTGGAACGGCCACGACCGCATCCTGGTCGAGGTTGGATCCTTGGCCAACCGATCACCATGCCGCACCCATGCCATCCGATCGCGACCGTCGCATGGTCACCCGTGTTCGAATCTGCGAAAACCCTTGACGGCGCTGTACGGTCATGAAAGTTTTTACATGTCGAGAATGATTTTACAAAAAGGTCATTGATTGAAGCTTGTGACGGAGCCGCTTTCTCCCAATGAGGACGATTCCAGTCTCGCTGCCCGCGCGGCCTGGCTTCATCATGTCGGCCGCCTTACTCAAAGCGAGGTCGCGTTGCGGCTCAACGTTCCCAACGTGAAGGCGCATCGGCTCATCGCTCGTGCTGCGCGCGAGGGCATGGTGCGGGTGTTCATCGACGGCGAGATCGCCCGTTGCGTCCAGCTGGAGCAGCAACTCTGCCGCGCTTATGGACTCGGTTTCTGCGAGGTGGCGCCGAACGTCGATGACGAGCCGCTGCCGTTGCGCTCGCTCGGCGTGCTCGGTGCCCGGACGCTGCGGTTGGCCTGCGAGAAGGGCGAGGACCCGGTCATCGGGCTCGGCCATGGCCGTACCCTCGCGGCCTGCATCGCCCACCTGCCGAAGATCGACGCCCGCAAGGTGCGCTTCGTTTCCCTGCTGGGCGGCTTCAGCCGACGCTTCGCCGCCAATCCGTTCGACGTCATGCACCGCATCGTCGAGCGCACGGGCGCCGAAGCCTACGTGCTACCGGTGCCGTTCTGCCTCAACTCGCCCGAAGACCGCGCCGTTCTGATGGCGCAGCGCGGCATCGACGAGGTTTTTGCCCTGGCCCGGAGCGCCACCCTGCGTTTCGTCGGGATCGGCATCGTGGATGGCCACGCGGCCTCGTTGGCCACGTCCGGCATGATCGAACCCGCGGAATTCAACGAGGTTTCGCGCGCCGGCGGGCGCGGCGAACTGCTCGGCCATTTTTTCGACGACCGGGGCCGGCTGGTCGAAACCGAGCTGTCGGGCCGAATCGCCTCACTGTCCCACGCGGACCTCAAGGTCGGCAAGCTGGTCGCGGTGGCGGGAGGCGTCGCCAAGCCAGAAGCGATCCGTGCCGTCCTGTCGAGCGGTCTGGTGCACGGCCTGCTCACCGATGAGCGGACCGCGGGTGCGCTTGTCGGGCCAAAACCCGGCGGATAATTTGAAGTCGCGCAGAAGGCACCAAGCTTCGCGCCAATAAGAAGGGGGGGAAGGACCGGGATGAACAACCGACGCGACTCCGCCGCCGTCCATGCACCGCAAGGGGCGTGCTGACCGATGTCGCGCGATTTACTGATCGGCATCGATGCCGGAACGTCGGTCATCAAGTCGGTCGCGTTCACATTGACCGGCCAGCAGGTTGGCGCCTCGGCACGCCCCAACGTCTATACAACGGTCGAGGGTGTCGGGGCCGAGCAGGACATGGCGACGACCTGGGCCGACACCGCCTCGACGCTGCGCGGCCTCGCCGCCGTTGTGCCGGATCTGGCGGATCGCACGGCCGCCATCGCGGTCACGGCGCAGGGCGATGGGACATGGCTGGTCGACGCTGCGGGCGAGCCCGCCGGCCCGGCGCTGATCTGGCTCGATGCCCGGGCGGCCGCCCTCACGTCGGGCCTGCGCACGTCTTCGATCGGCCGCCGTCACTACGAGAGCACGGGCTCCGGGCTCGCCGCGTGTCAGATGGGGCCGCAACTGATGTGGCTTGACCGTCACAGGCCGGCCACGATGGCGCGAGCCGCCAGCGCCTTCCACCTCAAGGATTGGCTCTACTTCAAGCTGACCGGCGAGCGGGCGGCCGACCCGTCCGAAGGCGTGCATTCATTCGGCGACTTCCACACCTTAAACTACGCGCCGGCCGTGCTCGACGGCTTCGGTCTCGGCCACCGGCGCGGCCTGCTGCCGCCCATCCTCGACGGCGCGCGACATCTCGGTTCGCTCGGCGCGGTCGCGGCCCGCGAGATCGGCTTCGGCGAAGGGCTTCCGGTTTGTCTCGGGCCGATCGACATCGTGGCGACGGCGCTGGGCGCCGGGCTTTACGATCCGCGGGAAGAAACCGGCTGTACCATCGTGGGCTCGACCGGCATGCACATGCGCATCGCCCGCTCTGCGGCGGACGTGCGGCTTAACGCCGATAGCACCGGCTACACGCTGGCCTTTCCGGTGCCGGGCACCTTCGCGCAACTGCAATCCAACATGGCTTCGACGCTGAACATCGACTGGCTGGTGGATCTCGCCCGCGGCGTGCTCCGGCAGCACGGCGTCGAAAAGAGCCGCGCCGAGATCCTGCCGACACTCGACGATCACGTGCTAGCGGCCGCGCCCGGCACGCTGCTCTACCATCCCTATATCTCGGAAGCGGGCGAGCGCGGCCCGTTCGTGGACGCCACCGCCCGGGCGCAGTTCCACGGGTTGTCATCCCGCCACAGCTTCAACGACCTGATGCGAGCCGTCTATGAGGGCCTCGGGTTCGCGGCCCGCGAGTGTTACGCCGCCATGGGCCCGATGCCGCCCGAGGTCCGGATCACCGGCGGCGCGGCACGCTCGAAGGCACTTCGCACCATACTGGGCGCGGCGCTGGGTACCCGCATCCGCACATCCACCCGCGAGGAAGCGGGCGCCGCCGGGGCCGCCATGGTGGCGGCCGTGGCGACCGGGGCATTTCCCGACATGGAGCGTTGCATCGACCGCTGGGTGACGCCGACGCTCGCGGGCGCGATCGACCCCGACCCCGGCCTCGCACGCCGCTACGACCGGTTGTTTCCCGCCTACGTGGCCGCCCGCCGCGCGTCCCCCCCGGTTTGGCGGGCCCTCCGGGCCGCGAACGTCGACGAGGCGTGCGGCGGTGCCGTGCCACCCGCGGTTCCATCCACGCGGGTGCTACCGTCCCGGCCGGACATCGATTTGGAACCGAATCTGGAAGGCGCGCTATGACCGACCATGGGATTGTCGATCTTGCGATCATTGGCGGCGGCATCAACGGCGCCGGCATCGCGAGGGACGCGGCGGGACGGGGCCTCAAGGTCCTGCTCTGCGAAAAGGGCGACCTCGCCGAAGGCACCAGTTCGCGCTCGGGCAAGCTCGTGCACGGCGGTCTTCGCTACCTCGAATATTATGAGTTCAGGCTCGTCCGCGAGGCGCTGATCGAGCGCGAAGTGCTGCTGCGCTCGGCGCCCCACATCATCTGGCCCATGCGCTTCGTGCTGCCCCACTCCCCGGAGCAGCGGCCGGCCTGGATGGTGCGCACCGGCCTGTTCCTTTACGACCATCTCGGCGGACGGAAGATGTTACCGGGATCCCGCAAGCTCGACCTGCGCCGGGCCCCCGAGGGCCGCGCCATCAAGCCCGATTACCCGACCGCCTTCGAATATTCCGACTGCTGGGTCGACGATGCGCGCCTCGTGGTGCTGAACGCGCTCGACGCCAGGCAGCGCGGCGCCGTCGTACTCACCCGCACGGCCGCCACCTCCTGCCGGCGCGGCGAGGACGGATTCTGGGCCGTTTCGATGAAGGGCGCGGACGGTTCCGCCAGCAGCGTCAAGGCGCGGGCTCTCGTCAACTCGGCCGGCCCCTGGGTCGAGGACGTCATCGGCCGCGTGGCGGGGCGCAACACCTCCTACCGGGTCCGGCTCGTCAAGGGCAGCCACATCGTGGTGCCTAAGTTCTGGGACGGCCCGCAGGCCTACCTGTTCCAGAACGACGACAAGCGTGTGATCTTCGTCAACCCCTACGAGGGCAACCTCTGCCTGATCGGCACCACCGACATTCCCTACACGGGCCGCCCCGAAGAGGCGACGATCGACCAGGCCGAGATCGATTACCTGCTCAGGGTGGTCAACCGCTACGCGGCAACCCCCCTGACGCAGAGCGACATCGTTTATTCCTTCTCGGGCGTACGCCCGCTTTACGACAACAACGCGGACGCGAATGCTTCCGCTGTCACCCGCGACTACGTGTTCGAGGTCGATGACCCGCTGGACCAGCCGCCGCTCCTCAGCGTGTTCGGCGGCAAGATCACTACGTTCCGCAAGCTCGCCGAACACGCGCTCGACAAGCTGACGCGGACGTTCCCGGCCATGGGGAAAGCCTGGACGGCGACGTCCACGCTCCCCGGTGGCGACCTACCCAATGCGGATTTCGGCGGCTTCCTGGCGACGCTGCGGGCCGAATACCCGTGGCTGCCGGCCAACCTCGCCGAACACTACGCCCACCTTTACGGCACGCGCGCGCGACTGCTGCTCGGTTCGGCGACGCGGCTCGACGCTCTTGGTCGCCATCTGGGCAGCCTTCTTTATGAACGCGAGGTGGATTTCCTGCGCGAAACGGAATGGGCCGTGACGCCGGCCGACGTGCTCACCCGCCGGACCAAGCACGGGTTGCACATGAGCCCGGATGAGAAGCGGGACTTCGAACGCTGGATGGAGGCGGCATGATGCGCCCGCCGGAGCCCTTCCACCGGGACCCCCAAGGCCAACGCGGAGGTCGGCCATGACGAATTCCCAGTTCGCCGTCGCGATCGGGAGGCCGGTGAAGCCTAGACTTCGCCTCGTGGTGGCCTCGGCCGCACTCGTGGCGCTGATCGCCGCGATGGCACTCGACACCAAGGTTGTCAGGATCGGCGCCGGCTCGGATGTTCAAAGCGGCGCTTTTTCGCCCGTCGCCTACGGCAAGGCGGAGTTCCCGAAAGTCCAGGCCGCCATTGAAGGCAGGGCGGTTGACGCGGCGACGCTGGCCACCGCGATCGCCAAGGATCAGGCCGCCGCCGCGAAAAGCTACGGCGTCGAGGCGAGCGCCGGGCCGGAGATGGCCGTCAAGTTCAAGGGCGTGGCGGGAACCAGCGATGCCGGCGTTTACCGCGTCAGCGTCGACGGGGTGCCGGCCACAGTTCTGCTGCAGACTGGACCCGCCATCAACGGAACAGACCTTCGCGATGCCACCGGCACCGTCAGTTTCGGCCAGTTCACCAACCAGATCGAGTACCAGAACGCCGGATCGGCCCTCAACCGGGAGATGAAGAAGCAGATCCTTTCGAAGCTCGACACCGGCAATCTCACCGGCAAGACACTCTCGGTGGTCGGCGTCTTCCAACTCATCGACAAGGATAACTGGCTCGTCACCCCCGTGAAGCTGGACGTGCAATGACAACCACCTCCGACGCGCGACCGGCGGCGGGCGAGGCCGTCCTGGCGGCCCGCAACATCGCCAAGACCTATGGCAACACCCATGCGCTGCGCGGCGTGAACTTCGATATCCACCGGGGCAAGGTCACCACGCTGTTCGGCGAGAACGGCGCCGGCAAGTCGACGCTGATGAAGATCCTGTCCGGAGTGGTGGCGCCCACCTCCGGCACCATCGAGCTCGACGGCAGCCCCGTGGTTTTCGCGTCAGCCTCGGAAGCGCGCGATCACGGCATCTCGATCATCCACCAGGAGCTGAGCCTCGCCCCGAACCTCAGCGTCCGCGACAACATCTTCATGGGGCGCGAGCTCCACGGCGCGACCGGCATCGATTTCGCCGAGGAAGCGCGCCAGGCCCGCGCTCTCCTGACCGCCCTTGAGGAAAACATTGACCCCATGACGCTCGTCGAGGACCTGCGCCTCGGCCAGCAGCAGATCGTCGAGATCGCCCGCGCGCTGTCGGTCGACTCGCGCATCCTCATCATGGACGAACCCACGTCGGCGTTGAGTGCGACCGAAGTGGAAGTACTGTTCAGGGTGATACGGGACTTGACGGGCCGGGGCGTGTCGATCGTCTATATCTCCCATCACCTCGAAGAGGCGTTGCAGATCACCGACTACGCGGTTGTGCTTCGCGACGGCACCATGACGGCGAACGCCGAGAGGCGGGACATCGATCTCGAGTGGATCGTCCGCAACATGGTGGGCGAGAACTACAACCTCGGCTCGCCGCCGACCGGCTACGCCTTCGGGGAGGTTGCCCTGTCGGTGTCCGACGTGAGCATCGCCGACGTTTCGGGATCGGACAATTTGGTGGTCGACCACCTGTCGCTCGACGTTCGGGCGGGCGAGATCGTCTGCATATATGGGCTCATGGGCGCGGGACGCACGGAACTGCTCGAGTGCATCGCCGGCCGGGTGCCGAAAGCGGGCGGACAAGTGTATCTCGACGGCAAGGAGATTTCGCGCCTGACCATCGGAGAGCGGATCGCCAAGGGGCTCGTGCTGGTGCCGGAAGATCGCCAGCGCGACGGCCTCGTGCAGACGATGTCGGTCGGTCAGAACCTGTCGCTCGCCAGCATCGGCCGCTTTGTCAAAGGAATGCTGCTGTCCCGCTCGCGCGAACGCGCGATGGTGGACGCGTCGATCCGCAGCGTCCACGTCAAGACCTCGGGCGGCGGCGCCGCGATCGGGTCGCTTTCCGGCGGCAACCAACAGAAGGTCGTCATCGGCAAGATGCTGACGACCGACCCCAAGGTGATCCTGCTCGACGAACCAAGCCGCGGCATCGATATTGGCGCCAAGGCCGAGGTGTTCAGGCTGCTCGGCGAAAAGGCCGCGCAAGGGCTCGCCGTCGTGTTCTCGACGTCGGAGGTCGCGGAATGCAGGAGCATCGCGCACCGCATCGTCGTGATGCGCCGGGGCCGGATCTCGGCGGAATTCGGATCGCACGTCACCAAAGAGGACATCATGGCCGCTTCGGGCGAAGCCGTGATCGCCTGACCAC
>CALMOK010000271.1 GCA_937871825.1 uncultured Alphaproteobacteria bacterium
CGCCACCTGGCCGCCATGCGTGTGGCCGCATAACGTGAGGCTGACCCGGCTTGGAACCTGCGGAAACAGGAAGGGCTCGTGCATCAGGAGGATGACCGGTGCTTCCTCGCCCACGCCCTTCAGCGTTCCTTCGAGGTCGTCGGCGCCGCGTCCATGGCGCTGGCCCACCCAATGCGCCAACTGGTCGGCGAGGCCAGCTAGACAAAAGGTGTGTCGGTCTTTTTGCAGGAACACAACGTCGTTCTCGAGGACGCGAATGCCGATCTGCGTCAGCGAGCGGCGGACTTCCTCGGCTCCGCCCGCCATGCCGGGCAAAGGCCCGTGCCACCAGTCGTGGTTGCCCAGGATCGCGAAAACCCCCAAGGGCGCCTGCAGGCCCTTGAGGGCGTCGGCCCAGGCGCCCGGCAGCACGGGCGCGGTCACGAAACGGTGCCCGCCGTTGAAGTCGCCGAGCAATACGATGAGGTCGGGCGACAGCGCGTTGGTCGATTGAGCGATCGCGTGGATGCGCTCGGCCGACATCCAGGGCTCGCAGGCGTGGAGATCGGCGATCACGGCGACCCGCAGCGACAAGGAGGCCGGCCACCCCGGCGGCGTCAGCCGATACGGCGTGACGCGCGGCGGCAGCATGGGTTCGACGCCGACGGCATAGGCCCCGAGCCCACCCGGGGCGGCGAGGATGGCGCCGCCGCCGATCAGCAGGTGACGTCGCGTGATCAACGGCATCCCGGCAACCCATACATGCGAGCGTTCAAGACAAGGGTGCCGGGTCGGACTGGCGGGATCGCCGCCACCAAGGCCCATCTCTTGTTGGGCGGACGGGGGCGATGAGGCCCGGCCGGATCAGGCTGCCAGGTCGTCGCCGCGCAGGATCGCGGGGAGAGGGTGATGGACGGGTTCCTGTCGGCCGGGTTCGGGCTGTGTCGTGAAGCGCAGGGCAGCCGCGACGGCGGAAATACCGATGTCGCGGTAAAGGCGGGTTTGGAGATCGCGGGCATCCTCGTTTTTCTTCAGCGTGGCATCGATGGGATGAGTGTGTGTCATGAGTTTGGCCTTCGGTGACCCGAACGGGAGCGGATCGCTGTATCTGGTCAATGATCACTCAAAGCTGACCGCGCATGTCTAACAAACGGTGAAGGATCGCGGCCGTCCGGCGTTCCACGACGGATCATGTGGTTGATGCGCCATCCGCGTCACGGCTTGTCCTAGTGGCAGATGCGGTAGCCGTTAAGGCGGGCGGCGAGGTCCACGTGGAGATGGTTCTCGTGATAGCAGTCCGACCCCGGCCCGAGCACGGTCGAGAAGCGGGCGCAGGCCGTCTGCTTGACGCCCGCGAGGAGTGGCGCCCCGCTCTCCTTCACCCCGATCGAAGGCCCGCCCGCGGCGGCGAAAGCGCCGATGTCCAACGCATTGCCCTTGCCGTGCTCGCTCAGCTTGGCGCCCGCCACCCTGTTGCGCCCGCGGCATGCGTAGCCACCCGTGTCGGAAAGCCCCGACAGGCTTTTTCCCTGGGCGGTGAACAGCGGGGCGAGGTCGTCGCGGATCCAGTCGGCCACGGCGATCCCCAGGGCGCAGTTGATGGTGACGGGCGGCGACAACGAAACCGAGCGCGTCGGCGACAGCTTGACGGCGAGGAGTTCGATGGGGGCTGGGACCGTGCAGCCTTCCTCACCCCCGATGGGGGCCGTCGCCCGGGCAAGGACCTTGCCGCTTCCGAAGAGTTGAGCGCAAACGCGTTCGGCGGCGGCGACCTCGTCGCGGTCGGGTATCTTGGGCAGGGCGGGCGGACCATCCGATCCGCCCGAATGGGGCTGCGACGGTTCGACCCGGCTCAGCGATGGCATCGCCGGGAGGGCGGGTCCCAGGCCGCCCCCGTTCGGCCCGACAAAGGCGGGGCGGGGCGGGACGGCTTCGTCGCGCTTCGGGGGAAGCGGGATGTCAGGCGACGGCTGGGCCTGTGCCGGCGCGATCGCCGGGCGGTGAGGCGGCAAGGCCGGCTGCGCCGACGCCGCGATGGCGGTGCTGAACCAGCATGAAGCGAGCACCGCGCCCCCTCGGAGCAGCCGCGCCATGCGCCCGACAGGGAATGCGGTCCAGCTTACCGCCGTGGCGGAACAGTTGAACAAACCAGTGATCATGGGCCATGGTCTCGAACAAGGGCGATCCGCCGGAACGGTCGCACAGGGAGCCACGAATTGTCGAACGCGCCGCCGGTGTTGGCCAAGACGAGCGACACGGCAAAACCAACGATCAGGGGCGTGTTGTTCGACAAGGACGGCACGCTCGTCGATTTCGACCGCACCTGGGGGAACGCGCTGCATCCCGTCATGGCGGCGTTGAGCGGGGGTGACGCGATGGTGGTCGAGCAGTTGGCCGCCGCGTTGCTTTACGACCTGGATGGCCGGCGTTTCGCGCCCCATTCGCCGCTGATCGGCGGCACCGTGCGGGACGTGGTGCGCGCTTGGCGCGACATCCTGGGGCGGCGGAACGACCCGACCCTGGCGGGCGAGGTGGACAATTTGTTCACCGAACACACCCTGCGCTGCCTCACCCCCATCGGCGACCCGTCCGTCGTTCTCCGCTCCTTGCGGGATCTCGGCCTCGCGGTTGGCCTCGCCACCAACGACACTGAGACCAACGCGCGCCTGCAACTCGCCGCCTTGGATCTCGACGACCACATGACGTTCGTGGCCGGGTTCGATTCGGGTTACGGCGGCAAGCCCGGACCGGGAATGGTGCTGGCCTTCGCGGCCACCCTGGGCGTGAAACCGAGCGAGGTGGCGCTGGTCGGCGACACGTTGCACGACATGGGCGCGGCCCGCGCGGCCGGCGCGGTGGGAATCGCGGTCTTGAGTGGCCCGATGGGCCGGGCCGAACTCGATGGCGAGGCCGACCACGTGGTCGGCAGCATCGCCGACCTTCCCACCCTTTTGGCGGACTGGCACGACGAGGCTGGGCCTCAAGGGCACCACTATCCGCGGTCCGGCATGCCGGAGGGCGAATGCGCCGGGTGAATGCGTTCGAGCCTGTCGCGCGGTCGGCCGTGTGGAGCCGCCGCCTTGCGATTAGCGGTATCCTGCTCGCCGCGGGGGCGGTGGTCGCTTCGCATGGCGGCGTGGTGGAGCCGCTTCACGCCTTGGCGATGCTGTCGGGCGGGCTGGTTCTGGCCTTCGCCGCCCTTGTTGGCGCGTTGATCGCCACCGTTGTGATCTGGCGAACGGGCCGGCCCGGGGTCCACCCCACCCTGCTGGCCGTCCTGCTCGCGCTGCTGCTGCTCGGCTACCCGGCATGGTTGGCGTCCAAAGCCGCCGGCAAGCCCGCGATCAACGACGTCAGCACCGATCTTGTCCAGCCACCATCCTTCGCCGCTTCAACCAAAGCCGCAGTGATCCGGCGATCGGCAGTCCCCGCCTTGCCGGCCGATGCCGTGCGCCAGCTTCAGGCTGCCGGCTACCCCCACCTGCAATCGCTGACCATCGAGGCCGAGGCGGGGGAGGTCTACAAGGCGGCCTTGAAACTGGTCGGGGTGCGTCGCTGGGTGCTGGTGGAGGCGCAGCCACCCGCCGGCCTTCCGCCGGTTGGCCACATCGACGCGGTGGCCAAAACCACCCTGATGGGGTTTCGCGACGACGTCACGCTTCGGATTACCGCCGTTTCGGCGGGCGAGACGCGGGTCGACATGCGCTCCGCGTCCCGCGTAGGGGTCGGCGATCTCGGCGTCAACGCGGCCCGGATCGAGGCGTTCCTAGCCGACCTCGACGCCACCATCGACGAGGAATGACGGCCGGGGATGAACGGGGGCGTAATGGCTTTTCAGCGTCGGCGGCCCTTGCGTGTTGACGATGCCCCGCTCGACGAGGTCCTGCAGGTGAGCCAGGACCGATAGCGCGGCGGCGCCCTTGAGGGCGGGAACGAGATCGGCGTAAAGGCGACCCACAAGGGTTTCGACAAGCGTGTCGCCAGCTTCGATCCGGGCCAGGATGGCGCCCTCGCGGTGGCGGCGGTGCCGAGCCAGCGCGCGGACGAATCGCTGCGGCTCGCGCACCGGGCCGCCGTGGCCAGGCCAGTAGACGACATCCGAACGATGCCGCAGCACCTCCAGCGAGGCCATGTAGTCCCGCATGGAGCCGTCCGGCGGTGCCACGACCGTGGTCGACCAGGCCATGACGTTATCGCCCGAGAACAGGGCCTGTTCGCGCGGCAGAGCGAAAGCCAGGTGGTTGGCGGCATGGCCGGGCGTCGCCACGGCCTGAAGCGCGATGTCGCCGACGCGAACCTCCTCGCCATCCGCCAGCACGCGGTCGGGCTGGTAGGCGAGGTCGTGCGCGGCGTCAGAGGACTGGATATCGAACCCCGACCTTGGCCGGGCCGGGCCATAAGGCCGACAGCCGACCACGAGGGCACCGGTCGCTGCCTTCAGCCGCGCGGCGCCGGGGGAATGGTCGCGGTGCGTGTGCGTCACCAGGATGTGCGACACCGTTTCGCCCGCCACGGCTTTCAGCAGGGTGTCGAGATGGAAGCGGTCGTCCGGCCCCGGATCGATCACCGCTACGGTGCCGCTGCCGACCACGTAGGTACAGGTTCCCGTGAAGGTGTAGGGCCCGCCGTTATTGGCGATCAGCCGACGGATGGTCGGCGACACCACCTGAAATTCGCCGGGCCGCGCGTTCAAGGACCGGTCGAACGGGATCGGGTCTTCTTGCGTGGACACCGGCATTGGCCTCGCGACATCACGGGATCGATGCCGCATGGCAACACGTCCCAGGCCCGGACGCACCAACTATTCACCCCAGCCACGCCGGTTTAACGCTTGCGGCTGAGCAGGACGAGCCACCCGAGGCCGATCATCGCCACGATGATGCTCATGCTGGCGAAGACCGGCCGCCCGAGATCGGCCAGGCGCGGGGCGAGCGTGACGGAAAAAGCCGCGATCACCAGGGCGACCGCGACGCGGGCGGCTGCCCGCTCGATGCCGCTCGTCAGCTTGTCCATCCCCTTCATCTCGATCTCGACCGTCATTTTTCCCTGCTTGAGGCGCACCAGCATTAGGTGAACCAGGCTGGGAAGTTCGGACGCTGCCCCGTAAAGGCCCGTCTCCAGCGATTCGAGCTTTTTCTTGAGGCCGCCGATCGAGAACTGTTCCTCGATGGTTTTTTGCACTGTCGGCCCGGCGGCCGTGAACAGGTCGAATTTGGGATCGAGTTGCCGCATCACCCCGTCGGCCGTGATCAGCCCCTTGAACAGGATGGCGAGGTCGGTCGGCATCGCGAGGTCGTTCTCGCGCGCCATGGTCATGAAGTCGG
>CALMOK010000272.1 GCA_937871825.1 uncultured Alphaproteobacteria bacterium
CCGACGACACGTCGAGTTCCTCGGCCACCAGCATCCGCAAGCCTTCGGGCATGTTGGAGTCGAGTTCCAGTCGGATGACCGACCCGCGCCTTCGCCGCTTCAAGGCGGACTCGAAGAACAGCACGAGGTCCTCGGCTTCTTCCTCGATTTCGAGGTCGCTGTCGCGGATGACCCGGAACAGCCCGTGGCCCGACACCGAATAGCCGGGGAACAGCCGGTGGGTGTTCATGGCGATCAGGTGCTCGAGGGTGAGCACCCGGGCGACGCCGGGCGACAGGTGATCGGGCAGGCGGATGAACCGCTCGATCCGGCTCGGCATGCGGACGAGCGCGTGCAGCCGGCGCCCATCGGTCACGCGGTCGAGGTCGAGCGCCAGGGTGAACCCGAGGTTTGGAATGAACGGGAAGGGATGCGCCGGATCGATGGCGAGCGGCGTCAGGATCGGGAACACGAACTGCTGGAAGTGGTTTTCCAGCCAGTCCCGCTCCGGCTTTTCAAGGTCCTGCGGCTCCACCATGACGATGCCGGCGCCCTGCAGCTCGACCCGCAAGTCGAGCCAAAGCCGCTGCTGCTCGCCCGCGAGGTCCGCCACGCCGGCGGAAATGCGGGCGAGCTGCTCGCTGGGGGAGAGACCGTCCTGCGAGGCGGTCCGGACGCCTGAATTGACTTGGCCGATCAGGCCGGCCACCCGCACCATGAAGAATTCATCGAGGTTGTTGGCCGATATCGACAGGAAGCGCAGCCGCTCCAGCAGCGGGTGGTTGCGGTTGCTGGACTCTTCCAGCACCCGGCGGTTGAATTCCAACCAGGAAACTTCCCGGTTGATGAACCGCTTGGGCGAGGACGCCAGGTCGTCGGTCGCGGTCACCTCGGGGGTGTCGGCCAGTGCGTTGGCGCTGTTCATTGGCTGTTATGTCCCCTTTGCTCCGGCTCCGCCGCAGCAGGATGCAGGTCCGCGTGACAGGACAATGACCGTGGGTCAATCATCGTCAAGCCGGCAGGCGTCCAGGATCCCGGCCGCCATGGGCCGGGTGACGCGACGATGTTGGCTGAGGGCGGCGCGATCGAGCGCCTCGACGGCCCGGCGCGCCGCGTCCAACGACCGTTCGAGCCGAACAACCAGATAGCCGACCAGTTGCTCGTCGACGAGCAATTGCCGGTCGGCGAACAGCTTCACGAGAACCGCGCGCATGAGGTCCTCGTCCGGTGCCCCGATGGCGACCGACGGAGCCAGGCGCAGCCGGGACAGGAGGTCGGCGGTGCGAAGTCCCCACCGGTCAGGAGGAACACGCGCGGTCAGCAGCAGGAAGGAGCGCTCGTCGCGCACGAGGTTCAAGAGGTGGAACAGGTTCGCCTCGAACCCGGATGAATTATTGGCGTCGTCCACCACGAGCGGATGAGCCGCCAGGGTGGCGAGGTCGGCCCGGGCCAAATCGTCCAGCGACACTGTTGTCGCCCTGGCGTGTTCCGCCCAAATGGCGGCAAGATGACTTTTGCCGGCCCCTTCCGGCCCCGTCAGGATCAGCACGCGGTCGGGCCAATCGGGCCAGCGCGCGATCGTGGCGTGCGCGGCCGCGTTGGACGACGACACCATGTAGTCGGCCGCGCCGAAGCGTGGCGGCAGCGCGAGGTCGAGCGGCAGTTGCTCCATCATCGATCCCGACGCAACGCTTGCGGCACGACAACAACGGTGTCGTCGAGATCGGGTTCACCCGTATAGAGCGGGCTCACGAGGTATTTCCGCAAGGCGAACCGGGCGAGCACGCCGCCCGCTGCGGCCAGCGGAACCGCCATGATGAGCCCGCTGAACCCGAACAGGGCCCCAAAGGCCAGCAGGGCGAAGATCACCCACACGGGATGAAGCCCCACCGAAGCGCCCACCAGGTTGGGCGACAGGATGTTGCCTTCAAGGAACTGGCCGCTGACCACCACGCCCACCGTCAAGGCGACGAGCGTCCAATCCGGCCAGCTTTGCACGATCGCGACGGCGGTGGCGAACAGCAGCACGGCCAGCGATCCCACGTAGGGGATGAAGCTGAGGAAGCCGCCGGTGATGCCGATCAGGAAGCCGAAGTTGAGCCCGGCGAGCGTCAACCCGATCCCGTACCAGAGCCCGAGGAACAGGCAGACCAGCGATTGCCCGCGCGCGAAACCCGCGAAGGCCCGGTCGATGTCGCGCGCGATCGAGCGCACATCCTCGCGATGCTTGACCGGCACCCAACCATCGACGTTGGCCACCATGCTGCGCCAGTCGAGCAAGATGTAGAAGGCCACCACGGGCGTGATGATCACCAGGGAGAAGAGGTTGATCAGCGTCGTCCCGCCCGACCAGAGCGATTTCAGGACGCCGATCAGATAGGCCGACCCCTGCCCGACCACGGAGCCGATGGTGTTCTGGAAATCCGCCGGGCTCAGGCCGTTGCTGATCCCCAGCTTGCGCATGGTTTCGCCGCCATAGCTTTCGATCAGCTTGTTGCCCTCGTCGACCACGAGTTGCTGCAGCTTGAGAGCGAAACCGGGCAGGTTTTCGAGCAGGGCCGCGAACTGGTGGGCCAGCACCGGAACCAGCAGGAGCATGAGGAGCACGAACAGCAGCACGAAGGCGGCCAGCAGCAGGAGGGTGGCGCCGAGCCGGTTGATCCCGAGCCGTTCCAGCCGCTCCGCCAAGGGGTCCAGCAGGTAACCGAGCGTCAGCCCCGCCACGAAAGGCAGCAGCACGCCCGACAGCATCACGAGGGCGTAGATCAGCAACCCGAGCAGGGCCAGCCAGATCAGGATTTGCCGGTGCAGGATCATTGTTCCGTCACCTGTTTCGGCCGCTCGTTCAGTGACCCATGTGGTTGAGCCACTGGGCGAGATACGCCCCCGCGGAGGCGAGCGTCAATGCCGCCACGACGAACAGCATGGCCTGGAAGCCCAATCCGAAATCGATCCCAAAGGCCTTGCCGCCGAGCACGCCGGCCGCAAAGGCGATCTGCAAAGTGGTGTTGACCTTGGACACCAGCAAGGGCCTGATCGGGATCGGCTTGTCCAGAACCGCCGCGATCAGGACGGCGCCGACGATCATGATGTCGCGCGAAACGACGATGATGGCGAGCCAGTTCGGCAACACGCCGGCGAGCGCCAGCGCGATATAGATCGAAACCAGCAGGGCCTTGTCGGCGATGGGATCGAGGTAGGCGCCAAGTTCGCTGCGAAGGTCGAAGCGCTTGGCCAGGAATCCATCGACGGCGTCGGACACCCCGGCGACGAGGAAGAGCCCGAACACCTCCGTCCAGCGCCGATCGACGATGAACTCGATGATCAACGGCACCAGGAACAGGCGGCCGACCGTGATCAGGTTGGGGAGGCTTGAAAAGAGTTTTGAGCGGGTCATTCAACTTGCGGCGGAGGGGCCGCGCACCTGATTGGCGGCGGGAAACGGCACGGTCGCGATGGTCGACGTCCGTCGCTAAACCTTGCACGAGCGCGCCGACCGACTAGAACCAGACGGCACAACAACGACGGTGGTCATGCCCCACGAACCCACAGGCCTATCCTATGCCGATGCCGGCGTCGACATCGATGCCGGCAACGCCATGGTGGATCTCATCAAGCCGATCGTCCGCTCGACGCGCCGGCCCGGCGCCGACGGCGAGATCGGCGGCTTCGGCGGGCTGTTCGACCTGAAGGCGGCTGGCTTCATCGACCCCATCCTGGTGGCGGCCAACGACGGGGTCGGCACCAAGGTGGTGATCGCGGTCGAGAGCGGCCGGCACGACACGATCGGCATCGACCTCGTCGCCATGTGCGTCAACGACCTTCTGGTCCAGGGCGCCGAACCCTTGTTCTTTCTCGATTATTACGCGACCGGCAAGCTCGACCCGCGCGCCGGGGCGGCGATCGTGGGGGGGATCGCGGCTGGCTGCCGACAGGCGGGTTGCGCGTTGATTGGCGGCGAAACGGCGGAAATGCCAGGACTTTACGCGGGCGAGGATTACGACCTCGCGGGCTTCTCGGTCGGCGCGGCGGAGCG
>CALMOK010000273.1:0-3059 GCA_937871825.1 uncultured Alphaproteobacteria bacterium
CACTTGGACACGACGTGCCAATCGGCGATCGGCTTATCGAAAACGTCAAGCACCGGAACGGCGCCGATGTAGGAATAGGATCGCGGCCGGAACCGAAGCTTGTTGGTGTGGGCGGCGAGACGAATGTCGATCGGCAGAACCCATAATTTGCGTAGCATCTGCAGAAGCCGGTGCTCGGCCGTAATGGGAAGTGCGAAGATGATGAGGTCGATGCGGGTGTGGCGTGCCAACTCGACAAGGTCGTCCACATTGCCCAGTTTAGGGTAACCCGCCACGACGTCGGGCGCCCGGTCGTCGTCCCGATCGTCGAAGATGCCACAAATACGAAGGTCCGTGTCGGCTTCGGCCGAGAGCGCCTGCAACAGGCTTTCCCCGGCCGGGCCGCCCCCGACCACCACGGTGCGCCTGTCCAGTCGGCCGGTGCGGCTCATGTGCCGGGTGAGGGCTGACAAAAGGCAACGCTCACCCAGAAGACCCACCAGCCCGCAGCCATACCATCCCACAAGCCAGACGCGCGAGAACGTGCCATCGAGCTTGAGGAAGAAGACCGCCGCAAGGGCGACCAGAAGCACGAAGCTCCAAACGGCCGCGAGCTTGACGCCATGCGCGACCGGCGACCGGAACGCCCGGACGCTGTTCAGACCGAGCGCCTGAAAACCCACGAGGCTCACAGCAGCGATGATCGGGATGGCCACGAAATAGGCCGCCTCGTAGCCAACCTGGGGCATGACGTAAAAGTGGTGGACAAGCAGGCCCGTGAAGCAAAGCAGCGTGAGTTCGACAATCCGCACCAGCCCAACGAGGACGATGGGCGAATAGGGCGGGCGAGTCTGGGAGCCGCCCATCGACTCCGCCAGGGCGACCAGCCTATCGGACGGAGGTTTGGGCACGTCGGGCCGGTCGGCCGGTTCGGGCGCGTCGCGCAAGCGGCGGAGATCGCTCGGCAGATGATCCGACCTTGTGGATTGAAGGAGGGCCATCGTCTCAGAACCCGTATCGGTGAGGTTGGAAGGGCACGGTGGGTTGTCGGCTTGGCCCCGCCTCGGTCTTGCGAGCGAGGGCGTCGCGGTAGGCCGCCATGACGGACTCGACCATCCGGTCGACCGAAAAACGGCTTTGCACGTGTTCGGCGATGCGCCGTGTCGTTCGCGCCGTTTCGGACGAGGGCCTGCGCAGTTCTTCAACCATGCGGCTTCCCAGCGCCTCCGGGTCGCCGGCCGGCAGGAGCAGGTGCTCGTGGATGCCGAATATCTCGGGGATCCCGCCCACGTTCGTGGCGATCATCGGCACCTGGGCGCCCGCGGCTTCGAGTACCACGTAGGGAAGGGACTCCGCGCGCGACGGGACGACGAGGATCCTGCCAAGGGCGAAAGCGGTCCTGGCCGCGAGAGCGCCCGCGAACACGACCTGATCGGCAATGCTAAGCCTCGAAGCCCGTGCCTCCAGAAGGCCTCGATCGGGACCCGACCCGACCAGAACAGCCTTCAATGGTCGCCCGATTGCCGCCGAGGCGGTCGCCAAGGCTTCGAGCAGGATGTCCACGCCCTTCAGTTCCCGGAGTTCGCCCACGTAAACGAAATCGGCCGCGTCGTCGTTGGGCCGGATCCGCTCGAATTCATGGTTGCCGATGCCGTTCAGGGCCACGCGCGACAGGCAGGGCGGCGCTCCGACGGCCGACCGGTAACGATTGGCCGCATAAGCGCTTTCGAACAGGATGAGGTCGGATCTCAGCGCCAGCAGACGCTCGGCCCATAGGTAGGATTTGTGAGCAGGGGACCCCGCGCCGAAGTGAAGGCTTCCCCCATGGGGCGTGTAGGCCCGTACCATCGAGCGACTCGCGCCCGGCAACATCGTCGCCATTCTCGAATAGAAGGCACCCTTCGAGCCATGGCCGTGCAGGACATCGGGACGCCAAGCCCGCGCGGCAGCGGCGACCCGCCATAAAGCCGGCATGTCGGAGGGGTGCGGTCCCCGGTGCATTGGAAACCGCCGAAGACCGAGGGTGAGCCGTGGCTCGAGCTTGTCAAGGACCGTGTCCGCCCAGCTTCCACCCGTCAGGCTGTCGGCAATGATGCCGACCTCGTGTCCGGCCGCGATTTGGGCATTCGCGAGATCAAGCACATGTCTGAAAAGCCCGCCCACGGGTGCTCGCAGAACATGGACGATCCTGAGGCGTCGATCGTTGATTGGCTGTTCCGGCATGGCGGCCTCGCTTGTCGCAAGGCCGTTATGCGCTTCTGAATCTAAAAGAAGCGTTCTTCAACCGTGACAGTATCGCCGGGTTTCAACGGAAACGTCATCGGAACCGTGCTGGTGATCGAGGCGCCATTCACGATCCGGGTAACGTCGACGTTGCCCTGGTAGCCACGGGGCGTGAAGCCGCCGGCGATCGCGATGGCCTTCTGGGCCGTGATGCCGTTGATGAACGGATATTGGCCCGACGCTTGAACTTCGCCGAGCACGAAGAAGGGCCGGTAAGCCTCCACTTCAACCGATACGTGGGGCTCGCGCAGGAAGCCTGCCCGCAAGCGGGTCTCGATGAGCCGCTCGGCGGCACTCGTCGACAAGCCTCCGACCTGGACCTCCCCGGTCAGGGGAAGTGAGATCTTTCCGCTTCCGCTCACCGAATAGGAGTTCGATATCGCGTCCTGACCGAAGACGATGACCCGGATGCGATCCCCAGCCGCCAGCGTATAGGGCGCGTTGACCTGAGCCTTGAACAGATCTGTCGGGTAGGTCTTACCGGCGCAACCCCCGACCAGCATCATCGACACGAAACCAAATGTTTTGAAGGTGCGCCGCATGGGATCGACCATAGTTACCGTGACGCGTGTCGCCGGTCGTGAATTTCATCCCTGGTTTTAAACAGACGTGGTTAAGGAAGTCTGATCGGGGTTACGTCACGCGGTGCGAGCGGCCTGACGGTCTCGTCCGGTGGATTGGAAGACCCGGTTGGGACGAAGCGGTAATGTGTCGCCCGGAGATGTTGCTCGGGCCGTCGGCATCTTAGATTGGATGAAACCAGTGGCAGGGTTCGACGGCACCGAACCAACATCCTG
>CALMOK010000273.1:3069-11301 GCA_937871825.1 uncultured Alphaproteobacteria bacterium
ATGCCAACCTTCAAGACCACCAGGCGTGTCCGCCATAGCGCGGCCGACATGTTTCACCTCGTCGGAGACATTGAAACCTACCCGTCCTTTCTGCCGCTCTGCCAAAGCTTGCAGGTCCGTCGCCGTATCCGGCTCGATGACGGGCGCGAGCAGCTGCTCGCCGACATGCGGATCGGCTACAAGGCCATCCGCGAAAGCTTCACCAGCCGCGTCACCCTCGACGAAGCCAAGCTGGAGATCATGGTGGAATATGTCGACGGCCCGTTCCGCCACATGGAAAACGTGTGGCGCTTCCAGGATCGGCCGGCTGGCGGCGAAGAGGCCGAGTCCACGGTCGAGTTCTTCATCGACTACGAGTTCAAGAGCCGCATGTTCGGCGTCCTGATGGGTTCGGTGTTCGACGGCGCGTTCCGGCGCTTTGCCGAAGCTTTCGAAGTCCGGGCCGACCGGGTCTACCCTCGCCGCCAACGGCTGAGGCCGGCCTGAGCCTCGATGTCATGCGGGACCGGGCAGGGCGGACACTGCCTGTTCTAGCAGGACGAGGGCCTGTTCGACCGAGGCGAGGCGAATGGCCCCTCGTCCATCGGCAGGGAACCGGCGCTCGACGTGAACACTCCGTCCACGCGGGCCCGCACACCCGAAATGCACCAGACCGACAGGCTTGGCGGCGCTTCCGCCACCCGGCCCGGCGATGCCCGTGACACTCACCGCGATGTCGGCGCGCGAACGGTCGAGGGCGCCGGATGCCATGGCCAGGGCCACAGGGCGCGACACCGCGCCTTCCCGCGCCAGCAGGTCGGTATCGACGCCCAACATCTCCTGTTTGGCGGTGTTGGAATAGGTCACGAAACCCCGCTCCAGGACGGCGGACGACCCGGCGACATCCGTGATCAACGCCGACACGAGTCCGCCCGTGCAGGATTCGGCGGTGGCCAGAACGAGCCTCCGCGCGACGCATGCTTCGACGAGCGCTTCGGCGCGGGCAAGAAGGTCGGGCGGAAACATCGCGGCGCCCTGGCTCGCGTCAGGCGGCATCGAACGGCAACCGCACGGTGGCCAGGCCCCAGGCCGCCATGCCGTCGCGCCGCCCCACGAAGCCGAGCAGTTCGGATGTCGTGGCCTTGATGCCCACCCGGTCGACGGTGATCCCCGCGATGGCGGCGACGCGGGCGCGCATCGCTTCGCGGTGTGGTCCGATCTTCGGGGCTTCGCAAACGATGGTGGCATCGAGATGGGCGATGACGCCGCCGCGCCGCCGCACGCGCCCCGCCGCGTCCTCGAGGAACCGGTCCGAAGACGCGCCGCGCCATTGCTCCTGCGAGGGGGGGAAGTGCACGCCGATGTCGCCGTCGCCGATCGCGCCGAGCAGCGCGTCCGTCAACGCGTGCAGCACGACATCAGCGTCGGAATGGCCGGACAGCTTGCGGTCGTGATCGATCCGCACACCACCGAGCCACACGTGATCGCCCTCCACGAAGGCGTGGACGTCATAGCCCTGACCGATGCGGACATCGGGCAACATCGCGGTGAGCTTGGTTTCGGCTTGGACGAAATCCAGAGGTGTGGTGATCTTCACGTTGTCGGCCTCGCCCTCGAAGATATGAACGCGATGGCCGGCCGCCTCGGCGACGGCAGCATCGTCCGTCAGGTCGCCCCCCGCGTCCCGCGCCGCCCGGCGATGGGCGTCGAGGATCAGGTCGAACCCGAAGGCCTGCGGAGTTTGCACGACACGCAGCCGGTTTCGATCCAGCGTTTCGCCGATCCATCCTTCGATGTCGATCCGCTTGACGGTGTCGGTCACGGCGAACCCCGGTACGGCCGCACCGTGGCGCCTCGCCGCCTCGACCGCCCGCCCGACCAGGGCCGACGACACGAACGGACGCGCCCCATCGTGGATAAGCACCACATCGGGCCTGTCGTGCCCGGCGGCGATCGCCTCCAGACCGGCCCGGACGCTGGCCTGGCGGGTCGCCCCGCCATGAACCGGGGCGTCGACCCGATCCCGCAGGTCCGGGGAAAGAAGCAGCACCGCTTCCCGAAACAACGCTTGGTCGTCCGGGTGGATGACGGGGACCACTCGCAGCTTGGTGTCGGCGGACAGCAACGACGTCAGCGTGCGGGTGATCAGCGGCACACCCGCGATGGGGCGGAACTGCTTGGGTACTCCACCGCCCGCCCGAACCCCCCGGCCTGCCGCGACAACGAGGACATGAGGCGCTACCGACATAAACGATCTCACTCCTGACACGATGGGCGTTCTGTGTCGCGTTTTCGGCACGGCGTCAAACGACGGATCGAGGCGTTGATGGACGGGTGGCGATACCCTTGCGACGGAACGGCATTTGATTAAACTTAGAGCAAATCGGCCAACTGATCACAATTTGCGCTCACGGCGCGGCAGGCTCCACCCTTATCCCGCGAAAGATCATGTGACACGCGACACGATCGGCGTTCCGCCCCGTTCTTTCATTGATGAGCAGCCCGACCTTTACGTCGGCTCGTTGCGCCTGCCTGGCCGAGCTTTCCTCGCCCCGATGGCGGGCGTGACGGACATCGGCATGCGCCGGGCGGCTTGCCAGTTCGGCGCTTCATTGGCGCCGAGCGAGATGGTTCCCGCCACGGGTCTCTCAAGCGGCCGGCAGGAAAGCCTCGCCCGGGCCGAAGGGTATGGCCTCGCCATCCACGCCGTCCAGATCGCCGGATGCGAACCGTCCCAGATGGCGGAGGCCGCGCGCTTGGCCGAGGCAAGCGGTGCGGCCGTGATCGACATCAACATGGGCTGTCCGGCCAAGCGGGTGACGGGAGGCGCTTCGGGCTCGGCGCTGATGCGCGACCTCGACGGCGCCTGCCGATTGATCCAGGCGACGGTCGATGCCGTGACGGTGCCGGTCACGGTCAAGATGCGGCTCGGCTGGGACGACGCCTCGATCAACGCGCCCGACCTCGCCCGGCGGGCCGAAACGCTCGGCGTCAAGCTCGTGACGGTTCACGCGCGCACCCGCCAGCAGTTCTACAAGGGGGTCGCCGACTGGGCGGCGGTTCGCGCCGTGGCAGACGCCGTCGCGATCCCCGTGGTGATCAACGGCGATTGTCACACCGCAGAGGATGCTTCGCGGATGTTGGCCTTGTCGGGCGCCGATGCGGTGATGATCGGGCGAGCGGCCCTGGGTCAGCCTTGGTTGGTGGGCCGTCTCGCCGCCTTCCTGCGAACCGGGGTCATGCCGCCGCCGCCCAGCCTCGCGGCCCGGCTCGAAACGGCATGTCGGCATTTCGAGGCCATCCTGGCGGTGTTCGGCGACGAGAAAGGCTTGCGGCACGCACGCAAGCACCTGTCGGCCTACGCGTCCGCGGGCGATGTCGCCGAATGCAAGGACGCCGGTGAGGCCGCGAGCATCAGGACGCGCCTCGTCACCACGACGGAGCCTCGCACCGTGCCGGGGCTTCTGGCCCAAGCCTTTCAGCTGCAATCCACTTTCGAGCCGTCGGAGCAGGCTGCGTGACCGGGCGCGATCAGCGGGCCATATTTGAGCGTTCCCCGTTGGAGCCGCCCCAGGATCTCAGCCTCGCCGCCAACGCCGCCGTGGTGCTGAGCGGGCTGCCTTATTCGGTTCTGTCCATCGCGCGCGATGGAAGCATCGTGGACGTCAACGGGGCGGCCGAGGCCTTTTTCGAGATGAGCCGCGCCATGATCACTCGCCATCGGCTGGCCGATCTCGTTCCGTTCGGCTCGCCCATTCTGGCGCTTGTCGAACAAGTGTCGGCCACGCGGTCGGCCGTGATGGAATACCGGATCGACCTCGGCAATCCGAAGCTCGGCTCCGACCGCATCGTCGACGTTCACGTGGCGCCGCAGGACGGCGACGGCGTCGTGATGCTGCTTCAAGAACGAACAATTGCCGATAAAATGGACAGGCAGCTCACCCATCGCGGCGCTGCCCGCTCGGTGTCGGCCCTCGCCGCCATGTTGGCCCACGAGATCAAGAACCCGCTGTCGGGCATCCGGGGTGCGGCGCAGCTTCTCGAAACAGCCGTGGGGGACGAGGATCGCGCCCTGACGCGGCTGATCTGCGAGGAGACCGACCGGATCGTCAAGCTCGTCGACCGCATGGAAGCCTTTTCCGACATGCGGCCGGCCGAACGCGAGAGCGTCAACATCCACGCCGTGTTCGACCACGTGAAACGGGTGGCGCAGGCGGGGTTCGCCCGCCACATCCGGTTCGTGGAAAGCTACGATCCATCGCTGCCGCACGTGCTGGGCAATCGCGACCAGCTCGTGCAGGTTTTCCTCAACCTGGTGAAGAATGCCGCCGAGTCGCTTGGCGATGCCATCGACGGCGAGATTGAACTGACGACGGCTTTCCGCCCAGGTGTGCGGCTGAAGACGCCGGGATCGCGACAGCCGGTCAGCCTGCCGCTCGAATTCTGCGTGCGGGACAACGGCCCGGGCGTTCCTCCCGACATCGCGGCCCTGCTGTTCGACCCTTTCGTGACCACCAAGGTGTCGGGAACTGGCCTTGGACTTGCACTGGTGGCCAAGATCGTTGGCGACCATGGCGGCATCGTGGAATGCGAGTCGCACCCACGCAGGACGGTGTTCCGCATCCTGATGCCGATGTTTGCGGCGCGCGATGGGCGTGGCTCCCAAGGGTGACCGCCATCGAACTGCGAAGGGGTGTTTGATGACGAACGGCCATATCCTCGTGGCGGACGACGATACGGCGATCCGGACCGTGGTCAGCCATGCCCTGGCGCGCGCTGGCTACGAGGTGCGAACCACCGGAACCGCGGCTTCGCTTTGGCGCTGGGTCCAGGCGGGCGAGGGTGACCTCGTTATCACCGACGTCGTCATGCCCGACGAGAACGCTTTTGAGCTGCTGCCGCGCATCAAGAAGCTCCGGCCCGACCTCCCCATCATCGTCATGAGCGCGCAGAACACCTTCATGACGGCCATCAAGGCCTCGGAGCGAGGGGCTTACGACTATCTTCCCAAACCCTTCGACCTCAAGGAACTTGTCGCCATCGTGGGGCGCGCCCTGAGCGAACCGGGCCACAAGTCGCCGGCCCCTCAGGCGGACGATCTCGACAACATGCCGCTGGTGGGCCGCTCGCCCGCCATGCAGGAGATTTATCGCGCCTTGGCTCGCCTGATGCAGACGGACCTGACCGTGATGATCACCGGTGAGTCCGGCACCGGCAAGGAACTTGTCGCCCGCGCGCTGCACGACTACGGCAAGCGGAAAGGCGGCCCCTTCGTGGCCATCAACATGGCGGCCATCCCCCGCGATCTTATCGAAAGCGAGCTGTTCGGGCACGAAAAAGGGGCTTTCACAGGGGCGAACACCCGTTCGGCGGGTCGGTTCGAGCAGGCCGAGGGGGGCACCCTCTTCCTCGACGAGATCGGCGACATGCCGATGGAGGCGCAAACCCGCCTGCTTCGCGTGCTGCAGCAGGCCGAGTACACCACGGTGGGCGGACGCACCCCGATCAAGACCAACGTCCGCATCGTCGCCGCCACCAACAAGGATCTCAGGATTTCGATCCAGCAGGGCCTGTTCCGGGAAGACCTGTTCTTCCGCCTCAACGTGGTGCCGCTGCGTTTGCCGCCCTTGCGCGAGCGCACGGAAGACATATCCGACCTGGCTCGACACTTCTTCACGCTCGCGGCGGCCGAGGGCCTGCCGCAGAAGCACCTGGACGTTGCCGCGCAGGAGCGGCTGAAGCGTCATCGTTGGCCCGGCAATATCCGGGAATTGGAAAACTTGGTGCGCCGGCTCGCCGCTCTCTACCCGCAGGAGGTGATCGGTGGCGCGCTGATCGAGTCGGAACTCGCCGGCGAGGCTCCGCTTCCGGGGCCGGGCACCGACCCTGGCGCGCCCCTGCCGGCGAACGGGGCGGTACACCGGGCGGAGGAGGGCGGGCTGATGGGGTCCGTCGAGCGTCACCTCAGCGGCATCTTCCGTCAGCACGGCGACAACCTGCCGCCGCCCGGCCTTTATCACCGCATTCTGAGAGAACTCGAAGTTCCCCTGATATCCGCCGCGCTCGCCGCCACGCGTGGCAATCAGATCAAAGCGGCCGAGCTTCTGGGCCTCAATCGCAACACCCTGCGCAAGAAGGTGCGTGAGCTTGACATTCGCCTGATGCGGATGCCGCGATAGACTGATGACGACCGATCCGCCCTCAATTCGTCACAGTTGAGCAACACTGAGGTATAATTGCAACGCACGCCCAAGCTAGGGTGGCGATTCGCAAGAGCTTCACGTGGCGCCGGCCGTCTGCGGCTCGCCCGGCAGATCGACGAACGGAAGGCGAATTGTTGGATCAGGTTGCGACCGCCCCAACCGCGGAGCCAGCGCGCAAGCATCGTCGGCTTGTCGTGAAGTTCGGTCCCATCGTGGTTGTTCTGGGCCTGCTTTGCGCGCTGGTAACCTTCCTGATCTTCACCGGCTACACACCGATCCTGCCAACCGATGCGGTGGTTCTCGACGTCTTCCTGGTCGACTCCGCCGTCGTGATCGTTCTCCTCTCCATGGTGATCACCGAGACCGTCAGGCTCATCATCGCCTGGCGGGCCCGCATGGCGGGGGCACGTCTGCATCTTTACATTGTGCTCCTGTTTTCCATCACGGCCGCCATCCCCGCCGTGGTGATGGCGGTGGTCGGCTCCGTGACGCTGGAGCGCGGCCTTTATCCGGCCTTCATGCAGGATGTCCGGGGCTTCATATCCCACACGGCCGACGCGGCGCGGCTTTATCGCGAAACGCAGTGCAATTCGCTTCTGCGGGAAGCCGACCTGACCGCCTCCGACCTCGACCGCGCCAAGGTGGGTTATACCGACCGCGTCTTCTTTGAAAATTATTTCGCCTCCCGCGTCCATTTCCTGGGCTTCACCACGGCCGTCATGATGAAGAGCGACGGCTCCGTCGTCGAGCGTGTCGAAACCGGACAGCCCGCCCAGGTCGTCAAGCCCGAAACGGCCGACTTCGAAGGCGCTCGCAAGCGTGATCCGGTCTGCTTCGTCCTCAACGGCGGCAAGACCTTCGTGGCGCTCCGGCTGCTTCCATCCTTCGACGACACGTTCCTCTACCTGGCCCGCCCGCTCGACCCGTTCTCGATCGAGTTCTCCCAGCAGGCCAAGGACATCATCAACCTCTACGACGTGTTCGACGGCCACCGCCGAAGCATCCAGGTCGCCTTCATCATCATGTATGGCTTGCTGGCCACCATCATGCTGCTGTCCTCGATTTGGCTCGGGCTGTCCTTCGCCAACCAGCTGGCGGCGCCCATCAGGCGCTTGATCCGGGCGACCGATCAGGTTTCGTCGGGCAACCTTTACGTCCAGGTACCCGTCAGGCGATCGGAAGGCGACCTCGGGCGGCTCGGCACCACCTTCAACAAGATGACGTCCGAACTGCGCCTGCAACAGAACAAGCTGATCGTCGCCAACCGCATGAATGACGAGCGGCGCGTCTTCACCGAAGCCGTGCTGTCGGGTGTTCCCGCGGCGGTTATCGGGGTCGGCAGCGAGGACCAGATCACCGTTTTGAACGCGTCGGCGCAGAAGCTGCTGGGAACGGCCTCACCCGAAGCCGAACTGGTCGGAACACCCCTGACCAATCTGCTGCCGGAACTTGGGCCGGTTCTGGCCGATGCCAGGGCAGGGCGGCAGCGCCTCCATCAGGCCCAACTCACCTTGAATAGGCAGGGTCGCGAGCGGACCGTCAACGTCCGCGTCACCAACGACGTGTCGCCAGCCGGCGAATACAGCAATGTCGTGACGCTCGACGACATCACCGACCTCATCTCGGCGCAGCGGACGTCGGCCTGGGCGGACGTGGCGCGTCGGATCGCCCATGAGATCAAGAACCCGTTGACGCCCATTCAGCTTTCGGCCGAACGGCTGAAACGTCGATACGGGCGAGTGATTACCGAAGGACGCGACGTTTTCGACCAATGTATCGACACCATCGTGCGACAGGTCGACGACATCAAGCGGATGGTCGACGAGTTCTCGTCCTTCGCCCGCATGCCCAAGCCCATGCTGGAGGAGGGCGACGTGCGGCGATGCGTCGGCGAGGTTCTGTTCCTCATGCGGGAGGGCCATCCGGAGATCAGCTTCATCGAGAAGCTCCCCGATGATCCCGTTATCGCCCGGTTCGACCGCCGCCTCCTCACCCAGGCGCTGACCAACATCGTCAAGAACGCCATCGAAGGGATCGCGGGGCTTGATGA
>CALMOK010000274.1 GCA_937871825.1 uncultured Alphaproteobacteria bacterium
GGCTACATCGAGGTTGCCTTGCCAGAAAAGGGCAAGCCGCGCACCAAATACCTGACGCGCAGCGAGGTTGCCCGGCTTCTATGGGTCTGCTGGCGACACACCCGCGACCAGATCCCACCCCGGGGCGCTCGGAAGGGGCAGAGGGTGCCAAGCGAGGAGTTCTACGACCTTCGCCACCTGGTGCGCTTCATCCTCATGGGGATCTACACGGGCTCGCGAACGGCCCCGATCCTCAAGGCGTCGATCTACGCCGGTCCGGGCCGGGCTTTCATCGACCTCGACGCCGGGCGGTATCACCGGCTGCCGGACGATGTGATCGAAGCCGGCAATAAACGGTCGCCGACGTCCCGCCTGGGCGACCGCATTCTGGCGCACCTTCGGCGATGGCGCGACCGCCGATTGATGGCACAGTTTGTCGTGGAATGGCAGGGACGGCCTGTCAAATCGATCAAGACGGCCTGGAAAGCGGCCGTGAGGATGGCAGGGTTAAAGGGCAACCCGACGCCGCATTCCCTCCGGCACACCAGCGTGACGTGGCTGAAACAGCGCGGGGTTTCGAGCTTCGACGTGGCTGGGTTTACGGGCATGTCCGAGAAGATGGTCGAGACCGTCTATGGAAAGCATGACCCCGATTATCAGCGCGGTGTGGCTAATGCCTTCGGGTCGGCGGCGCGGACGCGACGAGCCTGAAACGGCCGTTTCATTGGCGCAATCGTTGGCGCGAAGGCTGAAAAGTGGGGTGGGCCGGGCAGGACTCGAACCTGCAACCAGACCGTTATGAGCGGCCGGCTCTAACCATTGAGCTACCGGCCCCGAACCGAGGCGGCGGAACGGAGCGCCTCCGCCTTGCCGCGACGTGGTCTCGGGGAGCATTGCAACTACCCCTGATCCCGGCCGTGCGCAACAGCCCGGCCAGGGACGCGGCGGGCTCGCAGTTTGGCGTGGTCCCGTGACGGATTCTGGCCTAGGCTTTCCGGCACCACGGCAATCGGTTCCTGGACGAGCCGGCGCCACGGGCGGGGGAGGGAGAGCCATGGGGGAAGCGATTCGCCGGGCGTTTGTTGCCGGTGCCGTTCTGATGCTCGCCTCGCTGGCGATGCCCCAAACGGCGCGCGCGGTCGATTACCTCAACGTGACGGTTCAGCCCGACCGCGCCGTTCCGGCGGCCTGCCTGTCGTTCTCGAGCCCCTTGCCGAGGGGCAACGCCGGCGCGCTCGACCCCTTCGTATCGATCGACCCCGCGATCGACCACACCGTGCAGCCGCGCGGCAAGGACCTGTGCGTCACGGGCCTGCAGCACGGCAAGCATTACAAGATCCGGCTGAAGGCCGGCCTGCCGGCGGCTGACGCGACGGTTCTGGCCAGGGACGTCCCGGTCGAGGTCGACGTGCCCGATCGGGAGCCGAGCGTCAGCTTTTCCGGCAACAAGACGCTGCTGCCCTACGCCGAGGGGGTCGGCCTGCCGCTGCACAGCGTCAACGTCGCCAAGGCCCATCTGGTGCTCTACCGCGTCGGCGAGCGGGGCCTGGCCGACCAGGTGGGCAGCGACTGGTTCGGCCAGGCGCAAACCGGAGCGGGGCTGGCGCAGGTCGCCGACCATGCCAGCAAGGTGTTCGAAGGCCGGGTGGAGATCGCAGCCAAGCCCAACCAGCAGGTCACCACCGCGCTGCCGCTCGGGCAGCTCGTCAAGGCGCTGGAGCCCGGCGTCTACGTGGCGATCGCCGTGCCGGACGGAAAAACGCTCGACGACGACACCGAGCGGGCCACCCAATGGTTCAGCGTGTCCGACATCGGCCTCCTCACCGTCAAAACGGAAGCGGGCCTGCTGGTGAGCGCCCGGTCCCTGAAAAGCGCCAGGCCGATGGCCGACGTCGCCATCCGGCTGATCGCCCGCAGCAACGACGTGCTGACCACCCTCAAGACGGATGCCGACGGTCGCGTGGTGGTTCCGGGCGGCCTGCTGCGGGGTGAGAACGGGGACGCCGCCCAGCTGCTTTCGGCGTCCAGCCCACGGGGCGATTATTCCTGGCTGCGGCTCAACACGCCCGCGCTGGATCTCACCGACCTCGACCTGAAAGGCCGCGCCCCGCCCGGGCCGCTCGACGCCTTCCTGTGGACCGACCGGGGCGTTTACCGGCCCGGCGAAACGATCCACCTCGGCACCCTGCTGCGCGACGCCCAGGCGCGCCCCGCCGCCGCGACGCCGGTGACGCTGCACCTCGTCCGGCCCGACGGCATCGAGGTGGACACGCTTCGCCCGGACCTCGCGCGGGCGGGCGGCGGCACGCTCGACATCCACGTTCCCGACAACGCCTACGACGGCGAATGGACGATCTGGGCCGGGGCGGGCGGCAAGGAACGCCTCGGCGCCACCACGGTGTCGGTGCAGGATTTCGTGCCCCCGCGCCTCGAGGCCAAGCTCGACCTGCCGGCGGGTTTCCTTGACGCCGCCGGGGCGATCAGCCCGGCGGTGCAGGCGGATTATTTTTACGGCAGCCCCGGCGGCGCGCTGACCGGCCAGGTGGAGGCGACGATCCAGCCGGCCGGCTCGCCCTTCGAGGGCCTGGCGGGCTACGGGTTCGGGCTCGTGCAGGAGCCGTTCCTGCCGAAAGCGCTCGACGCCCAAACCTTCACCACGGACGACAAGGGGCGGGCGAGCGTGGTGCTGCCCGCGATCGGCCCGCTCGACGCCAGCGGTCCACTCGAACTCACCCTGCGCGCCACCGTCAACGACGTCGACGGCCGCCCCGCGACGGCCGAGCTGACCCGGCCGCTGCGCACCGCCGACCGCTTCATCGGGGTTCGATCCGTGTTCGGGGGAGGCCTGCCCGAGGGCGCCGAGGCCGGTTTCGACGTCGTTCTGGTGGACGGCGCCGGCAAGCCGGTCGGCCCCGGCGGCCTCACCTGGGACCTCGTCAAGGAGGATTACAATTACACGACCTATTTCCGCGACGGGCGCTGGCAGTCCGAGGAGGTGGTCAACGACAGCCGGGTGAACGGCGGCGAACTCGCGCTCGGCGCGGACGGGCACGCCCACCTGGCGGTTCCGGTGACGAGCGGCCGTTTCCGCCTCGAAGTCTTCGACGCGGCCGGCAAGACCGCGACGGCCTTGCGGTTCGGCGCCGGCTGGTGGGGCGAAGCGTCCGCCGACGGCCGCAAGCCCGACGTCTTGCCGGTGACGCTCGATCCGAACGCGCCCGGCGGTCGGTTGCGGGCCCGCGTCGAGCCGAGCTTCGCGGGCCGCGTCCTCGTGATGCTCGACGGCAACGGCCTGCATCAGGTGCGGGAGGTCGAGATGCCCAAGGGCGGCGGAACGGTTGAGTTCGACGCGGCCGACGTTCCGGCGTCGGGCGCCTACGTGCTGGCCGTCGCCGTGGCTCCGGCCGGCGCCGTCCTGCCGCGCTTGCCGGTGCGCGCCGTCGGGGTCGCCTGGGTGGCAGGCGCCACGGCCGCCCACGAACTCCGCGTCGCCGTCGAGGCTCCCGACACCGTCAAGCCCGGCACCAAGCTCGACGTCGCCCTCACGGCGACGGGCGCGCCTCGCAGCCAGCCCGCCTATGTGACGCTCGCGGCCGTTGACGAGGCCGTGCTGCGCATGACGGATTTTTCCAGCCCCGATCCCGCCGACCATTACCTCGGCCGCCGCATGCCCGGTTTCGAGCTGCGCGACGTTTACGGCAGCCTCATCGATCCGGATGGGCAGGCCGGGCGGCTCGTCGAGGGTGGCGACGCGCGGGCCAAGCTCCAGATGGGCGGGCTCGACGTCAAGACTTTCAAGACCGTGGCGCTGTTCAGCGGTCCGGTGCAACTCGACGCGGACGGGCACGGCCGCGTGACCCTCGACATCCCGGATTTCAGTGGCCGGCTCCGCCTCATGGCGGTGGCCTGGACGGTGGATCGCTTCGGCCACGCCGAACGGGCCGTGGCGGTGCGCCCCGCGCTGCTCGCGGAACTGACGCTGCCGCGCTTCCTGGCGCCCGGCGACAAGGCCCGCACCCGCGTGATGCTGACCGACCTCGAAGCGCCCGAACAGAACTATCAGGTGACCCTGACGGCGAGCGGGGCGGTGGCGTTCGACCGGGCGGACGTGCAGTTCAAGGACGTCAAGCGCGACAAGCGCCGTTTCGCCGACCGCGTCCTCACCGCCACGGGCTCGCCGGGGGCGGGCCACATCCACATGAGCGTGGCCGGGGACGACGGCACCACGCTCGTCGAGCGCGACTTCGACATCGGGGTGCGCTCGCCCAATCCCTACGTGACGCAGCGCCAGGTCCGGACGCTTGATCCGGGCCAAACGCTCACCGCCGGCGACGCTTTCGGGCAGGACCTGATCCCCGGCACCGGCACGCTCGACCTCGCGGTCTCGGCCGTTCCGGCCTTTGACGTCCCCGGCCTCCTGGCCGCCTTGCGGCGCTATCCTTATGGCTGCGCCGAGCAGACGGTCAGCCGCGCCTTTCCGGAACTCTTCGCCTCGGCGCTCGGCGGGGCCGTCAAGGCGCCGGTCGGGGACGTCCCGACGGGGCAGGGCGCGGTTGCGCGGCTGTTTTCGCTTCAAGCGGCCGACGGCAGCTTCGGCTACTGGTCGGCTTTCGACAACGGCAACCTTTGGCTCACCGCCTATGTGGTGGATTTCCTGCAGCACGCCGAAAAGCGCGGGCTGCAGGTGCCGGACAGCATGAAGGGGCGCGCGCTGTCCTGGCTGGCCGGGCGGTTCGCGAGCATCGGCGAGGACCCGGCCGACGTCGCGGGCGCGAGCTACGCCGCCGTGGTGCTGGGGCGATCGGGCAAGCTCGACCTGTCGCAGCTGCGCTACATGGCGACGCGCGCCAAGGACCACCTGCCGAGCGACCTCGCCCGCGTGCAACTGGCTTCCGTGCTGACGCGCTCGGGCGAGCGGGAGCTCGCGGCGGGCCTGCTCAAGGCAGCCCCCGTGTCCCGCGACCCGAAAATCTACCTCAACGATTATGGCAGCGACACGCGCGACAGGGCCATGACGCTGTCGCTGGCGGCCGAGGAGAAACTGCTGCCCCAGAATGTGCTGCTGGCCCAGGCGATGGACCTCGCCCGTCGCGTCAGCGGGCAGGGTTGGCTCAGCACCCAGGAAGAAGTGTGGACCTTGCGCAGCGCGGTCGATCTCACCAGCAAGGCGCCGCTCGACGTGCTGCTGGGCGGCAAGCCGGCCGGGGGGTCGGGCGTCACCAGCACCAGCCAGCCCCTCGGGCAGGGGCGCTCCGTCGAGGTGAACAACAAGGGGCGCGAGGTGGCCTACCTGTCGATCGCCACCACGGGGGTGCCGGCCGGCCCGCAGCCGCCGGAAGCCAACGGCCTCTCGATCGAACGGCACTACTTTCACCTCGACGGCAGCGCCGCCGACATCGGCGACGTCCATCAGAACGACGAACTGCTGGTCGTTCTCGAAGGCAGGATGGACGCCGACCTCCAGCGCAAGGTCCTGGTCGTCGACATGCTGCCGGCGGGCCTGGAGCCCGGCAACGTCGGGCTTTCGGGCGACCGAGATGCGACCCGCTTCGCCTGGCTGAAGGACTTGACGGAGCCGACCTATACGGCCGTGCGCGATGACCGCTACATCGCCGGGCTGGACCTCACCGGCGAGGCCCAGGGATTTAAGCTCGCCTATGTGGTGCGGGCCGTGACGCCCGGCAGCTACGCTCGGCCCGGCCCGCAGGTCGAGGACATGTACGCCCCGGCCTATCACGCGCGGGGCGAGGCCGGCGCGCTCGAGGTCAAGGCGGCCCGCAAGCCATGAGGCTGCGGCGTGCCGCCATCGCTTGGCTGGCCGCCGTCGCCGTTGCCGCCATGCTGGCTGGTGGGGCGGTGCTGGCCGACCGGACATGGCCGCTCGACCTGTCGCGGTTGGCCGAAACCTCGGCGGTGGTGGTCGACCGCGCCGGGGTTCCCTTGCGGGTGTTCACCACGCAAGCGGGCCTGTGGCGGCTCGCCCCCGACGCCGACGCCGTGTCGCCCGCCTATCTGGCCTTGCTGTTCGACGTCGAGGACAAACGCTTCTGGCACCATCCGGGCTTCGATCCCCTGGCGCTCGGGCGGGCGCTGGGCCAGTGGGTCGCGCGCGGGCGCGTCGTTTCAGGTGGGTCGACCCTGACCATGCAGGTGGTGCGCCTGCTGGAACCCCGTCCGCGCACGCTCCGCTCCAAGCTGATCGAGATCGTTCGCGCGGCGCAGCTCGAAGCGCACTGGCGCAAGCGGGACATCCTGCGGGCCTACCTGACGCTCGCCCCGATGGGCCGCAACCTTGAAGGGGTCCGGGCCGGGAGCCTCGCCTGGTTCGGCAAGGAACCGGCCCGCTTGTCGGATGCCGAGGCCGCCCTGCTGGTGGCCCTGCCGCAGAACCCGAGCGGCCTCCGGCCCGACCGTGACCCCGCCGCCGCCGGACGGGCGCGCGCCAGGGTCCTGCGACGCGCCACCGCCGACGGCCTGATCGGGCCGGATGCGTTGGCGAGCGCCCTCGCGGCCCCCGTCCCGACACACAGGCAGCCGATGCCGCGGCTCGCCCCGCACCTCGCCGAGCGGCTGGCAGCCGATGCCGCGACCTCCGACACCCCGATCGCGACGACGCTCGACGCGTCCCTCCAGGCCGGGGCCGAGCGCCTCCTCGCGCAAACGCTAGACGCGCTGCCCCGTCCCGTGACGCTCGCCGCCGTTGTCGCGGACTGGCGGACCGGCGAAGTGTTGGCGCGGGTCGGCAACGCCGCCTACGGGGATGCCCGCAGGCTTGGCGCGGTCGACATGGTGGCGGCCCTCCGCTCGCCCGGCTCGACCCTGAAACCCTTCATCTACGGCCTTGCCTTCGAGGGATTGCTGGCCCATCCCGGCAGCCTCGTTGGCGACGTCGCCACCCGCTTCGACGATTACGCGCCACATAATCTCGATGGCGCCTTCAACGGCGACGTGACGGTCCGCCAAGCCCTGCAATCCTCGCTCAACCTGCCGGCCGTGGTGGTGCTGCAGCGGGTCGGCCCCGTGGCCTTCACGGAACGGTTCAAGGCGGCGGGGTTGCCGCTCGAATTCGACGATCCCCACGCGGCGCCCGGCCTGCCGGTCGCGCTGGGGGGCGCCGGCACCACGTTGGAGCATCTGGTTTCGGCCTACGCGGCCCTAGCCGACGGCGGCGCCGTGCGGCCGCTTGCCGATCGGCCCGGCCCGGCGGCTTCGCCCGGCGCGTCGCTGATGACCCGCAGCGCCGCCGACGCCGTGGTGGACATCCTGTCCGACATGCCGGCGCCGCCCGGCACGGGCGGACGGGCCGGACGCATCGCCTACAAGACCGGGACCTCCTACCGCTTCCGCGACGGATGGGCGGTGGGTTTCAACAACGGCCGCGTCGCCGGGATCTGGATGGGGCGGGCCGACGGCGGCTCCTGTTCGAACTGCGTGGGCGCCTCCGCCGCCGCGATCCTGTTCGGCCTGTTCGACCTGATGACGGCCGATCCCCTGCCCAAGCGCGCGCTAGCGCCCGTGTTCGCCGGGCCGCCGCCCGCGGCCTTGCTGCGCCTCGACGCGAAAGGAGGGGCCGTGGAGGAGGGCCTTCGCATCACCTTCCCGGTTTCGCAATCGCGCATCCTGGTCGACCTCGACGCGGCACCCGGCCTCGAGGGCGTCGTGAAGCTCGCCGCGACCGGCGGGGAGCGCCCTTATCGCTGGCTCATCGATGGGCGGCCGGTGGCAAGCCGTCCCTTTGCCCATGAGTCGCTCTGGCGGCCCGACGGGGAAGGCTTTTCCACCATCGCCGTGGTGGACGCCGCCGGCCACGCCGACCGGGTCACCGTCCGGGTCAGCGGGCGCGCCGGCGGCTGATCGCAGGTTTCGTTGGCGGCAAATCTTCGGGCGGGACCCCGCTATCCGGAAACCGTCGTTTCACGCGCCGGGCCTTTGGACGTCCTGAGCCGGGCGATGCGTTTTCCCGCCTCATCGGGAACAGGAAAAGGGTGGAAAGGTGCTCGCCGTTCCGGCGTTCATCGCCAGCACGACCATGACGTTGGCGAGCGCCAGTTCTTCTGCGGACCGGGGACAAACATCGGCCCGCGCCGAACAGTTCGACGCCAGGAAGGCATCGTGCCGATCGAGGAAATCCCGGCTCAACCCTCTCGTCCCGTGCCGGGCGAGGACGCCGGCCCAGGCCTTCCTGTAGCGGACGCATTTCACGTCGTGCCAGCTTGGCGACGGTCGGTCCCGCGCCATCGTGGCGGAGGTTTCGCCCGCGACGGCCGCCGCCAGCAGCGCGCAAAGAACGCTTGATCGGAAAGCCCGGCCCATCACGCCCGGCTCGCCACGGCACGCCCGATCGCCGCGAAAAGCGCGTCGGCCACCTCGGGCGCAAGCGTGGTTTCGGTCATGTACACGCACACGACCAGCGGCGCCCGGCCGGGTGGCCAGAACACCGCGACGTCGTTGGTGGTGCCGTGGTCCCCGCCGCCTGTCCGGTCGGCCACGCGCCAATCCTTTGGCAGGCCGGCGCGCAGCTTGGCGTCGCCGGTCTGATTGGCCCGCATCCAGGTCGCCAACTGGTCCCGTGACGGCCTCGAAAGAACGTCCTCGAGGACGAGCGCTCGCAGGTTCGCCGCCATGGCGTCCGGCGTCGTGGAGTCGCGCGGGTCGCCCGGGGTCGCCTCGTCGAGGCTGGTTTCGGTTCTGTCGAGCCGGGTCAGCGGATCGCCGAGGGCGCGGGCGAAGGTTGTGAGCGCGGGCGGGCCGCCGAGGCTCGCCAGGATCAGGTTGGCGGCCGTGTTGTCGCTTTGCGCCAGGGTCGCGGCGCAGAGTTCGCCAAGCCTCATGCCCTCGCCGCCGATCCGCTCCTTTGTCACGGGCGAATGGTTCACGACATCCGCCGCCGTGAACCGGACGCGTCGGTCGAGGTCCTCGCGCCCGGTGTCGACCCGGGCCAGAACGGCCCCGCAAGCCAGCGCCTTGAAGGTGCTGCACATGGGGAAACGCTCGCCGCCACGCTGGCCATGGCGCCCACCCGTCGTGGTATCGAGGATCGCGACGCCCAACCGGCCGCCGCTTCTCGCCTCAACGTCGGTCAACACACCTTCCAGGGTTCGCCAGGATTCATCGGCAGCGCGAACGGAGCCGACCGGCGCGGCCGCCATGAGGACGCACCCCGTGCCCATCACCAGGCGACGTCGTGTCAGCCCCATCGTCATCCTCGGCGCGCTCCCATCCTTGCCGACGCCTTCATGGCAGACTGTCGGCGTTGCGTTCCGGCTTCCAAACCGCGCTTCACGGCAGCATGCGCTGCAGTTCCGGCTCCTTGTCGACGAGCTGGTGCTTCAGCGCGCCTGCGACATGCACAACGAAAAGGGCGTAAAGCACATAGGCGATGGACGTGTGCATGAGGCCGAACAGGTCGTGCAGCCGCTCCTTGGCGTCGGGCTCGACACCCATGACCCAGCCGATCCGAGGCCAAGGAAACAGGCCGAACAGGCGCATGGGGTGGGTCGCGGCATCCTTCCAGGCCGAATCGTGCAACCAGCCGGTGAGCGGAAGGCAGAAGATCACGACGTAAAGGAGGAGATGCGCGGCGTGGGCGGCCCATCGTTCCCACCCGGGATAGGACGGTGGAAGCGGGGGAGGCGGATTGGCCATGCGCCAGAGCAGTCGCATCGCCGCGAGGCCGAGCACCGTGATGCCGATCGACTTATGGGTGTCGATCAGCGGACGGATGGTGTCGTCGGCCACCAGGGTGGTGGACCAGATCAGGACGACGTTGGCCACGATAAGGGCCGCGATGAGCCAATGGAACGCTATGGCGACGCGCGTGTATTTTCCAGCCTGTGCCATGCCGACCCTTTTAACTCCCTTCCGGCGAGGACGCCGGTCGATTGTGGAACGGCCGCTGCGGCGCTTTGCCCGGCCGCCGACATACTCCCGATCGATCACCACCGTAAGAGAACAATCGTCAGTGCTCCATCGTCAGGTTGTTCATGTCCCAGGTCGCGCCACCGAAGCCCGTCACGCTGGCCGAAGCCCTCGAAGCCGCCTCGCCTCGCCTCAGCCCGCCGCCGACGCCCCTCGGCAGCCTGGCGATCCATGGTTTCGTGGCCGCCTTGTGGACCGTGCTGTTTGCCCGTGCCTTCTGGCTCGACGGCCTGCTCGCCTGGTCGACCGGCCTCGTCTACGTGGCCTATGACACGGCCCTCCTGGGGTTCGTGTTCTGGCACACGATGCCGTTGCGGCATGTGCCGGCGCCGGTTGCCCCGTGCGGCCGGTCGGCGACGCTGGGCGTCATCGTGGCGGCGCACAACGAGGCGTCGGTTCTCCCCCTGACGCTGTTGGCGCTGCTGGAGCAGGCCGAACCGCCGGATGCCATCGTGGTGGCCGACGACGGTTCGAAAGACGGCACGGCGGCCTTTCTGCTCCGCGCCTATGGGCTGGCGCGCCCCCCGCCGGGCCAGGTCAGCGAGCCTGCCGCCGGGCATCCGTCCTTGCGCTGGCTACCCCTGCCGCACGGCGGCAAGCCGCAGGCCCTCAACACGGTTCTGGAGCGGATCGGCACCGAGGTGGTGCTGACCGTCGATGCCGACACCCTTTTGGAGCCCGGCGCCATCACGGCGATGCGCCGGGCCTTCTCGGCCGATCCATCCCTCGTCGCCGCGACCGGCCTTCTCGCCCCGGTTTGCGGCCCGTCGGTGGGCGGGCGCCTGTTCCAGTGGTTTCAAACCTACGAGTACATCCGCAACTTCCTGTCCCGCTACGCCTGGATGCGGATGGATAGCCTGCTGCTCATCTCGGGGGCCTTCGCGGGTTTCCGCCGCGAGGCCGTGCTGGCCGTGGGCGGTTTCGATCCGGCTTGCCTTGTGGAGGATTACGAACTGATCCACAGGCTCCGCCGCCATGGCGCGCTGGAAAACCTGGGCTGGACCACGGGCGTGGTCGGGGGCGCCCGCGCCCGCACGGATGCCCCGGGGTCGGTGATGGCCTTCCTCCGGCAGCGCCGCCGATGGTTCGGCGGATTCCTGCAAACGCAATACTGGTACCGCGACATGGTCGGGAACCGCCGTTACGGATGGCTCGGCCTGCTCATGTTGCCCGTGAAGGCCGCCGACACGCTGCAGCCCCTCTACGGGCTGACCGCCTTCGGGCTTCTTGTTGTCTCCCTGGCGGGTGGCCGGACCACCCTGTTGGCGCCCGTGGCCGGCGTCATCGGCCTGAAGATCGCGATCGATTTTCTGTTTCACCTCTGGTCGGTGCACCTTTACCGGCGCTGGGCGGGCCCCACCGCCCGGGTCGGCTTCGGTTCGGCCCTTCTGGCCTCCCTGGTGGAGCCGTTCAGCTTTCAGCTCCTTCGCCACGCCGGCGCCGCCCTTGGTTGGGTGACGTTCCTGACCGGGCGGCGAACCTGGGGCGTCCAGCAGCGCCTGGGGCTCGTGGCCGCGCCGGCGAGCGGCTCCGTCCCCATCGAGTGAAACGGTCCGCATCCAATCGTGGAGGCTTGCCAATCCCGGTCTCCACCCGCCATGCTCCCGCCCGCCAACGCAGCCCTGGGGGGGAAGACGTCATGCCGGCCACGGTCTCCGCTTTCGATCGCATCGGCGAGGAAAACGCCTTTGCGGTGCTGGCCCGGGCGACCGATCTGGCACGGCAGGGCCGCGACATCGTCAACCTCGGCATCGGGCAGCCGGATTTTGCCACTCCGCCCCACATCGTCGAAGCCGCCGTCAAGGCCCTGCGCGACGGCCACCACGGCTACACGCCGGCAACCGGGTTGCTTCCCTTGCGGGAAGCGGTGGCGGCCGACCTGCATCGCCGGCAAGGCGTGACCGTGTCGCCCGAGCACGTCATGATCGTGCCGGGCGGCAAGGTCACCATGTTCATGGCCATCCTGATGTTCGGGGCGCCTGGCGTCGACATCCTCTACCCGGACCCGGGTTTCCCCATCTACCGGTCGATGATCGAGTTCACCGGGGCGCGGCCCATTCCGGTTCCCATGCGGGAAGCCAACGGTTTCGCTTTCTCGGCGGAGGAAACGCTCGGCCTGATCACGCCCGCGACGCGGCTCCTCATCCTCAACTCACCGGCCAACCCCACCGGCGGCGTCACGCCCAAGAGCGAAATCGACGCCCTGGTGGCGGGGCTCGACCGGTTTCCCGAGGTGGCGGTGCTATCCGACGAGATCTACGGCCAGATGACCTACGACGGACTGGCGCACCAGACCCTGCTGTCCTATCCGGCGATCCGCGACCGCCTGATCCTGCTCGACGGCTGGTCGAAGACCTATGCCATGACGGGGTGGCGGCTCGGCTACGGCGTCTGGCCGAAACCCTGGTTCGACAAGGCCCGCAAGCTGGTGGTGAACAGCTTTTCCTGCACCAACGCGGCGTCGCAATGGGCCGGCATCGCGGCGCTCGAAGGCCCGCAGGACGCGGTGCGAACCATGATGGCGGCCTTTGACGAACGCCGTCACGCCGTAACGGCGGGCCTCAACCGTCTGCCGGGCGTCCGGGCCGTCGTGCCCAAGGGCGCGTTCTACGCTTTCCCGAACATCACCGGCACGGGCTGGGCCGCCAAGGCACTGGCGTCGGCCTTGCTGGAAGAGGCCGGGGTGGCGTGTATCGGAGGCCCCGATTTTGGCTTGCACGGAGAGGGTTACCTCCGCTTCAGCTATGCCAATTCGTTGCCCAACATCGAAATCGCCCTCGAGCGCATGGGGCGTTTTCTGCGCGACACGGTGAAGCGGCCCTGACGGGCGACCTTCCGGTCGGCTCCGAGCGTTGAACGGTTCAGCCTGGAGAACGCCATGTCTGGAACCGCCGACAAATCCGACCCCGACCTTTGGGAAAAGGTCAAGCACGAGGTGACCGAGGGCGACAAGGGCGGCAAACCCGGCCAATGGTCGGCTCGCAAGGCCCAGATGGCCGTGCAGGAATACAAGCACGAAGGTGGCGGATACAAGGGCGAGAAAACGCCGGACAATCACCTCGTGCAATGGGAAGAAGAGCATTGGGGCACGAAGTCGGGCCATAAAAGCGGAGAAACCGGCGAGCGTTACCTTCCCGAAAAGGCCCGGGATGCGCTGAGCGCGGAGGAATACAAGCGGACCAGCCGGAAGAAGCGGGCCGACGGACGGGCCGGCAAGCAATTCTCGCCGCAGCCCAAGGATGTCGCTGAAAAGACCGCACCGTTCCATGGAGCCGCCGCCCACGGCGAAACCACTAATACGGCCCATGAAGGCGACACGCGCACCGCCCTTTACGCCGAAGCCAAGGCGCGCGGCATCCCGGGACGCTCCCGCATGACCAAGACCCAACTCGTCGAGGCGCTCAAGCGGTAATGGGCGCCTCACCGCTCCGTCAGCTTGAGTTCGATGCGGCGGTTGCGGCGTAGCGCGTCGTCGCTGTCGCCAGTGTCGATCGGCTGGAACTCTCCGAAGCCCGCCGCCAGCAACCGCGTCGGGTCGACACCCTTGGTCACGAGATATTGCACGACCGAGATGGCCCGCGAGGCCGACAAGTCCCAGTTCGATTTGAACTGCGGCGAGGTGATAGGCCGCTTGTCGGTGTGGCCGTCGACCCGCATGATCCATGGGATCTCGGGCGGGATTTCACGCTCGAGGTCGATCACGGCCGCCGCAAGCTTGTCGAGCTCGGCCCGTCCGTCGGGGTTGATGGTGGCCTGACCAGGATCGTACAGCACCTCGGACTCGAAAACGAAGCGGTCGCCCACGACCTTGATGCCGGGCCGGGTCCCCAGGATCTCGCGCAGGCGTCCGAAAAAGTCGGAGCGGTAGCGGGCGAGTTCCTGCACCTTCTGGGCCAGCGCGAGGTTGAGCCGGGTGCCAAGGTCGGCGATCCGGGCCTGGGACTCCTTGTCCTTGCTTTCCGACGTGTTCAGCGCGGTCTCGATCGCGGCGAGCTGGCGACGGAGGGCGGAAATCTGCTGGTTGAGGATGTCGATCTGCGCCAGGGCGCGGGACGCTACATCCTTCTGCGCCTGGAGTTCGCGCCCGACCTGGGAAACGCGGTTGTCGGCGTCGGCGCTGGCCGAGGCGCTGCCGGCCAGGAGCCCTTGCAGCCGGCTCTTTTCCTTGCTGTCCGTGTCGAGCGTGGCGGTGAGGGAGGCGAGGTTGGCCTGGGCGTCGGCCTTGCCGGCCCGTTCCAGGGCGAGCAGGGACGTCAATTCCTCGATCTGGCGGTTGAGCTTGCTCAACGCCGTGTCCTTGCCGGTCACCTCGCGCGACATGAAATACTGCGCCAGCATGAAAACCGAGAGCAGAAACGTGATCACCAGCAGCATGACCGACAGCGCGTCGACGAAGCCGGGCCAGTAGTCGATGCCGCGATGAACGCGCCGCGCCCGCCCCAGGGCCATCAGCGCAGCTCGCGTTCGCGCGTCAACTGTTCGAGCAGCCTGCGGATCTCGCCGTCGCGCGCCGCCTGCGCTTCGACCCAGTCGCGGATCAACTGCTGTTCGGACCGCATGTGCTGGACCAGCCCCTGGATGCCTTCGGCGAGGTTGGCCATGGCGGTCGTCGAGGCGCGCGCGTTGGAGCTCTCCGATCCCGCCGCGATCTTGTCGAGGGCCACGCGCAGGTCGGACGGAATGCCCGCGGCGGCTGGTTGGGCCAGCGTGTCGGGCGCGAGATCGGTATCGGTGGAGGCCGACAACATGTCTTCGAGTTCGTTGTAGAACCTGTTCTGCGCCTGGCCGGCCTGGAGGTCCAGGAAGCCGAGCACGAGCGAGCCGGACAGCCCGAACAGCGAGGACGTGAAGGACACGCTCATGCCGGCGATCGGCGCCGCCAGTCCATTCTTCAGGTCGTCAAACATCAGCGCGGCATCGCCACCCCCGCCCATGGACTTGATCACGCCGGAGATGGAGCCCACCGTTTCGAGCAGGCCCCAGAAGGTGCCGAGCAGGCCGAGGAAGATGAGCAGCCCGGTGAGGTAGCGGGCGATCTCGCGCGACTCGTCGAGCCGCGTCCCCACCGAGTCGAGCAGCGCGCGAAGCGTCAGCGTCGAGATGGAGCGGAGCGAGCCACCCTCGAAGACGGCCGCCATCGGGGCGAGCAGCACCGGGCGGGCGGCACCGGGTTTCCCGGCGCCGATGAGCCCATTGGCCCACCGGATCTCGGGCCTCAGCCGCGTGACCTGGCGCAGCCCGAGCACGATGCCGATCAGCAGAACGCCCAGGATGAGCCCGTTCAGCCCGGGGTTGGCCATGAAGGCGGTCGCGATCTGACGGTACAGGATCAGGACCACGAAGCCCACCAGGATCATGAAAACCATCATGCGCAGCAGGAAAACGCGCGGCGATGAGAGCTTCAGGCTTTGGTTCGTTTGCGCCATTCGGCAATCCAGCTCGATCGGCCGCGTCCGGTTGCCACGCGACGGCTTCCACCCGACTAGCAGGTTTTCCCCAGTTTTTCAGTAAAAACCCGCGAGGGTCGTCAGCCCGCGTCCCGCAACACGGCGAGCAGGTGGCGGTGCATGTGTTCGTTGCCGGCGCAGATGCTCCGCCCGGTGAGCGCCTTGTCGCCGCCATCCGCGTCGCTCACGAAGCCGCCCGCCTCGCGCACCAGCACGATGCCGGCCGCCACGTCCCAACTCTTGACGCCGCGTTCCCAATAGGCGTCGAACCGACCCGCGGCCACATAGGCGAGGTCGAGCGCGGCGGCGCCGAGGCGCCGCAGGTTTCCGGCGCGCGCCAGGGTGGCGGCGAACTCGGTCTTGAAGCGAGGGTGGATGGCGGCGCTCCCGAGCGGGGGGATGCCGCAGGACACCAGCGCGTCGCCGAGGTCGCGCCGGGCGGCCACCCGCAGGCGGTGGTTGTTGAGATAGGCGCCCTGGCCGCGCTCGGCGAAGAACATGTCGTCGGTCGCCGGGTTGTAGATCACGCCGGCCACGATGACGCCCTCGCGCTCGAGCCCGATCGAGATGGCGAACAGCGGCAGGCCATGCAGGAAGTTCGTTGTTCCGTCGAGCGGGTCGATGTGCCAGGTGTGGCTCTTGTCGGCGCCCTCCACGGTGCCGCCTTCCTCCATCACGAAGCCATAGCCGGGCCGGGCCTTCAAAAGCTCCTCGAACAGGGTCTGCTCCGACTTCTTGTCGGCGGCGGAAACGAAATCACCGGGCCCCTTGACGGAAACCTGCAGGTTCTCGACCTCGCCGAAATCGCGCTTCAGGCCGCGACCGGCCTTGATGGCCGCGGCCGTCATCACATTCATCAAAGCCGAGCGGATCATGAGCAGTCCAGTGTTGGTGGGAGCGGGCCGAGGAAAAACGGTTTGGGCAAAGCTAGCAGCTTTGCCTGGATGTTGCGCGGCCTAACGGGCGAGCTGCCGGCGCACGACATCCTCGACCTTGGCCTTGTCGGCGGGGCTCAGCGCCGCCAGCTGGCCGTCGAGCCACGCGTCGGCGACTCCGGCGGCCCGGGCCAGGATATGCCAGCGGGCGGCCTCGACCGGGTTCCGGGCGAGGCCGCGCCCGGCGGCATACAGGCGGGCCAGGCGGTTCTCCGCTACCGGGTTGCCCTGGTTGGCGGCCATCTGGAAATAGCGGGCCGCCTCGGCCTCGTTCTTGTCCACCCCGTCGCCGTTGAACAGCATGATGGCATATTGCACCTGCGCCCCGGGGTGCTTCTCGTCGGCCGCCCTCTTCAACAGCTCGGCCGCCTTGCTGGCGTTCTGGGCGACGCCCCGGCCGCTCTTGAACAGGGCGGCCAGCGCGTCCAGGGCATCGATGTCCCCGGCGTTGGCGGCGCGTTGAAAATAGGCGGCGGCCAGCCCGAAGTCATGCGTCGCCCCTTCGCCTTCGATCGCCATGACGCCGAGATTGTAGAGCGCGCCGGCATGGCCCTGGGCCGCCGCCCGCTCGAACTGGGCCGCCGCCGCCTTGCGGTCCTTGTCTACGCCCTTGCCCTGCAGCAGGGCCATGCCATAGGCGAAGGTCGCCTCGCGGTTGTTCTGCTGGCTGGCGAGCCTGTCCCAGCGGGCAGCCTCGGCCGGATCGGGGTTGACGGCGAGCCCTTGGGCGTAGATTTCCGCGATCAGCGCCATGGCGGTCCCGTCTTTCGGGTTGGCTTTGACGCGCTTCATGGCTTCCGTCATGGCGGTCGCGAAATAGCCGCGCTGGAACGCCCCAAAGGCGAGGTCGGCATCGGGGGGCAGGGGCCGGCTCGGTTCCCCACCATTCTGCGGGCTGATCGGCGACGGCAGGGTGGCACCAAGCGGAGCCGTCGCGTTGCCGGCCGCCAGCGGCTGGCCCACCAAAGTCGGCAGCGCCGGCACCTGGGCGAGCGCGTTGTCGGGTGGGAGGATCGCTCCCGCCAGAAGGGCGAGGCCCAATCCCGCCGAAAGCCTGAACAAAGGGCGGCGCGCCGTCGGAATCACGCCTGCAGCGCCTCGGCCCGGATCGCCGCGACGGCTTGGAGTTCGCGCGAAGCGTCCACGATCGCCGCCGACACCCCGCGCCCATCGGTCCAGATCGCGTCCCCGACCGCCACGAACTCGGCGCCAGCCAGCGCGATCGGGCGGACCTCGGCGAGCGTTTGGGCGAACCCGACGCATGGCATGTTGAAGATCTCGGCCCACCACCGCACCCGGTCCAGCGTTTCATCGGGTGGCGGCAGGCTCCCGTCCGGCCGCGGTTCGCCGAACATCAGGTAGTCGACATCCGCCTCGCCGGCCGTCATGGCGTCGTCGCGCGAGGATAGGCCCGAACATCCCACGATGCGGTCGGGCTTCATACTCTCAACCGCGTCCCCGAGCGGCTCGCCGACGCCGCGGATCTCGACGCCGTCGGCGTCCACGTGAGCGGCGAGGCGCGGGTCCGCTTCGATCAGGAACGCCGCCCCGGCGTCCTGAACGAGGGGCGCGAGAACGCGAAGCAGGGCCTTGGCGGCGCGATCGTCGCGCGTGGCATGGCGCACCAGCACGCAGGCGACATCCCCCGCGCCGAGCGCTTCGGCGAGTTTCGGCGCAAAGGCCTGCGGCTCGGAAAGAACCGGCGTGAGAAGGAAAAGGCGGGTTGGATCGGCCATGCGTCCGCAATCGGAGGGAAATGGGAGGGTGCCGTCCTGCCTGGAAATTCCGGCGAAACGGCGACGATCGGAGGCCGACCTATTCGGCGGCCGCCGCCGGCTCGTCGCGCACGTTGAACTGCAGCCGGGCGAGGCGGGAATAAAGGCCGTTCTGGCTGTTGAGCGCCGCGTGGGTACCCTGCTCGATGATCCGGCCACCGTCCATGACGACGATCCGGTCCGCCTGGCGCACCGTCGCCAGTCGATGGGCGATCACCAGCGTGGTCCGGCCCTCCATCAGGTTATCGAGGGCGCCCTGCACCAGCCTTTCGCTTTCGGCGTCGAGGGCGGACGTCGCCTCGTCGAGCAGCAGCACGGGCGCGTCCTTGAGGATGGCGCGCGCGATGGCGAGGCGCTGGCGCTGGCCGCCCGACAGCGTAATCCCGCGCTCGCCCACAGGCGTGTCGTAACCTTGCGGCAGCGCGGTGATGAAGCCGTGCGCGGCGGCCCGGTTCGCGGCAGCCCACACCTCCTCGAGGCTCGCGTCGGGGCGGCCATAGCGGATGTTGTCGGCGACGGTGCCGGAAAAGATGACGGGGTCCTGGGGCACGAGGGCGAACTGCCGGCGAAGCTCGTCCGGGGCCAGCCTGTCGATCGCCACGCCGTCGAGCAGGATGCGACCGCCCGTCGGGTCGTAGAAGCGGAGCAGGAGTTGGAACAGGGTGGATTTTCCGGCGCCCGACGGGCCGACCACCGCCACTGTTTCGCCCGCCGAAACCGCGAGGTCGATCCCCTGGACGACGGGCTCACCGCCCCGCGTGGGATAGGCGAAGGCAACATCGTCGAACCGCAAGGCGCCGCGCACGGGTGTTGGAAGGGTAGCGGGCACCGCCGGGGCCACGATGGCCGGCGTGACGGCCAGAAGTTCGGCGATGCGGCCCGCCGCACCCGCCGCCGCCGAGATTTCACTCCAAACCTGGCTGAGTTCGCCCAAGGCCCCCGCGCCGAACACCGCGTAAAGCACGAATTGCGACAGGAGCCCGCCCGTCATGCGGCCGGCCATCACGTCATGGGCGCCGAGCCACAGAACGCCGACGACGCTGGCGAAGGCGAGAAAGATCGCCACGGTGGTCAGCATCCCGCGCGCGGCCGTCGCATCGCGGGCCGCCGCGTAGCTGTTCTCGACCGCCGCGGCGAAACGCGCCCGGGTCGCCCCCTCCTGGCCAAAGGCCTGCATGATGCGGACGGCACCGAGGTTTTCGGACGCGAAAGCCGTGGCTTCGGCGAGCCTGTCCTGCGCGGCGCGCGACCGGCGGCTCACCGAACGCCCGGAAAACACCAGCGGCAGGACGATGATGGGGATGGCGATCAGCACCAGGGCGGACAGTTTCGGGCTCGACACCACCATCATGACGACCGCGCCCACGAACAAGAAGAGGTTGCGCAGCGCGATGGAGGCGGAGGACCCGAAGGTGGCTTTCAGTTGCGTGGTGTCGGCCGTCAGGCGGGACACGAGTTCGCCCGTCTGGGCCGTGTCGTAGAACTTCGCATCGAGGCCGCTGAGGTGGGAGAACAGGGCGTCCCGCAGATCGGCGACCACCCGCTCGCCCAGCGTCATCACGAGATAATAGCGGCTGCCGGACGCCAGGGCGAGAACGCCCACGACGGCCAGGAGGGCCAAAAAATAGGCGTTGATCAGGCCGGCTTTGTCGGGCGCGAAGCCGAAATCGATCATCCGGCGAACCGCCTCGGGCACCGTCAGGGTGGCGGCCGAGGCCACCGCCAGGGCGAGCACGGCGAGGCCGACGCGGGCCTTGTAGCGTTTTGCGAAGGGCAGCAGCGGCCCGAGCGATTTCAGCGATGCCGTCGAGGCGCGAGGCTTGCCCTGGATCGTTGCCATATACCAGCCCTTGGGTCCCGAGCCGGCGGCCCCGGGTGTTTACCGAGCACGAAGGTCGCCCCCCGCGATCGACATCCATCACCTAGAGCAATATCGGGCCATGGGAAATCGCCCTGCGGTTCCACCCGACGATATCATCCGCCGCTGAACGTCGAGCCAAGCCGCCGAGGACGATGCGCTCGGGCGTTCCCAAGCCAGACGCTGTCCGCGTTCGGACCAAAGATGGGCACGGTTGGCTGCGGGTCCCACATGGCGCGATGTCGCGCCCCCTGGGTCATGCCGGCGCGCCGTTGCCGGCTTGGCGGATCGGGCGCGACAACGAGCCCGATCCGCCGTGTTCAACCGGCTCGACTCAGCCGCAGGCCGGCGCCGCGGCCTTGCAGGCGTTGGCGAGTTCCGGCGGCGGGTCCTTCTTGAAAACGGTCTTGTAGCCTTCGAGCACGTTGGATTGCACCACCGGCAAGGATTGCACCCCGACCCAGGCCGGCGGCGTCTGGCCCACCAGGGCCTTCATCATCGCCAAGGCCTCGGCGACTCCTTGATCGTAGGGGCGCTGCGACCCTGTCGCCTTGAGGGGGCCACCTTTGGCGATCTCGATCGAGGACTCGAGCCCAAGATCCACCGTTGTCACCGGAATGGTGACGCCCTGGGCGCGCATGGAGGTCAGGGCGTCGAGCGCCGGCTGGTCCCACACGGCGAACAGTCCCTTCACGTCCGGGTTGGCGGTGAGGAAGTCGCCGGCGATCTGCGCCGCCTTGGAGGGGTCGGTGAAGTCGACCTGCTTGATCTTGATGTCGGGCCGGTTCTTGGCCATCCAGTCGTTCACGCCCTTTGTGCGCTGGTTGGTGCTGAAATAATCGACGCCGAAATTGACCAGGCCCACGGTGCCGTCCTTTGGCACGCAGGAGGCGAGGATCTGCGCCGCGATCCAGGCGTTGCCCTGGCTGTCGGCCGAGATCATGGAGGCGTACTGCTCCGGATGTTTCAGGCCGGGAGGCACGTTGTCCATGAACACGAGCTTGATGCCGGCCTCGGACACCTTCTTGTAGGTGGCGGCGGTGGCGGTGCCGTCGACCGGGATCGAGATGATGCCGCTGGGGTGGCGCTGGATGGTGTTCTCGATGTCGGCGATCTGCTTGTCGACCTGATATTCGGCGGACGCGACGCCGATCAGGTCCACGCCATACTTCTTGAGCGTGTCGGTCACGCCCTGGACCTGCAACTGCGACCAGTCGAGGTTCACCGTCTGCATGGTGATGCCGACGGTGAAATGACCGGCCTTCACCTTGGCGATCTCGTCGTCGGTGAGCTGGAGCTGGTCGACCGACGACGCGTTTTCGCCGTTCGGCCCCTGGCCGATGATGGTCTTGGGGCCGAGCGACGACAGGTCGACGCCCTTGACGCAACTGTCCGGCGTTTGCGCCAGGCTCGTGCCGGTGAGGAGCGCGAACGTTCCGGCGGTCGCCAGCAACGTCGCGGCCTTTCTGCTCAGGATCGATGTTTTCATGGTTTTCCTCCGTTCGGTGTTGTTCGGTTCGTCGGTGAACCGTGCCCGGGTGGCGTTCTCATTCGGCTTCAGCGCCGGTGCGCCACCTTGTTGTCCTAGCTACCGCCGCGTGAAGGCGACGGCGGCCACGATGATCACGCCCTTGATGACGAGCTGCAGCGACGAGCTGACCCCGATCAGCACCAGCCCGTTGTTCAGCGTCCCGATGATTAGGCTGCCCAGCAGGGTGCCGAGGATGAAGCCCCGGCCGCCGAACAGGCTGCATCCGCCCAGGATGACGGAGGCGATCACGTCGAGTTCCATGCCCTGCACGACATCGGGACGCGCCGCGTGGGAGCGCGCCGACAGCACCAGGGCGGCGAGGCCCGCCAGCATCCCGGTCAACACAAAGGCGATCGTCGTTACGCGCCCGACGTTGACCCCCGAATAGTTGGCGGCGGTCGGGTTGCCGCCGGCGGCGTAAACCTGCCGGCCGTAGATGCTGTAGTGCAGCAGCAGGATGCCGCCCGCGGCGGCCAGCAGGGTCCAGGCGATCGGTACCGGCACGCCCAGGAACCGCGCCTCGCCGAACACCGCGAAATAAGCCTCGTCGGTGATGATGACCGGCTTGGTGTTGGTCAGCATGAGGGCGAGCCCGCGGGCAGCGCTGAGCGTGCCTAGCGTCACCAGGAACGACGGGATGGCGAGCCGGGTGGTCAGCAGGCCGTTGATCAGCCCCACGAGCGCCCCCGTGCCGAGCCCCACCACCGCGCCGATAATCCACGTGTTGCCGACATGCTCCATCGCCAAGGCGGCGCACATGCCCGACAGCGCCAAGGTGGAGCCGACCGAGAGGTCGATCTGCCGGCCGATGATCACGAAGGTCATGCCGATGGCGATGATGGAAACGAGCGCGGTTTGCCGCCCGATGTTGAGAAAATTGTCGACCGACAGGAACCAGGGCGACGCGAAGCTGAAGATGACCAGAAGAACCGCGAAGGCGACGTAGATCATGTACGGCCGGTCGCCCTGGAAAAAAGCGCCGACCAGCTTGCGCCACCGGTTCGCCTGCTCGTCGGTGGTTGCCGTCGCCGGAGCGGTGATGAATTTCGTCATGCGGCAAGCTCATCGGGGGACTGGGATGTCTGGATCAGGTGGTGGAGGTCCTCGGTGGTGGCGAGGTCGCCGCGCGCAACCGTTGAAACGACACGTCCGTCGACCACAACCGAGAGCCCGTCGCAAAGCAGCATGAGTTCGGCAAGGTCGGAGGAGACCACGAGGACGCCCGTTCCCTCGCGGGCGGCGGCGCGGATCAGGGCGTAGATCTCCTCGCGGGCGCCCACATCCACGCCAACCGTCGGCTCGTCGAGGAGGAGGACCCGCGGCCGGGGGTGGTTCCACTTGGCGAAGACCACCTTCTGCTGGTTGCCGCCCGACAGGTTCTTGACGATCGTCGTGGGTCCCGGCGCCTTGACGCGCAGCTTGCCCATGGCGGCCCGCGCTTCGCGCACCGACGCGCCGTGCCGCAACCACCCCCAGCGGGAAAAGAAGGCGAGCCGCGGCAAGGTGAGGTTTCGCTCGATCGAATGGTCGAGCACGAGCCCCTGCAGGTGACGGTCCTCGGGCACGAGCGCGATGCCGAGCCCGATCGCGGTGATCGGCGCGAGTTCGCCCGCCGGCACCCCGTCGAGCGAGACCGTGCCGGCTTCGACGGGCCTCAACCCGAAGATGGTCTGCAGGATCTCGGTCCGGCCGCTGCCGACGAGGCCGGCCAGGCCGTGGATCTCGCCCTTCCGCAGCACGAGGCTGGCTCCACGAAGCCGGTCGTTGGTGACGCCCGACAGGGTCAGGGCGGGCTGGGCGGCCTGTTGGTCCGTTTCGGCAGCGGCCGGTTCGGCGACGGCCTGCTGTTCTTCCAGCGCGGCCTTGCCGGTCGCCGCCAGGGCGTGGCCCGGCCCGACGATGGCGGCGACGAGTTGCTTCATGTCGGTCCGTGCCGTCGCGAAGGTGCCGGCGTTGAGGCCGTCGCGAAACACCGTGACGCGCGTCGAAATGCGGAACACCTCGTTCAGGCGGTGGGTCACGTAGATGACCCCCACGCCCTGCCGGGTCGCCCGCCCGATCGCGTCGAACAGGATCCGTTCCTCGTCGCCGGTCAACGCCGAGGTCGGCTCGTCCAGGATCAGGATGCGGACGTTGCCGATCAGCGCCTTGCTGATCTCGGTCATCTGACGGTAGGCGAAGGGCAGCGAGGCCACGGACACGCGCGGGTCGAGCGGGATGCCCCGTTCGGTCAGAAAGGCCCCGACCTCCGCCATGAGCTGGCGCTTCCTGATGAAGCCCAGGCGCGTGCGCGGCTCGCGCCCCAGCATCAGGTTGGCGCCGACCGACAAGGATTCGACGAGGCTGAGATCCTGGTACACCACGGCGACGCCCGCCTCGCGGGACTTGGCCGAGCTTTCGAACGCGACCTTTCGGCCCGCGATCTCGATGGAGCCCCCGTCGTGCCGTTGCACGCCGCTGAGGATCTTGATGAGGGTGGATTTGCCGGCACCGTTCTCGCCCAGCAAAGCGTGGACTTCGCCGGGCAACAGCTCGAAATCGACGCCCCGGAGCGCCCGTACCCCACCGAACGACTTGGTGACCCCTTCCACGCGGATCAGCGCCGCTGGGGACGACGCTGGAAACGAAGTTGTTCCGGAGGTCGGCATGCTGTGTGCGTTTCCGTCCAAGCCGGCGCGACTGCGGCGTGCCTTGCTTCAAGTTGTGATGATCCCACCACGATTTTGGGAAGTCAATAACAACGTCGTTCATCCATTGCGCGTCACGAGCGGCTCGTCGCGGCAGCTCTAATCTGTGATGAAGATGACAGAAAACAGGATCAACGGAGGTCGCCTGCCGCACTCCCTGGCGTGCGCGGTGTCGCAACCTTCACGTCGATGAGGCGTTTTCCGGGCCAACGCTATTGGCCGGAGCCCTTATGAACGACGATCATTCGCTTTCCCGCCGCCGCCTGATGAGTGGCGCAACCGCTGGCGTCGCGATCGCCGCGGCGGCCGTCACCGGCCAGGCTGCCGCCCAGGGCGCGCCCGCACGGGCCGTCGGGCCGCAGGACCCGCGCAGCAAATACCCCCAGCCGCCCTTCCAATCCCAGTCGCAGCCCTGGCCCGGCCTTGCCAAGGAGATGAACCCGCGACCCGACCATGGTGAAACGAGCTATGTTGGCTCGGGTCGGCTCGCCGGCCGCAGAGCCCTGATCACCGGGGGCGACTCGGGGATGGGACGCGCCGCGGCGATCGCCTACGCGCGCGAGGGCGCCGACGTCGCGATCAACTATTATCCGAGCGAAGAGGCCGACGCCCGTGAGGTGGTCGACCTCATCGGGCGTGCCGGCCGCAAGGCCGTCGCCATTCCCGGCGACCTGCGATCGGAGGAATTCTGCCGGAAGCTCGTGGCCGACGCCCTTCAGGGCCTTGGCGGGCTCGACATCATCGTCAGCAACGCGGCCCGCCAGCAGGCGCGCGAGTCCATCCTCGACATTTCGAGCGAGGATTTCGACGCCACGATGAAGACCAACATCTACGCGCCGTTCTGGATCATCAAAGCGGCGCTGCCGCACCTGAAACCTGGCGCGGTCATCATCGGCACAACGTCGGAACAGGCCTACGACCCGAGCGCCGACCTTTACGACTACGCACAAACCAAGGCGGCGACGATGAACTACGTCAAGTCGCTGGCCAAGCAGCTCGGCCCCAAGGGCATCCGGGTGTGCGGCGTGGCGCCCGGGCCGATCTGGACGCCCCTCCAGGTGTCGGGCGGTGCCACCC
>CALMOK010000275.1 GCA_937871825.1 uncultured Alphaproteobacteria bacterium
ACCTGCAGGTGGTGGCGGCGAACCAGCTCGGCCTGAACCCGGTGCTGATTGCCGCAACCAACTCGTCGGGCGGCGTGATGGGCAAGATGATCTCGCCGCAGAACATCGCCACCGGCGTCTCGGTCACCGACCTGAAGGGCCAGGAGGGTTTGGTTTTCGCCCGCACCTTCAAGCACAGCGTCGTGCTCACCTTGCTGCTCGGCGTCCTGGTGGTGCTGCAGCAGCATGTCGTCCCGTGGATGATCCCACACTGAGGGGGGAGCATCGTCCCGATCAGGCAGGCAGGCCTTCGAAGCGGCCCGCCTGCCGGGTCATGCGGCTTAGAACGGCGAGTCGGGGAAGTAGAAGGTTTTCGCGTTGGCCTTGGTCACCAGCGTGGCGTCAAGCACATAGCGGCCGCGAACCGGAAGCTGGTCGTAAAGGCCGATGACCGTCAGTTCCATGGCGGTGGCGATCATGCCCGGCGGGTAAAGCACGTCCACCGGGATCATCGTGTCGCCGTCGGCGACCCGCTTGATCATCTCCTTCATGCCGGCCCCGCCGATCACGAACTGGATGTCCTTGCGGCTGGCCTGCTTGATGGCCTCAAGCACGCCGACCGCCATGTCGTCATCCTGGCACCATACCGCGTCGATCTTGGGGTATTTGGCCAGATAGTCCTGCATGACCTTGAAGGCGTCGTCGCGCGACCAGTTGCCGAACTGCTTTTCCAGCACCTTGAGGCCGGAACCCGCGACGGCGGTGTCGAAGCCCTTCTGCCGCTCCTCGTCGATGACGATGGGCAGGCCACGGATCACCACCACGTTGCCGGATTGAAGCTTCGACTTCATGTATTCGCCGGCCACGCGGCCGACGTCGGGGTTGTTGCCCGCCACGTAAAGGTCCTGGATCGTCGGATCCGACAACGCCCGATCGACGACGGTGACGAAGACCCCCTTGGCCTTCACCTGCCGGATCGGGTCGGTCAGCTCGTCCGAATTCTGCGGCAGGGTGACCAGCGCGTCGATGCCCTGGGTGGTCAGGTCCTCGAGCGCGTTGGCCTGCGAAGCCCCGTCGGTCGAAGTCTTGACGATGATCTTGAGGCCGGGATGCTGCGCTTCCAGCAGGGTCTTGGCGCGTTCGGCTTGATAAACGACACCGCCGGTCCAGCCGTGATCGGCGGCCGGGATCGAAACCGCCACCGTCAGCTTCCTGTCCTCGGCCCGGGCCAGTCCGGCGGACCAGATCAACGCCAGCGCCGTCATGCCCGTCAATGCTCGTTTCATTGGCTTCCACTCCCTTGAGGCCTGTTGTTCGCGGGCGGCCTTTGCCCCGTCCAGGCCGCGCAGGCGACCCAAATTCCATTGTCGTCGGTGTTTGCCGCCTGCCATCAGCGAAGCGGTTCCACCGTCACGATTAGCCGCGAGCCCGGTTCATGAGGGACCGTTGCACCAGCATGGCGATGATGATGATCGCGCCCTGCACGGCGCCGATGAGGTATTCGCTGATGAAGGACGACAGCACCATGATGTTGCCGATGATCTCGAGGATCATCGCGCCGCAGATGGTTCCCCACACCCGTCCAACGCCGCCCCGCAGGGCCGTGCCGCCGATCACCACAGCGGTGATCGCCTGCAACTCCCACAGGAGGCCGGTGGTGGCCGTGGCGGCCCCCAGGCGCGGCACGTAGACCAGCACGGCGACCGCCACGCAAAGGCCCTGGATGAGGTAGGTGATGGTTTTCACCCGGTTGACCCGGATACCGGAATAGCGCGCCACGTCCTCGTTCGATCCCACGGCGACGACGTGCCGGCCAAAGGCGGTCTTGTACAGGATGAAGGCCCCAAGCCCCGCGATCGCCACGATGACGAGGATCGGCACCGGCACGCCGCCCACGTTGCCGAAGTAGACCGGCCGGTACAGGGCGCGCAGATCCTGCGACTTCATGGCGATCGAGCCACCGGCCGCTAGGTAGATGGTGAGGGCGCGGAAGATGCCCATGGTGCCGAGCGTCACGATGAAGGGCTCGATGCGCCCGAGCGTCGTCGTCAGCCCGTTGGCGAGGCCGCACAGCGCCCCGACCCCGAGGGCCAGCAGCATGGCCGTGGCGACCGTTCCAAGGCCTCCGTCGCCGAAACCGCCATTCATGAACAGGATCATGACGCTGGCCACGAAGGCCGCCATCGAGCCGACCGACAGGTCGATGCCGCCCGCCGCGATCACGAAGGTGGCGCCCACCCCGATGATGGCGATGAAGGCGCTCCGCGTCAGCACGTTGGTGAGGTTTTCGACGCTGAGGAAATTGCCGTTCACCAGCGCGCCGAGCGCCACCAGCACGGCGAGCGCCGCGAAGGGCGCGACGGCCGCGAGATCGACGGACGGCAGGGACCGGGTAGGCGCCGACTTGGTGCTGATCCCGCTCATGTCACGCGTCCATCGCGGCTTGCGCCGAGGATTGCACCTCGGCGCCGGTCGCCCGGACCACGATGGCCTCCTCCGTCATGGCATCTCCGGCCAACTCGCCGACGAGCCGCCCTTCGCGCATGACCAGGATGCGATGGCAGAGCCCGATCAGTTCCTGCATTTCCGACGAAATCACGATCACGGCTTTGCCCTTCGCGGCGAGGTCGGCGACGAACCGGTAGATCTGTTCCTTGGTGCCGATGTCGATGCCCCGCGTGGGCTCGTCGACGACCACGATGCCGGGATCGAGCAACATCATCTTGCCAAGCAGGAGCTTCTGCTGGTTGCCGCCCGACAACTGGCCGGCCGTCATGGCCCTGTCGCGGGCGCGGATGTCGAAGTCCTTCACGGCCTTGGTGAGGCCGCTGTCCTCCCGGGCCCGGCTGATCAGCGGTCCCCGGCAGAACTGGTCGAGCGCCGCCAGGGTGAGGTTGACGCGGAGGTTCTGCCCCAGCAGCAGGCCTTTGCCCTTACGGTCCTCGCTGAGGTAGACGACCCCCGCCCGCATGCTGTCCCCCACGGTCGCGAAACGCACGGCCTTCCCATGCAGCGTGACCTCGCCCCGCGCCGGCCGGAGGCCCACCACGCCTTCGAGCAGTTCGGTCCGCCCGGCGCCGATCAGCCCCGCGAAGCCGAGGATCTCGCCCCGGTGGAGCGTGAACGACACGTCCGTCGCGAAACCCGGCACGCTCATGCCGGCGACGGCCAGCGCGGGTGGCCCGAGCGGCGTGGAAACCCGGGCGGGATACAGGTTCGCCATGTCGCGCCCCACCATCAGGTGGGCCATAGTCATCGGGTCGAGGGTGGAGGCCTCGCGGGTCGCGATGCGCTTGCCGTCCCTCAAAACCGTGACCCGGTCGGCGATGGCGCCCACTTCGGGAAGCCGGTGCGAGATGTAGAGGATCGCGATCCCGCGCGCCCGAAGGTCGCCGATTACGCCGAGCAGGGCATCGGTTTCCGTTCCCGTCAGCGAGGCGGTCGGCTCGTCGAAGATCACCACCCGGTGCTCGACCTGGAGCGCACGGGCGATCTGCACCAGTTGCCGCTGCGCGATCGACAAGCGCGACACCACGGTGGTGGCGGGGATGTCGGCGCCGAGCCCGCGGACGGCATCGGCGGCGAGGCGGTTCATCGCCCGATCGTCCACCACGGGGCCGCGCCGGATTTCCCGACCCATGAAGACGTTCTGCGCCACCGTGAGGTGGGGGGCGAGCAGGATTTCCTGGTGGACCAGCACAACACCGCGCCGCTCGGCGTCCACCGGGCCGGCGAAGAGCAGCGGCTCTCCATCCATGGCGATGGTTCCGGCGCTTGGCGGGAGATGCCCGCCGAGCAGCCTCATCAAGGTGGATTTGCCGGCGCCGTTCTCGCCAATCACGGCGTGAACCTCACCCGGCTTCAGGCCGAAGGAAATGTCGTGCAAAACCTCGATCGGGCCGAAGCTCTTGGACAGGCCGCGCGCTTCCAGGACGGACGGCGTCGCTGCTCCCGGGTCTGGCGCGCCGGGCAGGGCATGCGCGGCGATCATTGCACTCCTCCCCGGTTCAGCGTCGGTTGATCCGCCGCGCTTGCCCTGTCGATAGGGCCGCCGCATCTTGCGACACAGCCGTCGTTCTGCGATGAACGAAACAATGAAACCGTTTTCATTGGCGGTCAAGGTCCGAAGCAGGAGGCTGTAAATGGTCAGCCGGCAGGCGGAGAACGGCACGTGAGAACGAGGGGCGACGCCAACGGACCATCGAGGGCATCCTCGACCATGCGCGACGTGGCCGAACTCGCCGGTGTGGCGCTAACCACGGTCAGCCGCGCCTTCAGCGATCCCGGCAAATTGGCGCCCGAAACGCTGCGGCGGATCGAGAGCGCGAGCGCAAACCTCAACTACACGGTCAACCTCAACGCCCGGTCGCTGCGGCGCCGGTCGTCGGACGCCGTCCTGGTGCTGCTGCCGGACATCGCCAACCCGTTTTTCTCCCTCGTGCTGAAGGGTATCGAGGAGGCGGCGCGCGAAAGCGGGCGGGTCCTGCTCGTCGGCGACACGGGCTCGGACGCGACGCTTGGCGACAGCTACGCCGGCCAGCTCGAAGCCCGCACGGTGGACGCCCTGATCCTGCTCGACGGTCGGCTGCCGTTCCGGCCCGGGTCGCCCGCCAGGGCCCGCCTGCTGCGCTCGCCCGTGGTCGCGGTGAGCGAGAGGGTGGCCGAGGCCGGTGTTCCCTATGTTGGGATCGACAATGTGGCGGCGGCCCGCGACGTGGCCCACCTCCTCGCCGACCTGGGGCATCGACGGGTGGCCCATATCGGGGGACCGGCGGGCAACAGTCTGACGCAGGAACGCGAGATCGGGTTTTCGGCCGGCGCCTGCGAACGGGCGCTGTGGCTGGGCGGGATGGTGACGGGCGATTTCTCGATCCGCTCCGGGCGGGACACCGCCGCCGTCATCCTGTCCTGGCCGGACCGGCCGACGGCCGTTTTCGCCGCCAACGACGAGATGGCGTTCGGCGCCATCCACGCCTTCAAGGCGGCGGGGCTCAGGGTGCCGGAGGACATGTCGGTGGTCGGGTTCGACGACATCGCCTTCTCGGAGATCCACGATCCGGCGCTGACCACGGTGCGGCAACCGCGCCGCGCCATGGGCCGCACCGCCATGGCGGTCGCCGCCGCGCAGATCGAAGGCACGCCGCTGCCCGCCTCGACGGTGATCCTGGCGCACGAGCTCGTGTTGCGCGCCAGCGCCGGACAGGCACCCTCGGCGGCGAACGCGAAGCGGAAGCGGGTGGCCTTCGAGCGCGCACCCTTCTGATTGTTCACCAACAACAAAATTTGGAGGAAAGATCATGCCCAAGACGATGAAAGGTCCCGGCCTTTTTCTGGCGCAATTCGCCGGCGACGCCGCGCCGTTCAATTCGCTCGAAGCTATTTGCGCCTGGGCGGCGAACCTGGGCTACAAGGGCGTGCAGGTCCCGACCTGGGACGCGCGACTGTTCGACCTCGGCAAGGCGGCGACTTCCAAGGATTATTGCGACGAGGTCGCCGGGACGGTCGCCCGGCACGGCCTCGTCATCACGGAACTGTCGACCCATCTGCAGGGCCAGCTGGTGGCGGTGAACCCGGCCTTCAACGAGGCTTTCGACGCCTTCGCCCCGCCGGCCGTCCATGGCAACCCCCAGGCCCGCCAGGCCTGGGCGGTCGAGCAATTGCTCGCCGCCGCCAAGGCGTCGCGGCATCTCGGGCTTGGCGCCAGCGTCAGCTTCACGGGTTCGCTCGCCTGGCCGTTTGTCTATCCCTGGCCGCAACGCCCGGCCGGGCTCGTGGAAACCACCTTTGCCGAGCTGGCTCGCCGCTGGGTGCCGATTTTCGATGCCTACGACGAGGCGGGCTGCGACATCGGCTTCGAACTGCATCCGGGCGAGGATGTCTTCGACGGCGTGACCTTCGAGCGGTTTCTCGCGGCGGCCGACAACCACCCGCGCTGCGCCATCAACTACGATCCCTCGCATTTCCTGTTACAGGGGCTCGACTACCTTCAGTTCATCGACATCTACCACGAGCGCATCAAGGCCTTCCACGTGAAGGACGCTGAGTTCAACCCGACGGGCCGCCAAGGCTTCTATTCGGGTTTCCAGCCCTGGATCGACCGGGCGGCCCGGTTCCGTTCCTTGGGTGACGGGCAGATCGATTTCGCCGGCGTCTTTTCCAAGCTGGCGCAACACGACTACGCCAGCTGGGCGGTGCTCGAATGGGAATGCTGCCTGAAGCACCCGGAGGACGGCGCCCGCGAAGGAGCGGACTTCATTCAAGCCCACATCATCAGGGTAACCGAAAAGGCCTTTGACGATTTCGCGGGTGCGGCCCCTGACGAGGATCGAAACAGGCGTATGCTGGGCCTTTCTTAAGACTTCGGCGCGCCCCCAATGCGGTTGCCGGCTTGGTTTCTGATCCACGGTCAGTATGCAACCTGATCGTCGCCCCTTGGCGGGCTGGGCCGTGAAGTCCACCATGACGGGTCGTCTCACGTGAAGACTTTTCCAAAATCGAGACTGTTACACGTTTTGACGGCGATCCGATCGGCATCGACAGGCACGGGTGTTCCTGGCCGTCGAAGTCACCCGCGGGTTCAGGCCAAGGCTGGAGACCGTCGCGGCGCTGAACGCCTAGGGACACGGCGGTCGTGATCCCGTTCGACCCTGTGAATCGACGAATGTGACAGCTCGCCCTTATCGCTGGTGGAGGCCGCCGGACCACCTTCTGTTGACCGTTCGAACACCCTCGATACCGATATGTGAGCCGCGGGTCGTCCCTGCGCGGTCCTGACGCTCTGGAACGTGCGAAGGACGGTCTTAACTTATCGACAGTCGACCACTGGGGTATCCAACCCTGTTCCTCGGCGTTTTCCCGTTAAGGACGCGATGTCGAGCACAGCACGGTTTCTCGTGGCCGAAAGCGAGACAAGCGAAGCCCGCGAGCGGCGGCGTGAAAGCACGGGCCAGACCAGTGGCGAAAGCTACATCGCCACCCTGCGGTCCATCGTGCCGGATTGTCGATGTGAACTCATCCAGCCGATCGCCACGAACGGCCGGGAGCGGGCGTCCGCCGACATCGCCGATTACGATGCGGTGTTTTTGTCGGGCTCTCCCATTCATGTCTACGCGGACAGTTCGGAGGTTCGGCGGCAATTGACGTTCATGCGCCAGGTCTTCGCCGCTGGAACACCCAGCTTCGGTTCTTGCGCGGGCCTTCAGGTCGCGGTCGCCGCGGCTGGAGGGACTGTGCGGGAAAACCTGTGCGGACACGAAGCCGCCTTCGCCCGGCGGATCGCGCCAACGCAAGCCGGCCTTTCGCATCCGATGCTGGCCGGCCGGCCGGCCGTCTACGACGCGTTGACGATCCACTCGGACGAGGTCGACCGTCTTCCCGAAGGCGCCGTCCTCTTGGCGACCAACCGCGTCACGGCCGTTCAAGCGGCCGAAATCCGGCTTGGGCCGGGGGTCTTCTGGGGGGTTCAGTACCATCCCGAGCTTCCCCTCGAAGAAATCGCCGACGCACTTCGCCGTCAGTCCGACGACCTCATCGATCAGGATCTTGCGCAAAGCCAGAGCGACGTCGAAGCATACGCCTCGATGATCGAAGCACTCGGCCATGAACCCGACCGACGCGACCTCGCTTGGCGGCTCGGAGTCGACGAGCAGGTGACCGACACCGGTCTTCGACAAACGGAGCTGCGCAACTTCGTCCAGCATCTGGTCAACCCGACGCGATCCCGTCGAAGTCGGGATTGAAGGCGTCCTGAAGACTCGGCCATCGGCCAAGTTCGCCGACAACCAGAGATGTTTCGACGGGTCGGTCCTTCACCAGTCGACCCGGTGCCGGGGAACCTTTGTGCGGTTTCGATC
>CALMOK010000276.1 GCA_937871825.1 uncultured Alphaproteobacteria bacterium
GTGCCGCACAGCGCGAACGTGCTGTCGAACCTCGGGCTGTCCTATGCCCTCGACAAGCAGCTCAAAGCCGCCGAGCGAACCCTCGGCCAAGCGGCGGCGGAGCCGGACGCCAGCGCCCGCGTGCGCCAGAACCTCGCCCTCGTCCTGGCGATCGAGGGCAAATTCGACGAGGCCGAGAAGGTCGCCAGGACCGACCTTTCACCGGCCGACGCCGCGGCGAGCGTGGCGGCGATCCGCAGCATGGTGGCGCGCTCGAAAACCTGGGGTCCCGTTCAGAAAGCGGCGCGCGGCTGACCGTGAATGGTCACGGCAGCGCTTCGAACCCGTCCTTGAAGCCCGCCAGCGTCAGCGGGATGCCGATCCCCTCTTCCGGAGTCTGGAAAATGATGAAGGTGGCGGTCGTGCCGCTTCGCAGCTGGTCGATCAGCTTGTCCTCCATCGTGACTTCGGCGATGCAGCCGGTCGGCAGGCATCGCACGAAGCCGGCGCGTCCGATGTCGGCCTGATCGACCTTCAGCCCAAGCCCGGACGGCAACAATACCCCGAGCGGAGCGACGACCCGCAACAGGCGGCTCTTGCCGTCGGCTGTTTTCAGCACGATCACCACGAGGCTGATGTTGGGCCGATCCTCGGCGGCGACGCTCTGGATCAGCGCGCACTGCTCCTTGGCGGCACCAGGCGGCGTTTCGCAGCGGGTTTCCCAATCGCCGTGTTTGGCCTTGACGACCCCCTGCGAGAAAGCCGGCCCTGTCCCGAACAGGGCGGCCGTCAGGACCGCAACGCCGACCATCCGCTTGCGGAGGAGCGCCGAACGCCAAGCCAACACATCGTCGATCATTCCGGCTCCCGCCACCCGTATCCGACGCCGCGAAGCGTCACGGCGGCTTGTTGTTGATCGTCGCCTCGCCGTTGAGGCCCGTGGCGTAGCAAATGACCGGACGCTGTCAAGCTTAACCATCTGGAACCGACAAGGCCGTGCGAGCCGGCGGTTTCGCAGGCTCGTGCCGTAATGACGCACGATTGTGATCGGGGTAACATTGCGCTCGGATCGGCTTTATGTTTCTCAATGCGGGCAGCCAGGCACCACGGTTCGACAACCGGGCGCCCGCCGGGCCAAGTTGCTGATCTTGACGAAAACGAGAGCGAAGATCCCCATGCGGTCAATCACAATCGGCTCGGCCACGGCGGCCGTTGCCGGTCTTTTGTCGAGTGTCACCTTCGGTGTGTCAGCCTGGGCGGCTGGTGTCGGTCACGCGGATCCGGGCCAAATGGGTTTCCAGGTCGGCGTGACGCCGATCGCCCGCGATATCCACAATTTCCACGACCATATCCTTCTGCCGATCACCGTGGGCATCTCGCTCCTGGTTCTCGTGCTGATCGGCATCTGCGTCTTCCGCTTCAACGAGAAGGCCAACCCGGTTTCGTCCAAGACGACCCACAACACGTTGCTTGAGGTGGCCTGGACGATCCTGCCGGTACTCATCCTCGTGATCATCGCCGTTCCCTCGTTCCGGCTGCTGACCGAACAGCTCGTCATCCCCAAGGCCG
>CALMOK010000277.1 GCA_937871825.1 uncultured Alphaproteobacteria bacterium
CCAACTACTTCGCCGCAGCCGGCTACGATGCAACGTGATCGGAATCCGCTCTAGCTAGCTGGAATTGGTAATGCCTCTCTTGGGAGGGGACACTTTGAATCGTCTCGATCGGCGTCGTTGCCGCATCAAGCCTTCGGCGCGTCAGCGGCGCAGACCCTCGACATAATCGCATGCCGGACCGATCCCCCCGGCACCAGCGAACCGTGTCGCGAGGTCGCCGCAGGCGCGCTTGATGGGGGTGGACGACAGCAGGGCGCCCAAGCTCCGTTTGGCTCGCGCGAGCTTGTAGGCCGATCGCGGCACCAGGATCCCGACGCCAAGGCGCTCGACCCGCACGGCTTCATCGAAATGATCGAAGGCCAACGGAACGATGAATTGCGGAACACCGGCTGCCATGGCCTGCGACACCGTTCCGACTCCGCCATGATGCACGAAGGCGGCGCAACGCGGCAGCAATTGGCTAAACGGGGCGTAGCTGGTCTGGATGATCTGCCCGGCGAGTTCGGGCGGCACAGCCTGCGGAACGGATGAAATGAATATGCCACGCAGGCCAAGCGCCTTGCAGGTCTGCAGTGAGGTTTGGAACAACTCGCCCGCGTGGATCATCGCCGAGCCGAAAGTGAAGGCCACGGGCTTGGGTCCGCTGGCGAGAAAGGTTTCAAGGTCGGGGCTGAGCGCGCCGGTGTCGCCGAACCGATCGACGATCGGAAAATCCACCTGAACGGCCTGTGCCGGCCAATCGGGCTGGGCGGCGGCGAACCAGCGCGGAAACATCGCAATAACCCGGTCGGGTGAATTCCACCAATGGTTCATGATGCCGCGTACCGGCGGCAGCCCGACCCCCGACCGAAACGTGTTCACGGGCCCGCACAGGGGATCGAGCGCGTACCGGTCGACCCCGGCGAGCACGCCCCGCTTGACGGCGAGCGGCAGCCAGGAGGGCAGGTTGAGACCCGGCAAGCGGGGAACGTCGAAGCTGCTGCGGATCAGGAACGGCGCGAGGTGGATCGTCGCCAGGGGAATGCCATGGGAGTCCTGGGCGATGCGGGCGCCCATGGCGAGGGATGACGCCACCGTCAGGGTCTCCCCCGGTACGTAGCGCCGAACCGTGAACTCATAGGTCGGCCGCAGGAGGCGCTGGGCATGGCCGAGCAGCCGATAAATGCCGCGCATCGGCTTCCAAAGGTCCGCGTGGCCGATCAATTCGTTGACCTTCTCGGTCGGTGTCAGGCTTTCAAAGCCGAGGCCGGCCCGTCGCACGAGGCCTTCGTACGGCTCGGCCGTGGCTAGGGTGACCTCGTGACCGCGCGCTCGCAGTTCGGATCCCAAGGCGACGAACGGGAGCACGTCGCCGTGGCTGCCGATAACAACGAGGTTGGCATACATCGCCTCGTCTTACCCCGCCGGGCACGGCTTCGCAGCCCCGAAAATGAATGATGTCGGACCAGTGCGGCTGAGCCCCACCCATAACGCCGCTCCGTCACGGCAGCCCGCGCAGTGAAACAAAGGCGGGTATCGGCGGCGGATGGGTTCCCGCGATCCGTCCGAGCATGGAGATGGCGTCCCGATGGCCAGCGCCTAGCGGGCATAAACGGCCGCGACATCGTCCTCAAAGACCTTGGACTAGCCCTTCATGTTGGTGAAGTGACGCGCTTCGGCCGATTGGCTTCGGACGATCGACCATGACACCTGCCGGGCTTCGAGAAAGGCGCTAAAGGCATCGTCGCCCCGCGAATCGACCGCGGCGTTGAGCGCTGTCAGGAAACCGCCGGCAAATAACTGGTCACTGCGGCCATCGACGAACGTGGGAACCCCCGCCAGGATCAGGAAGCCGCCGAAGTCGTAGTCGTTGTAGACGGGACCGCGCAGGCCGTGGCTGAACGCCGCCTGGAGGGCCGCAGCTGGGGTGACGGAGGGGTCCGGCCGTGGCCGCGTGAGCGTCAGCGTCACGCCGGTAAGAAGCAACAAAACGGCGAGGGTGGTGGGGCTGAGCCGCGGGGGAGCGTTCGGCTCGTTGGCACGGAGACCGTGAAACCGTCGCGTCGCGGGGCCGACCGCCAACAACGGAACCACGATGGCGAACAGCAGCGCGAATCGCGAATGACGGGCCATGAGGTAGCCGAGGAGGAGCGTGGCCAAGATGCGAAAGGCGTTGCTCCGCCACTTCGGCAGCAGCCCGACCATGCTCAAGGCGAACGCCACGACGGCGGTGAACCCTTGTAGATCCGCTGCCAGGGGTTGCCATTCCCCGATGTAGGCCAGGGCCTCGGGAGCGGCAAACAACCCGATGATGACCTGCAAGTCGCGGGTGCCGTAGGGCGACACGCATGTCGCCGCTATTGAGACGGCCAGAAACAGGATCCATCGCAGGGCGACCCCCCGCCTTTCCGTTGTAGCGGCCGCGAAAACACCTTCGCCCGCGAGCACGCCGGCGAGCACCAGCCCGAGGGGGTAGGAGGCATGCATGTTGGCCCAGGGAACCATGAGCGCCGGCATCCAGAACGCCGGGGCGGTGCCGCGCTCCAGGGCCGCCACCAGGCCCGCGATCCATAGCAGGATGATCGGCAGGACC
>CALMOK010000278.1 GCA_937871825.1 uncultured Alphaproteobacteria bacterium
TGACCAGCCCCGATTCCGGCAACAGGAAGTGCATGTCGGCGACGCGGCCGTGCAGAACTGAAGGGCAAAACGGCCACGCCCAGACGGCAAAACATCACTCATCGAAAACCCTATCCACGTCACCCGTCGGCTATGAGGATGATTAAAGACCGGGTCGGTTAAGGGACGGTTTAAGATGAATCAAAAACGTCAAAGTCGACAACAAGTCGAGGGAACCGTTGTTGCCGCTTCATTTTTGGATCAGCGACGCGCGGCTTGGTTCAAAGCAGGGCGGAGCGCCCCGACAGGGCGGATTGCAGGCGCGAGGGGCCAATGACCTCCTCGATCAGCCCCGCTTCGATGGCGCGCGTGACGCGCATCAAGGTTTGCGCGCTTCCACCGCCCGATCCGCTTTTCTCGGCGTAAACCAGGATGCCCGCCGGGGCGAGCCGCTGCAGCAGCCCGGTCGGCGCCGCGTCGAGCGCCGCGTGGACCACGATACGGTCGAAAAGGCCGAGGTCTTGGTCGGGCGCCAGACCGTCGGCCCACAGGATGGCGGCGTTGGCGACATCGAGCGAAAGAAGGCGGGACTCGGCCTGCATGGCGAGTGTCTGGAACCGCTCGGTCCCGATCACCTCGCCGGACAGGCGGGCCAGCAGCGCCGTCGCGTAACCTGAACCCGAGCCGACTTCCAGCACCCGGGCATCCTCCCGGCACCGCAAGGCTTCCAGCACCAAGCCGACGAAGCTTGGCTCCGACATGGTCTGCCCGCAGCCGATCGGCAACGCGATGTCGCGCGGTACGAGCCCGGCATGACGCTCGAGCACGAAGTTGGCACGTGGCACGGCCTCCATAGCGCGCAGCACCCCGATGTCGCGGATACCCCTGGCCCGCAGGCGAAGCAGCAGCGAAGCCTTCGCCTCGGCGGCGGATGAAACGTCCGGGGTTTCGACCGCGGGCGCGTCCACCATTCCAGGGGGGAGCGCCCAGGTCATCGCGGGCCCAGGCCGCCCGTCACGCGAAGGCCGCCGCGTAGCGCTCGAGCGACGCGTGGTCGGTAAGGTCGAGGCGCAACGGCGTGACCGAAATGCGGTTGGCGGCCAATGCTTCGAGGTCGCTCCCCGCCCCCGGCGTGACACCGCCGCGCGCGAACCCGATCCAGAAATAAGCGTTGTCGCGCCCGTCCCGCCGCTCGTCGACCCGCACCAGATCGGTGTCGCGCTGGCCCTGGGTGGTCACCGAAACGCCCGCCACGGCATCCGCCTCGCAATCGGGAAAATTCAAGTTGACCAGGGTTCCGCGCCCGATCCCGGCGTCGAGCACTTGCCGGATCAAGCGCGGCGCGTGGGTTTCGGCGCAACCCCAATGGGGATTGTCACGCCCCGTGGACGCGCCGTAGGCTTGGCTGAGCGCCATCGACGGAACACCCAGCAAGGTGCCTTCCATGGCACCGGCCACCGTTCCCGAATAGGTCACGTCCTCGGCAACATTCTGCCCGCGGTTGACGCCGGACAGGATGAGGTCCGGCCTGGTCTCCTTGAGGATCAGGCGCATGGCCAGGATCACGCAATCGGCCGGCGTCCCCTTGACGGCGTAACGGCTCGGCGAAACCTCACGCAGCCGCAGGGGATCGGACAGCGACAACGAATGGGCGACGCCGGACTGATCGGTTTCGGGCGCCACGACGATCACGTCCGTCGTGAGGCTGCGGGCGATCCGCTCCAGGATGAGGAGGCCAGGCGCGTTGATCCCATCGTCGTTGGTGATCAGGATTTTCATGTCAGCCTTTCGCCGGCCTGATACGGTCGAGTTCGCCCATCAACGGGCGAAGCACGGCGGGGACCGTGACGGAGCCGTCGGGTTCCTGGTAGTTCTCCAGCACCGCCACCAGGGCTCGGCCCACCGCCACGCCCGAGCCGTTCAGCGTATGAACGAAGCGCGTCGATTTGGACCCCGCGGCCTTTGATCGGGCCTCCATGCGACGGGCCTGGAAATCCCCGCAAGCCGAGCAGGACGAGATTTCGCGATATCGCCCCTGCCCCGGAAGCCAGACCTCGATGTCGTAGGTTTTTCGCGACGCGAAACCCATGTCGCCCGTGCACAGCAGCATGACCCTGTAGGGAAGACCAAGCCGCTGCAGCACGGCCTCGGCGCAGCCCGTCATCCTTTCGTGCTCGGCGGCCGATTGTTCGGGCGTCGTGATCGACACCATTTCGACCTTGGTGAATTGATGCTGTCGGATCATCCCCCGCGTGTCGCGCCCCGCCGCTCCGGCCTCGGCCCGGAAGCAGGTCGTGAGAGCGGTCATCCGCATCGGCAACTCAGCCTCGTCGAGGATGCTTTCTCGCACCAGATTGGTGAGAGGAACTTCCGCGGTCGGGATCAGCCAGAAGTCGTCGCCGGCCCTGAACTGGTCGTCGCGGAATTTGGGCAGTTGCGCAGTGCCGACCATGGCGGCGTCGCGCACGAGGAGCGGCGGATCGACCTCCTGATAACCGTGCTCGTCCGTGTGCAGGTCGAGCATGAATTGGCCCAGCGCTCGATGGAGGCGCGCCATCGCGCCGCGCAGAACCACGAAGCGCGCGCCCGACATCTTCGACGCGACGCCAAAATCCATCAGGCCGAGGTCCTCGCCGATCTCGAAATGCTCCCGCGCCGGGGCATCGGCGGCAAAGGTGCGCGGTTCACCGAAGCGTCGCACCTCCACGTTGCCATGCTCGTCGGCGCCGACCGGAACATCCGCGTCCGGCACGTTGGGGATATCCAGCAACGCCTCGTTCAGGGCATCGCCGCTCGCTCGCGCGTCCGCCAATGCCGTGACGAGCGAGGCTTTCGCGTCGGCCACCTCGGTTTTGAGCTGGTCGGCAAGCGCGTGATCCTTGCGGCCCATCGCGGCGCCGATTGCCTTGGAGGCGGCGTTGCGCCGTTCTTCCAGCGCCTGGGCCTTCGCGATCGCGAGCTTTCGGGTGTCGTCAAGCGTCAGGAGCGCGGCACCGAGCGGCTCCAGACCGCGCGAGCGCCGCCCATCGTCGAAGGCCTCGGGGTGATCGCGGATCCATCGGATATCGTACATCGGGCGAGCGGCTCACGAAAAGGAGACGCGGGGACGGGCTATTCGGGTCGAGGCCAACAATGCCGCCTCGCGACCGCGCCCGAATCCCCGATCCGGCGGGAATGGACGCTCGTCGTATCAGATCGACGTGCCAGCCGCAGCCTTCTTGGCCCGCGATTTCTCGATCATCGACACGGCCAGGACGGCGCCCTCGTAGAGCAGCAGCATCGGAACCGCGAGCGCACACATCGAGATCACGTCCGGCGGGGTCAGGATGGCGGCGGCCACCACAACGATCACGATGGCGAAACGGCGTTTCGTTCGCAGGAACGTCGAATCGATCACGCCGATCTGGCCGAGCAGCGTCAAGATGACGGGCAGTTGAAAGGCAATCCCGAAGGCGAAGATCAGCGTCATGATGAGCGAAAGGTATTCGCTCACCCTCGGAAGCAACTCGATCGTCGCCTCGCCCGGAACGTTGACCTGCGTGTAGCTGACCGAGAAGCGGATCAGCAAAGGGAGTACGATGAAGTAGACGAGCAGCGCGCCAAGGATGAAGAAGAGCGGCGTTGCCACGAGATAAGGCAGGAAGGCCCGTTTCTCGTGCTTGTAGAGACCCGGTGCGACGAACATGTAGATCTGGCTGGCGATGATCGGAAAGGCGATAACAGCCGCCCCGAACATTGACAGCTTCATGTTGGTGAAGAACTGTTCAAGGAAATGCGTGGCGATCAGCTTGGCGTTCTCGACGCCGACCACTTCGACGAACGGGTAGACCAGAATGTTGTAAATGTGACGAGAAAAGTAGAAGCAAACGCCGAAGGCCACCATGAAGGCCAGGACGGCCTTGATGAGCCTGGCGCGAAGCTCGATCAGATGGTCCATCAACGGCGCTTTTGACGCCTCGACCTCGTCGATCGGCAGCGTTGTCATGATCCGGCAACCTCGTCGCGCCTGGGGCGGACAGGGCGGAAGCGGGACACCTGCGGGGCCGACGCGTTGACCCCACGCCCCGAGCCCTGCATGCCTCGGTTTCGGTTGACGATGATCTTGCGCTTCTTGCCGTCCTCGGGCGCCTGCAAATCCAACTCGGCCGTCTCGGCCACCGGCGCCAAGCCGGCGGATGCGACGGTTCCGCTGAAATCATCGCGCCCGACGTCCGGAGGCGGCGTCAGCGTAAAATGATCCGTGACCGACGGAGTCGAAGCAGGCACCACGGCGCTCGAAGGCGTGACGGCCTGAGTCAATTCCGTCCGAATATCGTGAATGGGATCGAAATGGGTGTGAAGTTCGGTGTCGCTCGCCACCTTGGCGAGTTCGTTCCGGATATCCTGGATATCGGCTTCCTTCATGGCGTCCATGAACTGGCCCTGAAACTCAGTGGCCATCCGACGCAACCGGCCGACCGCTTGACCGAGTTGACGCAAGACGCGCGGCAAATCTTTCGGGCCAATCACGATCAGGGCGATGACGCCGATAATCAGAAGCTTTCCGGCGTCGAAATCGAACATGGATACTCAGCAGGCTTATCGGCGCATAGGAACGCAATGGGCGCCACCGCAGACCTGATCAAGGCCCACGGTGGTGACCCAAACGGTAATTCAGCCGACCCGGCGGGTTTCGGACGTTTCTTCGACCACTGTACCCCGATGGTCGATCGACCGGAGCGGATCAAGGGTGGCGGCGTTGACCGGCGTCACTGGGGGACGCTTGTCGTCCTCATCGTCGGCCATGCCCTTCTTGAACGATTTGATGCCCTTGGCGAAATCGCCCATCAGATCGGAAACCTTGCCCTTCCCACCGAACAGCAGCAGCATGACGCCGCCAACGATGATCCAGTGCCAAATGCTCATTCCACCCATGGAGGCGACTTTCAAAAAGCTCGACGCCCGCGAGCAGACGAGCACATTGCGATCGACCAACAAGTTAAGTGCCGGGAACTGCAAACACAAGACGGACCGACGAACAGCCGTGCAGGCTCCACAGCGTCCTTGCCCGCCGCAACAGCGGGACATCTTCCAACTAGCCGACCATTTGGCGCGTTCGATCGGTGTGTCGCTGACGGCGGAAGATCGCAAACAGCTGCCTTGGGACCCTACCCCTTGGGTCCGTGCTCGACCGCGCGCGATCGGACGAGGTCACGTCGACCATCGGCAATGGGTCGCCCTCATGCGACGAGGAACGGTGCGCTTTCTCGAACCGACTGACCTCGAAGCCGTATTGATGTTCGTGTTGGGGTTGCCGATTCTTCCGTCATGAGCCCCGCCGCAAAGGCACCGAACGAGATGGCGCCCAACGGAGCTTCCCTTGTCGTCACGGCGAGAGGGATCTTGGCCCGCGGCATCATCTCGCTTCACCACTCGCGAGGATGTCGAAATGGCAGGACCCTGAAGCGCGCGCTCAAATGGTAGCCCCGATGATCCCGGCCGGGGCCAAGGTGTCGCGCCGAAAAACCGTCGTTTAAAGGCGGTAGCGGATCTGATCGGTCCAGAAACGCTCAAGCCGTGTGAGAGCTTGGTTGAGGTGGACGAATTCCTCGTTTGAAATGCCGCCGATCTGTTCGACCGTGGTCACGTGCTTCTCGTACAGGTCGCTGACGATGGTATGGATATCCTGGCCTTTGTCGGTCAGGCTGATGCGGACCGAGCGGCGGTCGACGCGCGAGCGGGCGTGATGGAGATATCCCATCTCGACCAGCTTCTTGACGTTGTATGACACGTTGGAGCCCAGGTAGTAGCCGCGCGTGCGAAGCTCGCCCGCGGTCAATTCCTTGTCGCCGATGTTGTAGAGCAGCAACGCCTGGACGGAGTTGACGTCGTTGCGGCCACGGCGATCGAACTCGTCCTTGATCACGTCGAGGAGGCGCCGGTGCAGGCGTTCAACCATGGTGAGGGCTTCGAGGTAAACCGGTCGCACATCCTTGATCCGCTCGTTGCGGGACTGCGCGACGTCCATTTTTGCGACCGTTGCCATTTGAACCCTCATTCTGTTCCGCTCGACGACTCTGTCGGTCGCCTTCGCTCTGGAAATAGAATTAGACTAACCGCCTGAAGGCCAGTTTAAGCAACGGCGTGAATTTCGTGTTTACTTCTTGAGGTGAATAGGAAGTGAATTTTTTTAGAGCGGGTTGATTTGAGTTTTGTTAAATAACGCCTTTAATTATTGAGACACCATCCTGCCTTTGCTTTGGACAGCCAATATTAAACGTAAGGCGCGTTTTCGCGCGCCGCTTGGTAGATCAAAAGGAAGTAGCCGATCATCAGTGCCAAACCGGCGGCCGTGGTCACGAGATCGTTGCTAAAGAACCCGGGAAGCATCACGGTCGTGAGGCACTGCGCGGCAACGGCGACCAGCCACACCACGCCGCCCCAGGAGGTGGCCAGCCACAAGCCCACCGCGGCGACGAAATCGATGACGGAAAAAAACGCGACGGCCGCGATCCCAAGGGACGACATCGTTTCGAGGGCGGCCCGCCCGTCGTCGTCGGCGTTGAGGATCGCCGTCCAGTGAAGCAGCCCTTGCAGCATCCAGAGCAGGGATAACGCGCGCATGAACCAGACCAGCAACGTCCCGTAGCGTGTTTGGCTGCCGTGACGCTCGGGCGAACCGAGCCGGATCGCGGGTAGCGGCGGCTTGTAGCGCGGTGTCGTGATGGTTGGCTTCAATCTGCCA
>CALMOK010000279.1 GCA_937871825.1 uncultured Alphaproteobacteria bacterium
ACTTCCGTCCAGGCCAAACCGGTCACCACGCCGACCTGGTCCTCCGTTTCGGCCTCGCCAAAGCGGAATTTCGGGGCGCCGAGATAGTCGATCAGGTTGTCCACCGTCACCGTGATGGACTTCCGGTCCGATGTGAGGATCTCCTTCACAGCCTTGCGAGCCAGATTGGAAAGCTCCCGCTCCAGATTACGAACGCCCGCCTCACGCGTGTAAAGGCGGATGAGGCTCATCAAGGCATCGGCCTCGATCGACCACTCGGCAGGATCCAAGCCGTGCTTCTTGACCGCGGTCGGAATGAGGTGCGTCCGAGCAATCTCGGCTTTTTCGTCCTCCGTGTAGCCGGCAATCCTGATCACCTCCATGCGGTCCATCAGGGGGCCTGGAATATTCAGGGTGTTGGCCGTCGTCACGAACATGACGTTCGACAGGTCATAGTCCACTTCAAGGTAGTGGTCGGCGAAGGTCGCATTCTGCTCGGGGTCGAGGACCTCAAGCAGAGCCGACGACGGGTCGCCCCGGAAGTCCATGCCCATCTTGTCGATCTCGTCGAGCAGGAATAATGGATTGGAGCTTTTCGCCTTCCGCATCGACTGGATGATCTTGCCGGGCATCGAACCAATATAGGTTCGGCGATGGCCACGGATCTCCGCCTCGTCGCGCACGCCACCAAGGGACATGCGAACGAACTCGCGCCCAGTCGCCCGAGCGATCGATTTGCCAAGCGATGTCTTGCCGACGCCGGGAGGCCCGACCAGGCAGAGGATCGGTCCCGTCAGCTTGTTGGCCCGGCTTTGGACAGCAAGATATTCGACGATCCGCTCCTTGACCTTATCGAGTCCATAATGGTCCGAGTTGAGGGTCGCCTCGGCTAGTGGCAAGTCTCTCCTGATCTTGGAGCGCTTGCCCCACGGGATTGAAAGCAGCCAATCGAGGTAGTTGCGAACCACAGTGGCTTCCGCCGACATGGGCGACATCTGCCGCAGCTTCTTCAACTCCGCCGTAGCCTTGTCACGCGCGTCTTTGGAAAGCTTAGTGTCCTTGATCTTCTGCTCGATTTCAGCAAGGTCGTCCTTGCCGTCCTCGTCGCCAAGTTCCTTCTGAATGGCCTTCATCTGCTCATTCAGATAATATTCGCGCTGCGTCTTCTCCATCTGGCGCTTGACGCGCGTACGGATCCGCTTCTCGACCTGGAGGACGGAAACTTCGCTCTCCATGAGGCCGAGGCATTTCTCAAGCCGCTTGACCGGCGAGGTCATCTGGAGGATGGCCTGCTTGTCGGAAATCTTGACGGCCAAGTGAGATGCAACGGTATCGGCGAGTTTCGAGAAATCTGTGATCTGCCCGACCGAAGCGACGACTTCCGGCGACACCTTCTTGTTGAGCTTCACATAGCCTTCGAATTCCGTCACGACGGTACGGGCGAGCGCCTGCAATTCGACATCGTCGACGGCGTCGTCGGCCAGCACCTCGGCATCGGCCTCATAGAAGTCGTCGGTCCGGGTGTACTGACGCACCTTCGCCCGCGAGGCTCCCTCGACCAGCACCTTGACGGTGCCATCGGGCAATTTCAGCAGTTGGAGGACGGACGCCAGCGTTCCCGTCGTGAAAATCGCGTCGGTCGCAGGGTCATCGTCGGTGGCGTTCATCTGCGTGGCCAGCATGATGAAGCAATCCGCCTTCATCACCTCTTCCAACGCCCGGATGGATTTTTCACGTCCGACGAAGAGCGGCACGATCATGTGCGGGAAAACGACGATGTCGCGAAGTGGCAGGACGGGATAGCTCTCGATGCTACCAGGCGCGGCAGGTTGGCGCTTCTGAGTTGTCATTGATTTGTCCTAGCGATGTTCGGCCGCGAAAGCGCTTTCCAGCCGCTTCACGGGGCCCAGCGGTTCTCTTTGATCGTCGCTGAGGCTGAAGACGACCCATCCACGTCTTCAGCCAAATTGGCCGGAGTGCGCCGGCCCGATGGGCTATGTGAGGCCCGGCGCAAAGCAAATGTGGACAGTCAGGCGAAGCCTTTCAAGATCGACTTGGCCAAGCCATCATGCACTATTTAGACCACGTGCGTGGGAGGCCCATCGACGGTTGCTCGACACCGGATCGAACCCGCAGTGGGTCGAGCCATCAGGCGCTCGCGCCAGCCTTTTCGGACCCTCGCTCGGAATAGATATAGAGCGGACGCGCTTTCCCCTCGACCACTTCCGGTCCGATCACGACCTGCTCCACACCGTCGAGGCCCGGGAGGTCGAACATGGTGTCGAGAAGGATGCCTTCCATGATGGAGCGTAGCCCACGTGCACCTGTCCGGCGCTCGATCGCTTTCTTGGCTACGACATTCAGGGCGTCGTCTTTAAACGTCAGTTCCGTGCTCTCCATCTCGAACAGGCGCTGATACTGCTTGACCAGGGCGTTCTTCGGTTCCGTTAAGATCTTCTTGAGCGCTTCCTCATCGAGATCCTCGAGCGTCGCGATCACCGGCAGACGACCGACGAATTCGGGTATCAGGCCGAATTTCAGCAAATCCTCAGGCTCGACCTTTCGGAAGATCTCGCCGGTCCGCCGATCGTCAGGGCCCTGAACGGCTGCCGCGAAGCCGATCGAAGTTCCCCGTCCACGCGACGAGATGATCTTGTCGAGCCCCGCAAAGGCCCCGCCGCAGATGAACAGGATATTCGTCGTGTCGACCTGCAGGAACTCCTGTTGCGGGTGCTTGCGGCCGCCTTGGGGCGGAACCGATGCCACGGTTCCTTCCATGATCTTCAGAAGCGCCTGCTGGACGCCTTCGCCCGAAACGTCGCGGGTGATCGATGGATTGTCAGACTTGCGCGAAATCTTGTCGATCTCGTCGATGTAGACAATCCCGCGTTGGGCACGCTCGACATTGTAGTCGGACGCCTGCAACAGCTTGAGGATGATGTTCTCGACGTCCTCGCCCACGTAACCGGCTTCGGTGAGTGTGGTGGCGTCCGCCATCGTGAACGGCACGTCGAGGATGCGCGCCAAGGTTTGCGCCAGAAGGGTCTTCCCGGTTCCGGTTGGCCCGATCAGCAGGATGTTGGATTTCGCAAGTTCGACGTCGTTGTGCTTGCTGGCATGATTGAGGCGCTTATAATGGTTGTGAACCGCCACCGACAGGACGCGCTTTGCTTGCGGCTGGCCGATCACATAATCGTCCAAAACCTTGTAGATCTCTTTCGGCGTGGGAATTCCGTCTCGCCGGTTGACCAGCGACGACTTATTTTCCTCGCGAATGATATCCATGCAAAGCTCGACGCATTCATCGCAGATGAACACGGTCGGGCCGGCGATAAGCTTGCGAACCTCGTGCTGGCTCTTGCCGCAGAAGGAGCAGTACAGCGTGTTCTTTGAATCGCTGCCGCCGGCTTTGCTCATTGTCGTCTCCGTTAAGACCAGCTCCTCATCGGGCGCCGGCCATCTCAAGAAGTTAGGGTCCGCGAGCTAATAAATTGTAGCGAAACGTGTTCTACGGACCGCGAACCGGTCTCAGGTGCAGGTGGTGTCGTCCCCGGCGTCGTTTCAAGCCGTTACCCATCGATCGCCCATGCAAACACGAACACTGCCGTACGGCAAATCGACTCAATGGAAGGACGATACGCGATCACATCGCTGTGGCCGGAATAATCCTTAAGAGACCGTCCACCCGACAGCGCGCCTACTTGACGTCAGCCGTTTCTTCGGCCCGCTTGGATTCAACGCGATCCACGATGCCGAACTCGCGTGCCTCATCCGCCGTCATGAAGTGATCGCGATCCAGCGTGTTCTCGATCATGTCGTAATCCTTGCCGGTATGACGGACATAGATCTCGTTCAAGCGGCGCTTGATCTTCATGATGTCCTCGGCATGGCGGAGGATGTCCGATGCTTGGCCCTGAAAACCACCGGATGGCTGATGAACCATGATGCGAGCGTTCGGCAGGGCGAACCGCATCCCAGCTTCACCGGCGCACAACAACAGTGACCCCATCGAGGCGGCCTGCCCGATGCAGAGCGTCGAGACCTTGGGGCGGATGAACTGCATCGTGTCGTAAATGGCAAGTCCGGCCGTCACCACGCCGCCGGGCGAATTAATGTAAAGCGAAATCTCCTTCTTGGGATTTTCCGCTTCAAGAAAGAGCAACTGGGCGATGACGACGGACGCCATGTTGTCCTCGACCGGCCCGGTCAGGAAGATGATCCGCTCGCGGAGCAGCCTCGAATAGATATCGAAGCCACGTTCGCCGCGGCTTGTGTTCTCGATCACCTGGGGGATGAGATATTGGGCATAAACGTCGCGGGGATCTCTCATCCTGTAATCCTCTAGCGGCTAACAATCGGCCAACGTGGTCGGCGCGCTCTGGCCCTCGTCCCGCGTCATCCCAGGTCCTATGCCGCAGGGTTGGATGATCCAGACCTGCAATTCAGAACCCGTGATGAGCAATGTATGTACTGGCGTACGGTTGACAACCAGCAATCCGGCGGCCGCTCAATCGTCGGAGGGCTCTACGGTCGCCTCGTCGGCGCTCCACGCGGGAGACAGGGGCAGCGTGCCAGGCCCGTCCTCGCCCGCCTCGGCCTTGAACAGGTCTTCGCGCGACACTGTCCTATCGGTCACCTTGGCTTGCCCGATGATGTGGTCGACGACCTTTTCCTCGAACAAAGGCGCGCGCAGTTCCGCCAGGGCCTGGGGGTTCTTGCGATAGAATTCCCACACTTCCTTTTCCTGGCCGGGGTATTGGCGAACCAGCTCGACAAGGGATTTCGTCACCTCGTTGTCGTCAACCTTGAGGCCGGCGCTTTCGCCGACCTCGGCGAGAACGAGCCCCAGCCGGACGCGGCGTTCGGCGATGCGACGATAATCCGCCCGCGCCGTTTCCTCGGTTGAACCATCATCCTCGAACGACCGGCCCGACTTCTGCTGCTCGGCAACAACCTGCCGCCAGATGTTGCCGAACTCCTGCTCGACGAGCCCCTCCGGAAGCTCGAACGAATAGCGCTTGTCGAGCGCGTCAAGGAGCGCGCGCTTGAGCTTGTCGCGGGAGGCTTTGGAAAACTCGTCCTCAAGACGGCCTCGCAACGCCCCGGTCAGCGCCGCGATGTCATCGAAGCCGAACTGCTTGGCAAAGGCGTCGTGCAGGTCAACCTTCTCGGGAGCGGCGATCGTCTTGACGTCGACGTCGAACGACGCGTCCTGTCCGGCGAGGGGCGCCGAAAGATAGTTGTCGGGAAACTTGACGTCGACCTTGCGGGCTTCGCCGACCTTGGCGCCGATCAATTGCGCCTCGAAGCCGGGGATGAAGGTATCGGAGCCGATCACAAGCTCGATGTCTTTTCCGGCGCCGCCCTCGAAAGCTTCGCCGTTCATCTTGCCTTCGAAATCGATCGTCAGCTTGTCGCCGGTTTCGGCGACGGCCTCCACGTTCTCCTTGGGATGGAACACGCGGTTCTGGTCGGCCATGCGCTCGAGCGCCTTGTTGACCTCGGCGTCGTCCACCGGGGCCACCTGCCGCTCGAGCTCGATGGCCTCGAAGGTGCCGGTTTCGAACTTGGGAAGCATCTCGACCGCCACCGTAAAGGCAAGGTCGCCTTCGGCCTCCATGGCCCGCTCGACATCCGCCTGGTCACCGGCGAGGTCGATCTTGGGCTCCATGGCTAGCCGAAGCCCGTTGTCTTCGACGATCTTCCGATTGGCCTCGTTCACGGCGTTCTGCACGATGTCGCCCATCACGGACCGGCCGTAAAGACGCTTCAAATGCGCCATCGGCACCTTGCCGGGGCGGAACCCGTTGATCTTGACCTTGTCCTTCATTCCGGCGAGTTCGCCCTCAAGCCGCGACGCAAGATCCGCGGCAGGAAGGACCACCTTGTAGGCGCGCTTGAGGCCCTGGCTGCTGACTTCGGTGACTTGCATCGTACCCTGCCCTTGATCTTCGTTCGTCGCCCGGTCCGGCGTTCAATCCGTCGCCAAGCCTGTGGATGGCGCTCTCGCCACCGGTTGATTGTCGGACCGCCATCATGGTGCGGGCGGAGGGACTTGAACCCCCACGATTTTACTCACCGGAACCTAAATCCGGCGCGTCTACCAATTCCGCCACGCCCGCCCGCGAAGAAGCGGCTCGACAAGTCGCGTCTCTTATCACGCAAGTCGGGCAATGCAGCAAAAATCTAAGCGCCTCCAAGGCTGCGGTTCCATGCGGACCTTAGCCGCCTGTAGCCGGTCGGCCCATCTTGCCGTGCTCCGTTCGTCGTCGCCCTGAGCGCCCTCAAGGCGGAGGGAATACCCTCGGGAATGTCCTCGGCGATGAGGCCGGGGCCGAACTGCCGAGCCACGGCGGCGTGGAGGTAGGCGGCGGCACTCGCGGCATCGAACGCCGACATCGATTGGGCCAATAGTCCGCCGATCAGCCCCGACAACACGTCGCCGGAGCCGGCGGTGGCGAGCCATGGCGCGTCCGCGTCCGCGATGGAAGCGCGTCCGCACGGCTGCGCCACGACGGTGTCGGCGCCCTTGAGCAGCATAACAGCCCCGAGCCTTGCGGCGCCCAGGCGAGCGCGGTCGAGGCGGGAGCCTTGGGGGGCGCCCGCCTCGTCCATCAATCGCGCGTATTCACCCTCGTGCGGCGTCACCACCACCGGACCGGGCGCCGCCCGGATCAGCGTTCCGAGCCTGTCGGCCTCGCCCGCGAAGCTCGCCAGGGCATCGGCGTCGAGCACCACCGACCGCGACGCGCCAGCACCGACGTCCCCGTCCAGCGCCGCCTCGACCAGCGCTCGCGTGTCGGCGCCCACACCCAGGCCGGGGCCGAGCACCACGGCGTTGATCCGTTTGTCGGCGAGGATGGTTTTGAGTGCCGCCGCATCGCCGCAAGCTTTCAACATCACGGCCGTGAGGTGCGCGCCGTTCACCACGAGAGCATCGTCGGGAGAGCCTAGGGTCACCAATCCCGCCCCGACGCGAAGGGCCGCTCGCGCACTGAGGCGCCCTGCCCCCGACGTCGTGTCGCCCCCTGAAAGCGCCAGGACGTGCCCGCGCGAATATTTGTGCCCTTCCGTCGTCGGCCATGGAAAGCGCCGGCCCCACAGCCCCGGATTATTGGCGAAAGTGTTGGCACCGACCTGAGCCGGCATCGACTGGTCGATGCCGATGTCGGCCAGCACCTTGTCGCCGCAAAGCATCCGGCCCGGAAGCAGCAGGTGCCCCGGCTTGAAGCAAAAGAACGTCACGGTCCGATTTGCCTGGACGGCGGGCCCGGACACCAAGCCCGTGGTCCCATCAAGGCCGGACGGAACATCCACGGCCAGCACCGTCAGGCCTGCGTCGTTCACGCGGTTGACGAGCTCCGCCGCCGATCCCGCCAGCGCACGGCTTAATCCGGCGCCGAATAGCGCGTCCACGATCAGGTCGATACCTTCGAGGGACGCCGTGGCGGCCTGCTCCACGGGACCGAGCCAGCCTCGCATCGCCATCGCGGCGTCGCCCGACAAGGAGCCGACCTCTCCGAGCAAAGCCAACCTCACGGCAAAGCCGGTGGCCCGCAAACGGCAGGCCGCGACAATCCCGTCGCCGCCGTTGTTGCCCGGACCGCAAAGCACCAGAATGCCGGCGTGACGCCCCACGATGGCGGCACATTCGGCCGCAACTGCCGCGCCTGCCCGGTCCATCAGGATCGCACCCGGAACGCCGCGCTCGGCGGTGAGCCGGTCGACCTCAGCCATCTGCCGTGTCGACAGGAGTTCGTTGCCGTCCCCCTCACCCATCATATTCCTCCGGTATCATCCAGACGCCACGAAAAATGCATCGTTTTTATGCAGAATGCCTGAAAGGTAAGCTCGTTGGGCGGAGCCGCCATAAGGCCTGGACAGGAGGCCGTGGATTCGCGCAAAAGCCCGTGGCACGTCGTGTGCAGCGCCATCGACGATCGAACCTGGCCGCTCCGTCCGTTTCCGACAAGCGCACGGTGTGTCCGTCCCAGTCCGATGCATGGGTCTGAATCAGCATGAAAAAGATCGAGGCCATCATCAAGCCGTTCAAGCTGGACGAAGTGAAGGAAGCCCTTCAGGACGTTGGCCTGCAGGGCATAACGGTCACCGAGGCCAAGGGTTTCGGCCGTCAGAAGGGCCACACGGAGCTCTACCGCGGCGCCGAATACGTGGTGGATTTCCTGCCCAAGGTGAAGATCGAGATCGTGCTCGCCGACGAGACGGTGGACCGCGCCGTCGAAGCGATCCGCAAGTCCGCACAGACCGGGCGGATCGGCGATGGCAAGATTTTTGTATCCCACATCGAGGGCGCGATCCGCATCCGCACCGGCGAAACCGGCAACGACGCGATCTGACAACCCACGACTTTGTGTATGAGCACCCCCATCCGTGGCGGGTTAGCAACTGCTGTGACTTGAAAGGAACGACATGAAGACCGCCCAGGACGTCCTCACGGCGATCAAGGACAACGATGTCAAATACGTCGACTTTCGCTTCACCGACCCGCGCGGGAAGTGGCAGCATGTCACGTTCGACGTCTCGCTGGTGGACGAGGAGGCTTTCTCGGAAGGCCTGATGTTCGACGGGTCGTCGATCGCGGGCTGGAAGGCCATCAACGAGTCCGACATGACCCTGATGCCGGACCCGGCGACCGCCTGCATGGACCCGTTCTTCTCGGCGTCCACTATGTCGATCGTTTGCGACGTTCTCGAGCCCGCCACGGGCGAGCCCTACGGTCGCGACCCGCGCGGCATCGCCAAGAAGGCGGAAGCCTACATGATGTCGACCGGCGTGGGCGATGCGATCTTTGTCGGCCCGGAAGCCGAGTTCTTCGTGTTCGACGACGTGCGCTTCAAGGCCGATCCCTACAACACCGGCTTTGTTCTCGATTCGATCGAACTCCCGTCGAACTCCGATACCGCCTATGAGGGCGGCAACCTCGGCCACCGGGTCCGCACCAAGGGCGGCTACTTCCCGGTCCCTCCGGTTGACTCGGCGCAGGACATGCGCGGCGAGATGCTCGCCTCCATGGCGTCCATGGGCGTCAAGGTCGAAAAGCATCACCACGAAGTGGCCTCCGCCCAGCACGAACTTGGCATGAAGTTCGACCGCATGACGTTGATGGCCGACGGCATGCAGATCTACAAATATTGCATCCACCAGGTGGCCAACAGCTATGGTAAGTCGGCCACCTTCATGCCGAAGCCCATCTTTGGCGACAATGGCTCCGGCATGCACGTTCACATGTCGATCTGGAAGGATGGCAAGCCGGTCTTCGCGGGCGACAAATACGCCGATCTCAGCGAAACCTGCCTGTTCTACATCGGCGGCATCATCAAGCACGCCAAGGCGCTGAACGCCTTCACCAACCCGTCGACGAACTCCTACAAGCGCCTTGTTCCGGGCTACGAGGCCCCGGTCCTGCTGGCCTATTCGGCCCGCAACCGTTCGGCGTCCTGCCGCATCCCCTACACGTCGAACCCGAAGGCCAAGCGCGTCGAGATCCGTTTCCCGGATCCCACCGCCAATCCGTACCTGGCCTTTTCTGCCATGCTGATGGCAGGCCTCGATGGTATCGCCAACAAGATCCATCCAGGCGAAGCAATGGACAAGGATCTTTACGACCTGCCGCCCCAGGAGCTGAAGCAGATCCCCACCGTGTGCGGGTCGCTGCGCGAAGCGCTGCAAAGCCTCGATAAGGACCGTGAGTTCCTGAAGGTCGGGGGCGTGTTCCCGGACGACTTCATCGATTCCTTCATCGAACTCAAGATGGCGGAAGTCATGCGTTACGAGATGACGCCGCACCCGGTCGAGTTCGACATGTATTACTCCTATTGAGGTCATCATGGTCCGGACCCCATGGGTTCGGACCATCTCCCACCTCGCTTGCGAAAAGGTCCGGAAGGTGGTTCGAAGAAGCCTTCCGGACCTTTTTGTTGAAGACCCCAAACGTTGATCATCAATCGTCCGCCGTCGAGGCTTCTTGGCTCCGTTATCCACGTGGTGACCGCTCTCGCCGTGCTGGGCGGATCGGTCGCCGTTGGGCCGACCGCCGCGCTCGCTTCGCCGGAAGCCTCGGGCGAGACGGTCGAACAAGCCTTGTGTCGCTTGATCGAGGGCGCGGCCGCCAAGCAGAACATGCCCGTCTCGTTTCTGACCCGCCTTCTGTTCCAGGAAAGCAGCTTCCGCCCCAATGTCGTCAGCCCCGCCGGTGCGCAGGGCGTCGCCCAATTCATGCCGGGAACCGCGCAAGAACGCGGGCTCGCCAACCCGTTTGACCCCGAACAGGCGATCCCCGCCTCGGCGGCCTTCCTGGCCGATCTCCGGCAGCAGTTCGGCAATCTGGGACTTGCCGCCGCGGCCTATAACGCGGGCGCGGGGCGCGTTGGCGCATGGCTGCGCGGGGCGGGCGGGCTGCCCTTTGAAACGCGCGACTATGTCCAGCGCATCACGGGTCGGGACGCGAGCGACTGGCAGGCCGACCTGATGCGAAAGGACGAAACCTCCCCTCGCTCCGCGACACCAAGCGTGTCCTGCAGGGAGATCGTGGCGAGCGTGCGCTTGTCGCCCGGGCCCACCCCCATCGTGACGGCGGCGCTCGCGCCCTGGGGGGTTCAACTCGCCGGCAACTTTTCAAAGGCCCGCGCGCTCGCGACCTTCGGTCGGGCGCGTGGCACCTACAATGCGGTGATCGGCGACGTCAGTCCCATGATCATTGGCACGCGATTGCGCACGCGCGGCACCCGGGCGTTCTATCGCGTTCGCGTACCCGCCCCGACACGTGAGGCGGCCAACACCCTGTGTAGCCGGATCCGAAGCCTCAAGGGCGCCTGCCTGGTGTTGCGAAGCTAAGCCCGCCACATCGATGGTCCACCCTCGAAGTATACAAGTAGAGTAGACTGCTGTAGCGATGTGTCCTCCAAGGGAAAGTTGAGGACGATGAGTTCCACACAAAGCGCGATCGAAGCCCGGCGCATCGAGCCGCCGGCGCGGACGGCGGGGAGCGCCTGGAACAAGGACGATTGGTGGGCCGTGCTCCTCGGGCTTGGCTTGGTGCTCGCCGCCATCGCGCTGTTCCAGTATGACTCCAGCCTCAAATGGCTGGCCGTGACCCCCGCCCGCTGGTCGACCTTCGGCCAGCTTGGCGCCGACCTCGCCAACAACGCGATCCGTTACCTGGCGCAATTCGCCTTCTGGGCCGTGACGTTCTCCATCATCACGGCCGCGCTCGGCTTCGAGACCCGGCGCTTCCTGCCGGCCTTCCTGCTCCTCTACGTGGCGTCCCTCGTCATCTTTGCGATCGGCCAGTGGGATCAGGCCAACAAATATAACCTCGAGCCGCCGCTCGTGGCGCTCGCCCTCGGCCTGGCTGTCGCCAACACCACCGGCTTGCCGCGGTTGTTCGAAGCCGGCTTCCGGGTCGAACTCTACATCAAAACCGGCATCGTTCTGCTCGGCGCCACCCTGCCGTTGTCGTTGATGGTCTGGGCCGGCCCGATCGCCATCCTGCAGGCCTCGATCGTGTCGCTCGCGACCTTCTTCGTGATCTTCTACGCGGCACGCTGGTTCGGCCTCGACAAACGCCTTGCCGCCACGCTCGGCGTCGGCGGCGCGGTGTGCGGCGTTTCGGCCGCCATCGCCATATCGGGCGCGGTGGGCGGAAGGAAGGGTGACGCGCCCATCGCCATCACCACCGTGGTAATCTGGGCGATCGTGATGATCTTTGCTCTGCCGCTCGTGGCGCGCGTGCTCCAACTGCCGACGGGGGTGGCCGGGGCCTGGATCGGCACATCGGAATTCGCCGACGCGGCGGGCATTGCCGCCGCCCAGGCCTACGGCGAACTCGCCGGCCACGTCGACGGGATCGCCGGTACGTCGGACCAGGCCGTTTGGGCCTTCTCGCTGCTGAAGATCGTCGGCCGCGACGTTTGGATCGGCATCTGGGCTTTCGTGCTCGCCATTGTGGCGACGACCCGCTGGGAAGTGCGGGAAGGCGGACGCGGAACGGATGCCGGGGAAATCTGGCGCCGCTTCCCGAAATTCATCATCGGGTTCCTCGCCGCCTCGGTGCTGATCACCCTGTCGACGCGCGGGCTGAGTTTGGCGGACTACAACAAGGTCGCGGTTCCGACCCTGGTCAATCCCGTGAAGGACATGCGCAGCTGGGCCTTTATCTTCTGCTTCCTCAGCATCGGCCTGACGACAAGGTTCCGGGATCTTGCCGAAGCCGGCATCCGGCCGTTCCTGGCCTTCACGGCGGGCGTGGTGGTGAACGTCATCCTGGGCTTCGTGCTGTCCACGATCGTGTTCGCCAGTTACTGGACCAACCTCGTCCGATGAACTGGCTGGCGCGGCTCGGCGCAAAGGGCCGTCCAGCCGGGGACGAGCTCGCCCGATGCGGCGCGTGCCGGTTCTTCACTAACGACGCGCTTGGCCTGGAGGCCGCGATCCCGGGGCTGCGAAGCCTTGGTTCGGCCACCTCCTCGGTCCGATCCGACGATGGGTTGTGCGCGTTGCACGACCAGTATCTCGGGGCGCGACGATGCTGCGCGGATTTCCAGGAACGCGAGGCCCTCGGGGCGGACCCGGATCGGGGCTGATTGCTTGCGGCGACAAATTCCGGCATGGAGCCGTGTCGTTCGTTGAGGCGCGGCCAACGCCGCGGTCCGGAAAGTAACCGTTCATGCTGTCTCCCTTGCGCGTCGGTGTGGCCGGTCTCGGCACTGTCGGGACGTCCGTGCTTCGGCGCTTGGACGGGCAGAGCGGCGCGCTCCGCCAGCGAACCGGTCGGGATATCGTGGTGACCGCCGTGGCGGCCCGCAGCCGCGACAAGGATCGCGACCTCGATCTTACGCCATTCCAGTGGTTCGACGATCCAGTCGCCATGGCGCGATCGAGCCAGATCGACCTCTTTGTCGAACTGATGGGCGGATCCGAGGGCGAGGCCAAGCGGGCCGTGCAGGCGGCGCTCGAATCCGGCAAGCCGGTGGTGACCGCCAACAAGGCGCTGCTGGCCCATCACGGCATGGCGCTCGCCCGTCTCGCCGAAGCCAATCACGCGGCCTTGGCTTTCGAGGCATCCGTCGCGGGTGGCATCCCCATCGTGAAGACGTTGCGGGAAGGGCTCGCCGGAAATCAGGTCGAGAGCGTGCAAGGGATCCTGAACGGAACCTGCAACTACATCCTGACCCGCATGGAAGAGGAGGGCCTGGGTTTCGCCCAATGCCTCGACGAGGCCCAGCGGCTTGGTTACGCCGAAGCCGACCCGAGTTTCGATGTCGACGGGTTCGACACCGCCCACAAGCTCGCCATCCTGGCGACACTGGCCTTCGGCGTCGCGCTCGATATCAGTTCGCTTCACGTCGAGGGTATCCGGGGCATCACCCCGGCCGACCTTTCCGCCGCCCACGAGCTCGGCTACCGGATCAAGCTCCTCGGCATCGCGCGACGGAGCGAAAATCGGATCGACGGCCGCGTCCACCCCACCATGGTGCCGAAGTCCTCCGCGCTCGCCCAGGTCGGCGGCGTCACCAATGCGGTGACGATCTATGCCGACGCGGTGCGCGAATTGACGTTGATCGGCCCTGGAGCTGGCGGGGAGGCCACCGCCTCGGCGGTGGTGGCGGATATCGCCGACATCGCGCGCGGCGTGCGCTCGGCCCCGCTCGGCATGCCGGTCGACGAGCTCGAACCCACGCGCGTCATGCCGGTGCGCGAACACGAGGGCGGATATTACATCCGCCTGAACGTCCGCGACACGCCGGGCGCCGTCGCCAGGATCGCGACGCGGATGGCCGAGCGCGGCATCTCCTTCGAGAGCATCGTGCAGAAGCAGGCACCGCGCCGTGGCGGAGAGAGCGGAACGGTGCCGGTGGTGCTGATCACGCACCGCACGCACGAGTCGGCGCTTGGCGCGGCGCTCGACGCCGTCACGATTGACGGCTACATCGCCGATAAACCGCAGGTCATGCGGATCGAAAGCCGATAGGCCCTCGCCAGAACGGGCCGGCAAAACAAGGGAGTGGAGCGGTGACGGACCTTATCATCCAGCAACAGGATATTATCGAGCGGATCCTGACGCTCGAACTCGTGCGGGTCACCGAGCGGGCGGCGGTTTCGGCCGCCCGCCTGCGGGGGCGAGGCGACGAGCGGGCGGCCGATCAGGCCGCCGTGGACGCTATGCGGCGGGAATTGAACAGGCTGCCGATTGACGGCACCATCGTCATCGGCGAAGGCGAGCGCGACGAGGCGCCGATGCTCTTCATCGGCGAGCGCGTCGGCACCAAGACAGGCCCCAAAGTCGATATCGCGGTCGATCCGCTTGAAGGCACGACGCTTTGCGCCAAGGACATGCCGGGCTCGATCGCCGTGATGGCCATGGCGCAATCAGGCGCGCTGCTCAACGCGCCGGACGTCTACATGGAGAAGGTCGCCATCGGACCGGGATATCCACGCGGCATCGTCGACCTTGACATGACCCCCGAGGAGAACATCCGGGCCGTCGCCCAGGCCAAGGGCGTTCGTCCCAGCGATATCGTGGTTTGCGTGCTGGACCGCCCGCGCCATGAAGGCCTGATCGCGGCCTGCCGCCGCGCAGGTGCGTCGCTTCGCCTGCTCACCGACGGTGACGTGGCCGGCATCATCCTCACCGCCCAGCCTCAGGAAACCGGTGTCGACCTTTACCTCGGCACGGGTGGCGCCCCCGAGGGCGTCCTAGCCGCCGGGGCGTTGCGCTGCGTCGGTGGCCAGATGCAAGGCCGCCTGATCCTCGACAGCGAGCAGAAGCGCGAGCGCGCCGCCAAGATGGGCGTCGGTGATCCGACAAAGAAATATGACATGAGAGAATTGGCGTCGGGCGATGTCGTCGTGGCAGCTACCGGTGTCACCAACGGCGACCTTCTGAGTGGTGTAAAATTCCGGAAAAACGTTATCGAGACCGAAACCCTCATCTACCGATCGGTCACCGGAACCGTGCGCCGCATTCGGGCCGAGCATCGCGAACTCGGAAAATTCAGGCTCGATTGATTTTTCAAGCGAACCCGGACGAACAGCTCCGTCCGGGTTCGATAGTCGAATTAATAGTGATACGGCGAACCAAACAGGAGGTAGAGCAGCAGGAGGATGCCGAGCAGACCGATGATGCCGATGCCGCCGTTGCCGTAGTAACCACCGCGGTAGCCATAGAACCCGCCGCCGCCAAACAGCAGCACGATGATGACGATCAGGATTAGCAGGGTCATGACACGCTCCATTTCGGACAGTTGCCATTCGGCAGCCCTGCCCTAGCCCACAAAGCTCGACCTAAGGCCAAGCTCCATATCTTAACAAGCGGCTAAGTCGCGAGCCAGAAGCAGGCTCCTCGAACGACAACGATACTGTGGAAATCGAGGGTTGCGCGGCAGGGCTTTGGGACGGTAGGCCAGCAAGGCGCACCCTGTAGATGCGCCTTGCTGAAAGCCCGAAGGCGAAGGGACCTTACGCAGCAACCCTGTTGATGCGGCTTTCGGCGAGCCGCGTGAGCTTCTCGTCCGTGGCCTTTTCGTCCGTCAGGTTCTGCTCCAGCACGGCCGCGCAGTCATTACGGCCAAGTTGCCGCGCCCAGGCGATCAAGGTTCCGTAGCGCGTCATCTCGTAATGCTCGACCGCCTGGGCAGCCGCGATCAGCGCGGCGTCGAGCACCTGCTTATCCTCGACCTCGCCGATGACCTCGTTGGCTTCCTTGATGATCCCGTCAATAGCCGGGCACGTGACGGCCTTCACGGCTTCACCATGCATGCTGAAGACCTGCTCGACACGCTGCACGTGAATCTTCGTTTGTGCCAAATGGGTTTCGAAGCCCTGCTTGAGTTCGCTGTCGGTCGCTTTGGCGATCATCTGCGGCAGCGCTTTCACGATCTGGTTTTCGGCGTAATAGATGTCCTGCAGCTGATGCACGAAAAGATCGTTCAATGTCTTGATGTCTTTGCTGAAAAGACCCATGGTGATGTTCCATTCGAGGTTTGGCGCGATCCAGGCCGACAAGATGGGCCAAGTTCCGCGTTGCGTTGAGGTAAACTGCACGGGACGTTCGGGAACCTCGCGGCTGCCCGGCTTGCCCGCCCGTTCAAACGCGTCAACCAACGGATGGCTGACCCGGTTCCGGCGCGACGTGCTCAAGGCCATGTAACCCGTCCGAAGTCACATGGATAGGCGATGATCCAACCGCCATTGCTGCCCGGCATCGACTCGTCGCCGGCTAGCGGAACCGCCCCGGAGGTGATCGTCTCACCAGTCGAGCTGCCCCACAGGCCCTGAGTTCGGGAACGACAGCACGACGGAAACGCCGATGATCGCGGCCTTGAGGGCATGGAGCTGAAACCACCGTTCGATCACCTTTGAAAACAGCCTCACTGTTTCAAAGCGCAAGCCGATCAGGCGACCGACGCGCCGAGCTCCACGACCGGTCAATCGATCTCGAAATCGATCACGGCGAGCCCACCCGCACCTCCCTCGAGAGCCGAGACGAGTTTGGCGCCGGCCGCGACATGGGCCGGCAGGACCAGGTAGGCGTCCCGGGCGGCGGCATCCGTGAAATCGGCCGTGAAGGCGTGCGTGAACCCCTGCGACAGCGGCTCGGGGCTGACATTCGCGCCGGCCCCAAAGGCGAGGAAACCTGGAACAAGCGGCTGCAGCGCCGCGAGCTCGGCGAAACGGGCGGCAACCTCCGCCGGCGCGACATCGGGGAGGAAGCGAACGAGCACGACGTGGCGGATCATCAGATAAACCCTTCAAGGTGGCTGGTGAGGTCGGGGCTCGTCCTGACTCGCTCTGAACGCGTCCGACGTTTCGCCCCCAAGGCATAAACGGGTTTTAACCATTGCCCTATAGGCCAACAAGGCCGGCCGTCCCCGCCAGATCAGGACCTAATCATGCTCGATCTCGTCGCGTCGCCCCACCCGTTCGGCGCCGCAACCCTGGTCGACGTGGCGACCCGCCGCGCGAGGATCGAATTGGCCGCCGCGAGCTTCCTGATCGTTTTGGCCGGGCTTTGTCTCACCTCGTCGGCGCTGCTGAACGACCCTGATACGCAATGGCGCATCGCGGCCGGGCGCTGGGCCTGGACCACGGGTTGGGTGCCGGAAACCGACGTGTTCTCCCATACCTTCGCGGGCGCACCCTGGATCGCCAAGGAATGGCTGTCACAGCTTCTGCTTTACGGGGCGTTTGCGCTTGCCGGGTGGCGGGGGGTCGCCTTTCTGGCCGCCATCGCCATCGCGGGAAC
>CALMOK010000280.1:0-3080 GCA_937871825.1 uncultured Alphaproteobacteria bacterium
CCGGGCCGGGCACGATCTCGGTCAGTTCGTCGATCGAGATGTCGGGCCGGTCCATCAGGGCGACGACGGCGTCGATCACCTCGCCGAGGTTGTGGGGCGGGATGTTGGTCGCCATGCCCACCGCGATGCCGCCCGCGCCGTTGACCAGCAGGTTGGGAAAGCGCGCCGGCAGGACGACGGGCTCACGCTCCTTGCCGTCGTAATTGGGTTGGAAGTCGACGGTGTCCTCGTCGATGTCCTGGATCATGGCGAGCGATGGGGACGCCAAGCGGGATTCGGTGTAGCGCATCGCCGCCGCCGGATCGCCGTCGATCGATCCAAAATTGCCCTGCCCGTCGATGAGCGGCAGGCGCAGCGAGAACGTCTGCACCATGCGGACCATGGCGTCGTAGATCGCGCTGTCGCCGTGGGGATGGTATTTGCCCATCACGTCGCCGACGATGCGGGCCGATTTGACGTAGGGCCGGTCCGGAAGGTGGTTGTTCTCCTGCATCGAATGCAGGATGCGGCGATGCACCGGCTTCAAGCCGTCGCGCACGTCCGGCAGGGCCCGGCTCACGATCACGCTCATGGCGTAATCGAGGTAGGACCGCTTCATCTCGTCGGTGATCGAAACCGCTCTGATCCCGGATGCCTCGTCCGGTCTATCCTTGTTGTCAGCCAAAAACTTCGTGTCCTCAACATCCTAAGCCGGCATTTTAGACCGGATCATCGGCGAAGGCCACGAGGAACTGTTGGCGGAGGCGCTGAACGCCTCCTGGTTGTTGCACTCCAACCCGCCCGTTAAAACGGGATATCGTCGTCGATCATCTCGGACGTGCGGCCACCTCCGCCGCCTCCACTGCCCCCGCCCGACGAGCGCTGATCCATCGGCGAGGACCGGCCGAAGCTGGCGTTGCCGGCCGGACGCTCGAACGAGCCGCCCTCCTCGCGCCCGCCCGCATCGCCGCGGCTGTCCATGAGGGTGAGTTCGCCGCGATAGCGCTGCAACACGATCTCGGTTGTGTATTTCTCGGCTCCGTCCTTGTCGGCCCATTTGCGGGTCTGCAACTGGCCCTCGACGTAAACCTTTGACCCCTTCTTGAGATATTGCTCGGCGATCTTGGCGAGGTTCTCGTTGAAGATCACCACGTTGTGCCACTCGGTCTTGTCCTTGCGCTCGCCGGACGCCTTGTCGCGCCAGCTTTCGGTGGTGGCGACACTGAAGCTGACCACGGCATCGCCCGACGTCATGCGCCGGACCTGCGGATCTTTCCCGAGGTTTCCAATCAGGATAACCTTGTTGACGCTGCCCGCCATCTCCAACTCCTGCGCACGCGATCTCGACTTGATTTCGGCGATATCCTGCGCCGTTTCGCGCCTGCGACGCAAGCCGAGATGGTGCTACGGCTGGCACGATCAACAGGCAAGATGGCGTCGCGCACCGGTTTTTGTTCTTTTTCCGTTCCAATGCGGATCGGCGCTTGTTAGGCAGGGCGGACGAGCGGAAACCGTCTCACGGATCGCGAAAGGGTGCTCACCGGCATGGCACGGAGACAAAAAGAAGTCGGAGCGCCGGGCAAATCGATCGGGCCGGTGAAAGCGCCGGGCGCCGGGCGTCCAACTGTCGAGGGCATGGCGGACAACGGCGTAGTGGCTGAAGACGTGCTCGTTAAGGACGTGGCTGAGGAAGCAGCGCCGGCGAGGCCCGCGCTTGTGGCTTCCAGCGGCGCGGGCATCCTGGACGGGCGGGTGCTGACGGTGCGCGGCGCGCGCGAGCACAACCTCAAGAACATCGACCTCACGATCCCACGCGACAAGCTGGTGGTGTTCACCGGGCTGTCTGGGTCGGGCAAGTCGTCGCTCGCCTTTGACACCATCTATGCCGAAGGGCAGCGGCGCTATGTCGAGTCGCTGTCGGCCTATGCCCGCCAGTTCCTTGAGATGATGCAGAAGCCGGACGTCGACCAGATCGATGGCTTGTCGCCCGCCATCTCCATCGAACAGAAGACGACGTCGAAGAACCCGCGATCCACCGTCGGCACCGTGACGGAAATCTACGACTACATGCGCCTGTTGTGGGCGCGGGTCGGCATCCCCTACTCGCCGGCGACCGGGCTGCCGATCGAGAGCCAGACCGTCAGCCAGATGGTGGACCGGGTGCTGGGCCTGCCGGAAGGCACGCGCCTTTTCCTGATCGCGCCGGCCGTGCGCGGGCGCAAGGGCGAATACCGCAAGGAGATCGCCGAGTACCAGAAGCGCGGCTTCCAGCGGCTGAAGATCGACGGCGAGTTCTACGCCATCGACGAGGTGCCGACCCTCGACAAGAAGTTCAAGCACGACATCGACGTCGTGGTGGACCGCATCGTGGTGCGGCCCGACATCGCGACGCGTTTGGCCGAAAGCTTCGAAACCGCGCTCGACCTTGCCGATGGCATCGCGGTCGTCGAACTCGCCGATCCGGTCGAGGGTGCCGACAGGGAGATCACTTTCTCGTCCAAGTTCGCCTGCCCGGTGTCGGGTTTCACCATCGCCGAGATCGAGCCGCGCCTGTTCTCGTTCAACAACCCGTTCGGCGCCTGCCCGACCTGCGGCGGCCTCGGCTCGCAGATGACGGTCGATCCCGAGCGGGTTGTGCCCGACCCGCGGCTCACGCTGAAGCGGGGCGCCATCGCCCCATGGGCCAAATCGACCTCGCCTTATTACGCGCAAACGCTCGATGCGCTGGGGCGGCACTTCGGCTTCAAGCTGGATACCAAGTGGGAAAAGCTGCCTAAGACCGCGCAGGACGTCATCCTGTTTGGTTCGGGCAAGGAGGATATCCGCTTCGGCTACGACGACGGGGTGCGCTCCTACCAAGTCAACAAGCCGTTCGAGGGCGTCGTCAACAACCTGGAGCGCCGCTTCAAGGAAACCGAAAGCGAGTTCGCCCGCGAAGAGATCGGCCGCTACATGGGGGCGACCCCCTGCGTGGCTTGCGGCGGGGCCCGCCTGAAGCCGGAGGCGCTGGCCGTCAAGGTCGACATGCAGACCGTGAGCGCGGTTTGCGACCTGCCGATCCGCGCCTGCCTGCAATGGGCCGAAACGCTGCCCGGCAAGCT
>CALMOK010000280.1:3090-3528 GCA_937871825.1 uncultured Alphaproteobacteria bacterium
GCTCGACGCCAAACGCAACGAGATCGCGGCCCGCATCCTCAAGGAAATTCGCGACCGGCTGACCTTTCTGCTCGACGTGGGGCTCGACTACCTCACCCTCGCCCGAGCGGCCGGAACGCTGTCGGGCGGCGAAAGCCAGCGCATTCGCCTGGCGTCGCAGATCGGGTCCGGCCTCACGGGGGTGCTCTACGTGCTCGATGAACCCTCGATCGGCCTGCACCAGCGTGACAACGAGCGGTTGCTCGACACGTTGCGGCGACTGCGCGGGCTCGGCAACAGCGTGATCGTGGTGGAACACGACGAGGATGCCATCCGGGCGGCCGACTACGTGGTGGACGTGGGGCCGGGTGCCGGCATCCATGGCGGCGAGATCGTGGCCGCCGGCACGCCCGACGAAATCATGGCCGACCCGAACTCACTCACCGGCCAGTACCTGAC
>CALMOK010000281.1 GCA_937871825.1 uncultured Alphaproteobacteria bacterium
GCTGCATCCTCACCATCCGCCCGACGCCCCGCCGCCGCCCGACGAGCCGCCACCCCCCGAAAAGCCGCCGTCACCGCCCCCGCCACCGAAGCCCCCTCCACCAAATCCACCGCCCCAGCCCGAACCGCCGGTGGGCAGGAAGATGATGCCGCCGCCGCGCCGCCCGCCGGCCCGCAGCCCGGTCTGACGGTTGAGGTAGACGATGACGACGAAGAACACCGCCATCACGGCGAACGGCAGGATCGATCCAGTCGCCGATCCTTCCTCGGAGGCACGAAGCTCGGGCCGCTTCTGCCAGTCCGACGAATCCGTGGTGAGAACCGTGATGATGTCGTCGGTGCCCCGCTCGATGCCCCCCGCGTAGTCGCCCGCCTTGAAGCGCGGCGCCATGGCGTTGGAGATGATGATCTTGGACAACGCGTCCGTCAGCGTGCCTTCGAGGCCGTAGCCGACCTCGATCCTGACCCGACGCTCCTCCAGGGCCACGAGCAGCAGGACGCCGTTGTTCTTCTTGGCCTGCCCAAGTTTCCAGGCGCGGAACAGCTCGTTGGCATAGGGTTCGATCTCGGCTCCGCCGAGCGATGGAACGGTGGCGACAACGAGCTGGATCCCCGATTTATCGTCCAGCGCGCGCAGCTCGTCGTCGAGCCCCGCGCGGGCGGCGGGGGGAAGCAGGTTGGCGGCGTCGACCACCCGCCCGGTCAACGCCGGGTAGTCGGCCGCAGCCCAGGCCGAGATGGACAGGACAAGAACGGCGCAGGCCAGCAACGCCGCGACGACCGGGCCGCGGTATCGGCCGCCGAACCTTCCGGTCGTCACGCGAGCCGTTCGCGACAGCATGGCGGCGCGATCCGCCGGATCAGAACTTGACCTGGGGCGGGGTTTCGGCGCCCGTCGTCGCGGTGAACGACGCCATCGGCTTGCCGTGGAACACCAGCGTCTGCCAGATCACGTCCGGGAATGTGCGCAGCGTCGTGTTGTAGACCCGGACATTCTCGATGTAGTCGCGGCGCGCCACCGCGATGCGGTTCTCGGTGCCTTCGAGTTGCGATTGCAGGGCCAGGAAGTTCTGGTTGGATTTGAGGTCGGGGTAGTTCTCGCTCACGGCGAGCAGCCGCCCAAGCGCGCCCGACAATTGGTTCTGGGCGTCCTGGAACTGCTTGAGCTTTTCGGGATCGTCGAGCTGCGAGGCGTCGATGTGGACGGCCGTCGCCTTGGCGCGGGCCTCGACCACGGAGGTCAGCACGTCCTTTTCCTGCTTGGCGTAACCCTGCACGGTGTTGACGAGGTTGGGGATGAGGTCGGCGCGGCGCTGGTACTGGTTCTGGACCTCGGCCCAGCTCGCGTTGGCCTGCTCCTGACGGGTCGGGATGTTGTTGTAGCCGCACCCGGACAGCGACGTCGCCGCGGAAACCAGCAGGGCGGCGGCCAAAAAACGCGAACGCATGGTCATTGTGGACGATTCCCCTTCAGCGGCGCGACATATGGCACGGTCCGCCTCCGAGGACAAAGCTCGGGGCGACCGAGGCGTCCCGGACGCCCGTCCGAATTTCGCCGCCATCCTGGGGCTTGGTTTCCAAACCGTTCATGCGGGGTGTGCTAAACGTCACTCGGCAAGCTCGACTTCGCCTGGGGTTTAAGTCCGACCATGATCATCTCGAAGAACACGGGTCACGTTTTCCTGGCCGTTTTGGCCACGACGGCTTCCATCGTCCTGGCACCCGCCGTCGAGGCCCGCTCGCGCCACCACGAAGCCAAGGCGGCCGCGAAAGCCCCGGCCGCCGAAAGCAACGTCCCCGTCAAGGTCGGGGATTTCGGCGATTGGACGGTCTACAAAACCCCGGGCAAGACGAAGGTCTGCTACGCGCTGGCGCAGCCGCAGTCCCGCGCGCCGGCCACGCTGAAGGCGGTGGCGGCCCACATTTTCATCTCGAACCGGCCGGCCGAGGGCGTCCGCAACGAGATCTCGGTGATCATGGGCGTGCCGCTGCGCGAAACGGGTGCCGACGCAAAGGCGCAGGTCGGCAAGACCAGTTTCGATCTCCTGTCGAAGGGACAGAACGTTTTCGTGAAGAACGCCGCCGACGAGGCGCGCTTCATCGACAGCATCAAGAAGAATGGCAGGCTTGTGATCTCTGCCCCCATGGTCAAGGGCGGGACGGCGACCGACACCTACGCGCTGTCCGGCCTGGCCCAGGCCATCGAGCGCGCCGCGAAGGAATGCCAATAGGCACCCCGGCCAGTTACGGGCGCTTGTCGCCCCGCGACCGACAGCGCTTGTCGCCCCGCGGCAATTCCGCATAAATGACATCCAAACCAAGGCCGGCCCGCGAACCGGCCGCCGCGGGAGGATGCCACCCAGATGACCACCCATCCGATCCCCCCCGACTTCGCCGCCGGGGCTTCGATCACGGAGGACACCTACGCCGCCATGTACGAGGCCTCGATCCGCGACCCTGAAACCTTTTGGGGGGAGCATGGCCGGCGCATTGACTGGATCAAGCCGTTCAGCTGGGTCAAGAAAACCTCCTTCGCCCCCGAGGCGGTGTCCATCGAATGGTTCGGCGACGGCGCCACCAACGTGACGATGAACTGCGTCGACCGTCACCTCGAGACGCGCGGCGACAAGGTGGCGATCATCTGGGAAGGGGACGACCCCGGCCAATCCAGGCGCATCACCTACCGGGAGCTGCACGCCGAAGTGTGCCGCTTCGCCAACGTCCTCAAGGCACGGGGCGTCGGCAAAGGCGACACCGTCACCATCTACATGCCGATGATCCCCGAAGCCGCCTTCGCGATGCTGGCCTGCGCCCGCATCGGGGCCATCCATTCGGTGGTGTTCGGCGGCTTTTCGCCCGACTCCCTGGCCGGTCGCATCGCCGATTGCGGCTCGAAGACCCTGATCACCGCCGACGAAGGATTGCGGGGCGGCAAGACCGTTCCGTTGAAGAACAACGTCGACAGCGCGGCGGAGCGAAGCCCAGGCCTCGAAACCGTGCTGGTGGTGCGGCGCACGGGAGCCCCGGTGTCCATGCGGCCCGGGCGGGACGTCTGGTTTCACGAGGCGGTGGCGGATGTTTCCGCCGATTGCCCCTATGAGACGATGAACGCCGAGGACCCGTTGTTCCTCCTCTACACCTCCGGCTCGACCGGGCGGCCCAAGGGCGTCCTGCACACCACGGCGGGCTACCTCGTCTACGCGTCGATGACCCACCAGCACGTCTTCGACCTCAAGGAGGAGGACGTGTTCTGGTGCACGGCGGATGTCGGCTGGGTCACCGGCCATTCCTATTGCGTCTACGGGCCGCTCGCCAACGGCGCCACCACGGTGATGTTCGAGGGGGTGCCGACCTATCCCACCCTGTCGCGCTGCTGGGAGGTGGTGGACAAGCACAAGGTGTCGATCTTCTACACGGCGCCAACGGCGATCCGGGCGCTGATGGGGGCGGGCGAGGAGCCCGTCCGGCGGACGAGCCGCGCCTCGCTGCGGCTGCTCGGCACCGTTGGCGAGCCCATCAATCCGGAAGCGTGGGAATGGTACCACCGGGTGGTGGGCGGCGGTCGGCTGCCGATCGTCGACACCTGGTGGCAAACCGAAACGGGCGGCATCTGCATCACGCCGCTACCGGGCGCGATGGCGATGAAGCCCGGTTCGGCCACCAAGCCCTTCTTCGGCATCCGGCCCGAGGTCGTCGACGCCGAAGGGCTGGTGCAGGAGGGAAAGGCGGAGGGCAACCTGGTGATCGCCGACAGCTGGCCCGGCCAGATGCGGACGGTCTACGGCGACCACAAGCGGTTCGAGGAAACCTATTTCTCGACCTACCGGGGCAAGTATTTCACCGGCGACGGGTGCCGGCGCGACGCCGACGGTTATTATTGGATCACCGGGCGGGTGGACGACGTCATCAACGTGTCGGGCCACCGCATGGGCACCGCCGAGGTGGAAAGCGCCCTCGTCGCCCACGCGCTGGTGTCGGAAGCGGCCGTGGTCGGTTTCCCGCACGACATCAAGGGACAAGGCATCTACGCCTATGTGACGCTGATGCAGGGCGTGGAGGCCACCGCCCCCCTGCGACGGGACCTGTTGGCCCACGTCCGCAAGGAGATCGGCGCCATCGCCTGCCCGGACATCATCCAGTTCGCCCCCGGGCTGCCGAAGACGCGGTCGGGCAAGATCATGCGCCGCATCCTGCGCAAGATCGCCGAAAACGAACTCGGCGCCCTCGGCGACACCTCCACCCTCGCCGACCCGACTGTCGTCGACGACCTCGTGGCCAACCGGCAGGGCGGGCGGCGCTCCGGCCCGTGACACCGCTGGCCTGTAGGATGAATGGTTTACCGTCGCGGCGGTTTTCCCCCGGCGACAAGCGTCGGCGCGGCGCGGCATAACATCGGGTTCACACCAATGGCCGAACCTCCTCTCATCGAAGGGCGGAGACGATGCCATGAGTTTTTCGCTGCGAGCCACCGGGCGCGCCAGGCGGCGCTGGACGGACGGCGCCGTCACCGTCGCGGTCGCGCTGGCGGCCCTGATGGTGGCCCTCGCCTCGGTGGTCCCGGCGCGCGCCGTGGAGGTGACGGCCGCGGCCGATGTCGCCCCCGGCACCATCGTGGTCAAGCAGCGGGAGCGTCGACTCTACCTCGGCCTCGCGAACGGCGACGCGCTGCGTTACCCCGTGGCGGTCGGCAAACCCGGCAAGCAATGGCGCGGGACCGCCTTCGTGGACGGCAAGTATGTCGACCCTGCCTGGGCGCCGCCGCCGGAGGTCAAGCGCGCCGAACCGGGTATCCCGGACTATATCGCCGGCGGGGCCCCGAACAATCCGATGGGCCACCGGGCCCTGACGCTGACGGGCGGCCAATATGCCATCCACGGCACGAACCGGCCCTGGACGGTTGGACAGGCGGCTTCCTTCGGCTGCATCCGCATGCGCGAGGCCGACATCGACGACCTGTTCGAGCGCGTCGCCCTCGGCACCCCGGTCCGCATGGTGCCGTGAGGGCCGGCGCCGTTCGGATATCGACGGGCTTTCGGCCGGGCAGGCGATCGGCTCGGGAAAACTGATCGCCTGCCTCGTCCTCGCGTCAACGCCGGCTGACGGCTTGCCGAGGCGGTGGCCGCCGCCCGACCGTCACGCCTGGGTTGGGCACGACCCAGGCAGGTCCGGATGCGCCTGACCGGTTCGCTTTACATTCATCCCGCGCGCTCCGAAGATGAGAACCCAACAAAAGCGGGAGCGGACCAATGGCCAAGGGTGAGCAGAAAAGCAACAAAGAGAAGAAGAAGCCCAAGCAGGAAAAACCCAAGGACACCGCGCAGGCTTCACCTTTCGCCCCCAAGGGCAAGGCGAGCGGATCGAAGGGCTGACGGCCCTACCGTTCACGGACGGTTGGCGTCGTCTGGTGGAGACGTTTGATCGCGCCGACCCCTTGTCGGGGAACGCTCGCGAGGCTGGCTGAGGCTCGTCGGTGTCTCGCACACCTGGCCACCGGGGGGCGCGGTTCGCGCCCTCGCCGCCTGTGAGATCAGCGAGCGGAGAGTCTCGACGCCCGGATCTTGACCGGGCCGTCGATTCGTTGACGGCCCGCGTCCACGTGAGTCTCTTCTACTGGCGGTAATGCTGGATCCGGGTTGTGCGCAGGCCGGCCAGGCCATGCTGGTCGATCGACAACTGCCAGCTCAGGAACTCGTCCACCGTCAGCGTGTAGCGGCTGCAGGCTTCTTCGAGCGACAGCAGGCCGCCTCGTACCGCCGCCACCACTTCCGCCTTGCGTCGGATCACCCAGCGCTTGGTCGAGGGC
>CALMOK010000282.1:0-2759 GCA_937871825.1 uncultured Alphaproteobacteria bacterium
GGTAAAGCGCGACCTCGTGGGTCTGATCATCACACACGCCCATGAGGATCACATCGGTGCGTTGACCGAGTTGTGGCCGAGGCTCGGCTGCACGGTTTACGCCACGCGTTTTGCCGCCAGTCTCCTGGAAATCAAGCGCTCGGCCGAACCGGGGGCGGCGAAGATCCCGGTGGAGATCATGGCGTTCGGTGATCGGCTCGATCTGGCCCCGTTCGATGTCGAGATCATCCCGATGGCCCACTCGATCCCGGAAAGCTCAGCGCTGGCCATCCGCACGCCGCTCGGCACCGTGCTGCACACGGGCGATTGGAAGATCGACGACACGCCGCTCATCGGCTTGCCAACCGACAAGGCGCGGCTCACGGCACTTGGGGAGGAGGGCGTTCTAGCCCTTGTCTGCGACTCGACGAACATTTTGAGGGAAGGGCAGAGCCCATCCGAAACCGACGTTGCGGCGACCCTCAAGCATCTGATCGGCGACGCACCCGGCCGCGTGTTCGTCACCACGTTCGCGTCCAACATCGCCCGCATCCGCGCTGTCGCCGATGCCGCCGAGGCCACTGGACGCAGTGTCATCGTCGTCGGGCGCGCCATGGATCGCGCCATCCAGGTGGCGCGCGAATGCGGCTATTTCGACGGCGTGGCGCCGTTCCTGTCCCCCAACAGCTACGCCCACCTGCCGCGCGACAAGACCGTCGTAGTGGCGACGGGCAGCCAGGGCGAGCTCCGGGCCGCCCTGGCCCGCATGGCCCAGGACGACCATCCGGACGTGAAGGTCGCACCGGGCGACCGGGTCATCTTCTCGTCCCGGACCATACCCGGCAACGAGCGGGAAGTCGGCCGGGTCATCAATGGGCTCATCCGTCAAGGTGTCGAGGTGGTGACGGACCGGACCGAACTGATCCACGTGTCGGGCCACCCGCGCCGGGCCGAGGTCGCCCAATTATATGGTTGGGTCAAGCCCAAGATCGCCGTGCCGGCCCATGGCGAACCGCTTCACCTTTTCGAACACGGCAAGTTCGCCCGCCTGATGGGCGTCGAGCATGTCGTCACGGCGACGGACGGCGATCTCGTGATCCTGGCCCCAGGCGCGCCGGCCATCATCGACGAGATCCGGCATGGCCGGCTTTGCAAGGACGGCAATGTCCTGATCGGCGCCAACGATCCTGTTTTGCAGGCGCGCACGCGGTTGTCGGTCGCCGGGATCGTCTCGATCGCCTTTGCGCTCACCGCGCGTGGCGAGATCGCCGGGGATCCGGACGTCATCTTCTCGGGCCTGCCGACGCAAACGCGCGAGGGCAAGGCCATGGACGCCGTCATCGACGCTGCCATCTTCGACACGCTCGACAACCTGGGTCGTGGCAAACGGCGCGACCCTGACGCGGCAGCCACGGCGGTGGAGCGCGCGGTGCGCGGCACCATTGGGGCGGTCTGGGGCAAGAAGCCGACCGTCCACGTCCTCGTTGTCGAAGTCTGACGAGTGCCGACGCTTCCGGTTCCGACGTCGATGGCCGTCGCGATCTTCTTCACCACGTGGTGGATCGTGCTGTTCGCCGTCCTGCCGTTCGGCGTTCGGTCCCAGGAAGAGAACGGTGAGGTCGCACCGGGCACGGAGCCCGGCGCTCCCCAGGCGCCGCGCCTGGTCGCCAAGGCGATCTGGACCACGATCCTGTCGCTGATCCTGTTCGCCGGTCTCATGGCCTATATGGGATATGTCCAAGGCACGTGAACGACATCAAATGGTGGTGCTGTCCTCTTTGGCGAGCACGCACCCGTTGATCTGCAACGCTCCGTCAACCGTTTCAAATGAATAGATCGCCGTCCAGGCGGCTCCAGCCGCGTCCACCACCGTCACCTTCTGGATGACATGAGGGCCGGCCTGCTCGGTCGCATCGAAATGCGTGCTGCGCGGACGGACGAGCGGTGCATAGGACCGGTTGACCATGGCCAAGAAATCCTTGGCATCGGGGAACATGGCTTTAATGCCGGGTGCCGCGAAGCTCTCGGCCGTGACGCCGTCGTCCTTGCCGAAAGCCTCGATCTGCCGGGCAATGATGCCCTGCATGGCATCCTGCGTCGCCTTATCGGGGCTTTCGGCCCGGGACGGCTGCACTTCGGACGCCGTCAACCCGGCAAACGCGACCGCGATTGCGAGCCATTTCCATCCTCTTCGCATATGATCCTCCATCGTCGGCCAACCTGAAACGAAGTTACGGATCAGAAAGGTGCGAGCGGACGGCGCGGGCGCATTTATTTCCGCTCTGGCGGCCTTGCGTTCCAACGACGCAACGCGTCCTGCCGGCGGCACAACAGCAGCACTTCACTTGACCATCTGCCCCATTGGCGACTATGCACGGGTTCTCCCGAAGGGAGCGCGTAGCTCAATTGGTAGAGCATCTGACTTTTAATCAGAGGGTCATGGGTTCGAGTCCCATCGCGCTCACCACCACCCACAAGCCGGGATTGATATTGCTGTTGTTTTTGCAAGGTGCGGGCACGTGAGCATCTAGGTGCGAGAATAGGTTTTAAGGCTTTGCTCCCTTTTGGCTCGATAGCCATTTGCTACCCGCTCAAAAACTTCGATGCCGACGCCTTCAACATTCGTGCTGCCGTTATGACACATGGGACGCGAGGCATATACGCACTGCCCGGATTGTACCGGAGACCGGGGAAGACGGAACCGGGAGAGGTAGTGGCAGGATCCTTGTCAAACCCTCCGCGATTCCAAAATAGTCTACTCTGGCAGGCTAACGCCCAAT
>CALMOK010000282.1:2769-14459 GCA_937871825.1 uncultured Alphaproteobacteria bacterium
CAATGTCACAATTTCAAGGGCTCGTCTGTGACGAACTAACAGGCGCGGGATTCGCGATCTCGATGGGAAGATACGGGTTTAACTCGTCGATCAGCTTGGCAAGCTTCTCGTCGGCAGTGGCGACGATCCGCAGTCGCCTGACGAGCTCATGAATCTCAGGTGAAGGCTCCTGCAGAGGAGCAGCCTTATAGGTTGGGCGAAAAATACTATACATCGAGCTCCCCCCCTTTTCGGCGGGAGATCTCGTCTCTCAGTTGCAGGATGCCAATTGCTCGCCCAGCAATCGAATCACCTTAGAGCATCGACGAGATAATACTCTGCCGCATGTTAGAGAATTCTCAATACGTCGGCGATATCGATCGCAGCCGGTCGATGAGAATAGCAGGTTGTTAGATGCCCCAGCATGCTTAACGCTGCCGCACGGTGCATCCACGTAGATCGCTGCCACGTGATAGGTGATCTATAAACGCTGACCTATGTTATAATTAATTCCATTGAGGAGATGTCGGCCTCCAGGAGCTGGTCAGGCACAAGACCGAGGTGCGCATAATGCGAAATCGGCGTGAAAGACCGGGGTGGAATACGATCAGGCGCCGACGGAAGAATAATTACTCAGCCTTCGTACTTGACAGGCTCCATGGCAAATTTCGGCACTGTGAGAGACGAAACTGAGACCGCCACAACTGAACTAAGGATGCACGCCCCGGCCTCGTTCTCGACACTCACCACGACAGCCGCGCTATGCTCGCCGCGTTTGACTTGGTCGGCAGCAATAGCGATCGCGCTCTCCACGCCTACAGCAAGCGCTCTTTTAGGATGATCGTACTCGGTACCACTGTCGCGGGTGCAAAAATCGGCGTCTTGGACATCAATGAACAGGAGCGGCATTGTCTGTCTTCCAGCGAGGTGCAAGCCCTAAGCTCACAGCCGCCAGCGCCCCGAGCACATGCTGACGATGCACATTCATAGCAGAACATCAATTATGAACATTATCCGGAGTTAATGTTCCGGCACTAATTTGATGTCCGCAACCGCCGGTGCAAATAGTTTTCATCGAAACCTGAAAACGCGGTCAAGGCTACCGGATTTTGAATTCGGAGGACTCCTCGACGTAATTCGATCGCTCCAGATCCGCGGAGTTCCTGAAGGACCCTGTTGACATGCACCGGGCTCATTCCGAGCGCGTCAGCGATCACCAATTGCGAAAGCGGTAGCTCCATCTTGCCTTCGCCCGCGACACCGGTGCGGACTCCGCGAAGATAGAGTTCAAGCAATAGATGCGCTGCGCGCTCGGTGCTGCTGCGACGGCCAAGGCTCACAATCCATGCACGAAGTGTCCCTTCGTCCACGAGTTGCGCAATGTACATGGCACGAGCGATGCCTGGGTACGTCAGCATCAATTCATCCATCGTTTCACGCGAGATGGTCGCGACCTGGGCGTGCGTTGCAGTCGAAATGCTATGATCCATCGCCGCCAGCATGCCGATGTGAAGGTCACACGCGTCGCCCGGCATCAGGAAAGCCATTACCTGACGTGAACCGTTCGGCAGCACCTTGTACCGGAACGCCCAGCCCTCCAGCATGACGAAGACGGGGCCGGGCTGATCGCCCTCACGGATAAGGTCTTTGCGGGGACCAAGAGCGCGAGGCTTGATTGTTGCTAGCTCGAGCGCTTTGACTTCCTGATCGGTGAGTTCGGCGAACCCACAAAGCTTCATGATGAACGGGTTCGTCATTGCGCGGGTTTACAAGGCAAAGCTGCCCGGTGATATTGCCCAGAGATAATATCCTGCGATATTGTCCCATGGCAAGTATCTGTGATGGCCTTCCACCTCGCCAAGCAGGCAACCGGCGCCTGCCAGCCCTTGCGCGATGGCACGATCGGCACGCTGGTCGATGCGCACGACGAGCAGGGCATGCACTTCGCCCGTTTTGACCAACCCGGCGATAATGTGTGCTTTTGGTCGTTTCGTGAACGTAGAGGCGCATCCAGCCCTGGCTATAACCCGCCCGCCGTTCCGTTCGCTTGGGTTAAAGCACCGGTTAAGTTTATGGCAAGCCGCCGCTGCCCCATGCTAATGGGGGCCCATCTGGGGGAGGGCCGTCTTGTCTAATCCGTTGATCATGAAGCTTGAGCATGCGGCAGTCCTGAACGACGAGGATCGAGCCACCCTTCAAAGATTGTGTAGCAACCCCCAGTATCTCGAAAAGCGGGCAACCCTCATTCAGTCGGGAGATCGGCCGGAAAACGTTCATCTCATCATGAGTGGCTTTGCCTGCCGGGTGAAGTACATGCCCAATGGGCGGCGCCAAATCCTGGCCTTTCTGGTTCCTGGTGATTTCTGCGATCTGAACGTCGCCATCTTGGGCGCCATGGACCACGCCATCGTGATGTTGTCGACCGGAACGGTGGTGAATATTTCCCAAGCAGCCGTCGAAGAACTCCGCACACATGTTCGCATCATGCCGGCCCTATGGTGGGCGACGCTCGTTGACGAGGCGATCTTGCGGGAATGGCTCGTCAACTTGGGCCAGCGCCCGGCCGACCAGCGACTCGCACACCTTTTTTGCGAATTGTACATGCGCCTGGCTCTCGTCGGATTGGTGAAAGACAACGCCTTCACTATGCCGATGAGCCAGGAAGAAATCGGCGAAACCTTGGGGCTGTCCACCGTGCACGTGAACCGCACCTTGCAAAGCCTGCGCGTGCAGGCGCTAATTACCTGGAAAAACCATGTCCTTGTCATTGACAACCTGCCGCGCCTCAAGGCCTTTGCGGGTTTTCAAGGCAACTATCTCCACCTTGAACCACGCACAGCTTGAGGTCAGAAAGGCGGAATACCTTCTCAGGTCGTAGAAATTATTCTGGTGTCCTCGGCTGGTTGGGTAGCCTCTGGAAAGTGCGCGGGCGAGAAGTGTCGTCGCTCATGCTTTCAAACCCCAAGATACCGCGCGGAACTGTCGGTCGGTCGAGCACGCAGGTAGCGTCCCGTGGTGGCAACTGACGCATAGCCGAGCGTTGTCCGAAAGCCTCAGCTCGGATTATATCTCCTACTTCGCGTAAGGTGCGGTGGTATAGTGCGGGTGGGTGGCGAAAAAGCCATTTGCGTTCAGGATGGCGTTTTTCGCCCGCACCTAGGATTAACGCATTGAAATATGGTTGGTATCCCAGAACCATCGCGCTCACCAACTTTTTCCCATCGGGTGGCACGGGCGGATGACGGCGCGAAGCATCGTCCGCCGTAATGGCCGTTTCACCTTCAAAACCCCATCGCCAAACCGGCTTGCGCGATGGTCGGTCCGATCGGCGTGATTGTTTACCCACGCCAGTCATCGCCGCCTAAACGGATAGTGCTTGTCGGGGCAGGTCATGCCCACGTCGAGGTGCTGCGAGCCTTCCGCCGTCGTCCGCCGGTGAAGGCGCACGTGATGGTGATCGCCCGCCATCCCCAAACAATCTACTCGGGCATGTTGTCCGGTCTTGTCGCCGGCCAGTACCTTTTGGACGACATCGAGATCGACGTGCGGTCGCTGGCCGGGCTCGTCGATGCGACCTTGCTGATCGACGAGGTGGTCGGCATCGATTTGGCTGGCAAGCGGGTGCTGTGCCGGGCAGGCCCGCCCGTGGCATTCGATCTTCTGTCGCTTGACATCGGATCTCACGCCAGCCCGGTGGACCTCACAGCGTCTAATTACACGCCATTCGTCGCAAGGCCCGCTGATGAATTCCTGCGCGGGTTCGAAGTTTTGCGGCGACGGGTCGCCGCGCGCGGCCACCAGGGGCGGGTCGTCACCGTGGGGGCGGGGGCGGGGGGCGTCGAACTTCTGCTCGCCATCGAGCGGCGACTTCGGCGCGAGGCCGCGCGCGACGGCGCCGACGCGACCGGCCTGACCTTCACCCTGGTCTCGGCTTCGAATGACATCCTTCCCGGCTTCCCGTCGCGTTTCCGACAGCATGTCCGGGCGCTGCTGGCCCAACGCGGGATCGCCCTGCGATCCGCAGCGCGCGTGATGGCGGCGAGCCAACACGGTCTTGCGATCGCCGGGCAAGCCGCGGTCCAGGCCGACGACGTTTTATGGGCGACAGAAGCCACGGCATCGGGTTGGCTGGCGCGAACCGGCCTTCTCCTTGACGAGGAGGGTTTCGTTCGGGTCGAGGGAACCTTGCGTAGTGTCGGTCGCGACGATGTCTTCGCGGCGGGCGACACCGCGTCCTTCGATCCGCGACCATTGATGAAATCAGGGGTCTTCGCTGTGCGGGCCGGGCCTCTTCTGGCTCACAATCTGCGGGCCTCGCTGCTCGGGGAACCGCTTAAAACCTTTCAGCCACAACACCGGGCGCTTTATATCCTGTCCACCGGCGATGGGCGGGCAATCGGCACCCGAGCCGGTTTCACGGTGTCGGGGCGCTGGGTCTGGCAGTGTAAGAGCTGGATCGATCGCCGCTTCATGGCGCGTCATCGCGGGCTCGACAGCCCAACGCTGGCGGGAGGAGCACCCGGCCCATGACGCGATACCTCGCCCGGGACATTCCGAACAGGTTCGCCCTCGCCTTGGCGGCGCTGGTCCTGCTCGTCGGCGTCGGTGCCGCGACCTTCGGCTTGCTGGGAAAGTTCGACGTCGCGCAGGTGTTGGCTTACGGCTCCAACATGCAGCGTTGGAGCCAGACCCACCCGGTCGTCGCCGCCGCCGCCTACGTCCTCGTCTATGTTGTCACGGTGGCCCTCTCCCTGCCGCTCGCCTCGATCCTCACGGCCCTGGGCGGGGCTACCTTTGGACTCTGGCTTGGAGTTCCGCTTGCAGCCTCCGCCAGCGTGGCGGGGGGGACACTGGCCATGCTGGTGGCCCGTTATGGCTTGCGCGACATCGTCCAACGGCGCTTCGGTGATCGGTTGCGGGTGGCCGAGACCGACATCGCCCGCACGCTGTTCGGATTGCGGCTCGTGCCCGTGATTCCCTTTTTCGTCGTCAACCTCGCCATGGGGCTGACCACGATCCCGGTTTTCACCTTCGCCTGGGTCAGTTTGCTTGGCCAGTTGCCGGCGACAACCCTCTACGTGAACGCAGGACGCCAGCTTGGCGGCGTGGCCAAACCCGGCGACATCTTCAGCTTGCCGGTCATCGTCGGGCTCCTGGCCCTTGCCGCCCTGCCGTTCGTCGCCAAGGCCGCTCAAACCTGGTGGACGGCTCGCACCCTGCTTCGCCGATGGACCCGGCCCAAATCGTTCGATTGCAACCTGGCCGTCATCGGCGGTGGATCGGCCGGGCTGGTCGCAGCCTACCTCACCGCTTCGGCACGCGGGCGGGCTGTGCTGATCGAGGAAGGCGCAATGGGCGGCGAATGTTTGAACACGGGCTGTGTTCCTTCGAAAACACTGATCCGCTCGGCCAAGCTCGCCAAGGATGGCCGGACGGCCGGGCCGTTCGGCTTGGCGGGGCGTCTCGAGCCCGACTTTGGGGCCGTGATGGCGCGGGTCGCGTGGGTGATCGATCGCGTGGCCCCGCATGACTCGGAGGAGCGCTATCGGGCCCTGGGGGTCGACGTCATCAAGGGCAGGGCCTTCGTGGTCGATCCCTGGACCGTGGCGGTGGCCGGCCGGCGGCTGACAGCGCGTCGGATCGTCATCGCAACGGGTGCCAGCCCCTCGATGCCCGCCATCCCGGGCCTCGACGTCGTGGCTCCCCTGACCTCCGACACCCTCTGGTCCTTGACGGAGCGCCCCCCGCGACTGCTCGTTCTGGGAGGTGGCGGCATCGGTTGCGAGCTCGCCCAGGCTTTCGCGCGCCTGGGTAGTCGGACCACGCTCGTCGAAGCCAAGGCTAGCCTGCTTGCGGGGGAAGACCCGGAGGTGGGCGAGGTCGCGCGGCAGGCACTCGAAGACGACGGAGTGATGATCCACCTCGGAACACGGGTCACCCGCTTCGAGGGTGCGACTGTCGGCCAAGCTTATCTCGCCAACGGCGACATCATCCCGTTCGACCGTGTGGTCGTCGCCGTAGGCCGGACGCCCCGCGTGAGTGGGTTCGGCCTGGAAGAGCTCGGCCTGCTGGAGGACGGCAAACTCGTCGTCGACGCTTCCCTGCGAACCCGCTTGCCGAGCATCTACGCCGCCGGCGACGTTCTGGGCCAATTGCAGTTCACCCACGCGGCCGGGCGCTACGGATGGTACGCGGCCGCGAATGCCCTGTTGGGCGGCTTGAAATCCTGGCGAGCGACGATGAAGGCCTTTCCGGCCGTCTTCTACACCGATCCCGAGATCGCCCGGGTCGGCCTGACCGAGCGCGAAGCCAAGCGGACGGGCGTCGCCTACGAGGTGACGCGCTTCGATCTCGGCGAGTTCGACCGCGCGATCATCGAGGGCGCCGGTCCGGGCTTCATCAAGGTTCTGACACCGCCCGGCAAGGACACCATTCTCGGGGTCACGATCGTGAGCGGCCACGCGGGCGACATGCTGACGGAATTCACGTTGGCGATGCGTCATGGCTTGGGACTTAAGGCCATCCTGGCGACCATTCACCCTTATCCGGGCTGGACCGAGGCTGCCGCTTCGCTCGCCGGGCAGTGGCGTCGCGCCCACGTGCCGACATGGACACTCGCCCTGTCGGCGTGGTTCCTGCGCCGGCAGCGGGGCTGATCCGGTGTTCGACCGCGCCCTGCTTCCGCTGCAACATCGCGTTTTTACCCGCTCGGCGGCTTGGCTTGCCGGCCGTGGTCTGTCGGCCGACGCCGTGACGATCTGTGGGTTCCTCATCGGGCTTGGGGCCGTTCCGTGCCTCGCCGACGGGCGGTTCGGCCTCGCGCTCGCCTGCATCCTGTTCAACCGCTTGGCCGATGGCCTCGACGGCGCCATTGCCCGTCAAGGTGCCGCCACTGACCGAGGCGCCTTCCTGGACATCGCACTCGACTTCTTCTTCTACGCCGCGGTGCCATTCGGCTTCGCCCTCGCCGACCCCACGGCGAACGCGTTGCCGGCCGCAGGGCTCATCCTGGCCTTTGTCGGCACCGGAAGCAGCTTCCTGGCCTATGCGGCGGTCGCTGCAAGGCGGGGGCTGCCGACGAATTACCCGCGCAAGGGCCTCCATTATGTCGGTGGGCTGACCGAAGGCACGGAAACCATTACGGCTTTCATTCTTTTCTGCCTTTGGCCGGCAGCGTTTCCAGGGCTGGCGACGATCTTCGCGGTTCTATGCTTCCTCACCACGGGCGTGCGCTGGTGGTGGGGCTGGTCGATCTTCGGCGCGCCGTGATGGCCTTGAAGCCGGCCCCCGTGCTATCTCCAGGGACGGCGGGCATCATCGCGCCCGAAGGATATCGATGAGGGATCTCTTCATGCGACGCCATTGGCTGGCCGCTGCCCTTGTAGTTCTCGGCTCGTCGCTGCCCGCACGGGCTGATGAGCCGTGGCGTGACACCCTGGCCAAGGCGCGCGGACAGACCGTCTACTGGAACGCCTGGGGCGGCGACGAGCGGACCAACGCCTTTATCACCTGGGTCGGCGGTGAAGTGCGGGCCCGGTACGGTATCACCGTCCAGGACGTGAAGCTGTCGGACACCGCAGAGGCGGTCACCCGCATCATCGCCGAGAAAACCGCCGGCCGCGACAAGGACGGCTCGGTCGACCTGGTCTGGATCAACGGTCCCAATTTCCTCGCCATGAAGCAACAGGACCTGCTGCACCCGCCCTTCGCCGGCCGGCTTCCATCCATGCGCTTCGTCGACACCATCAACAAGCCGTCGACGATGGTGGATTTCACCCTGCCGACCGAAGGCATGGAGTCGCCGTGGCGTATGGCCCAGTTCGTGTTCAATTACGACTCGGCTCGCATCGCCGACGTTCCACGCTCGATGCAAGGTCTTGCCGCATGGGCGAGCAAGCATCCGGGTCGGTTCACGCATCCCGATGTGCAGGATTTCCTTGGCGTGACTTTTCTCAAGCAGGCCCTGGTCGAATTGGCGCCCGAGCCTGCGCTTTTGCAGCGCCCGGCGACTGACGCGACCTTCGCGGCCGCCACGGAGCCCCTTTGGGCTTGGTACGACGGGCTCAAGCCACACCTTTGGCACGGGGGAACGGACTTTCCGGCGAGCGGGCCGGCCGAGCGGGCGCTGTTGAACGACGGGGAGATCGACCTCTCGGTCTCGTTCGACCCGGCCGAAGCCGCGGGCTCGATCGAAGCGGGGTTGCTGCCCGCGACGGTGCGGACATCGGCGCTGCAGAACGGCAGCATCGGCAACACCAGCTTCGTGGCGATCCCCTTCAATGCTCCGCATCCGGAGGCCGCCATGGTGGTGGCCGACTTTCTGCTGGAACCCTCGACCCAAGCGCACGCGCAGGATATCCGCGTCCTTGGAAGCTTCACGGTGCTCGACCTCGCGAAGCTTTCGCCCGAGCAGCGGCAAATTTTTACCGCCCTGCCGACCAACCCCGCGCTTCCCACCAATGCCGAACTCGGCCCCGTTCTGCTCGAACCGCATCCGTCCTGGATGACGCGGATCACCGAAGAATGGCGACGCCGCTACACCCATTGAGCCCGGCCAGGCCATGGCGCGCCAGGATCGCTATCGCCGGGCTCGCGGGAACGCTCATCATTCTCCTGCTGCCACTTGGCGCCGGTTTCCTTGGCACGGTGCTTCCAGCTTTCGGCATCCTGCCGGCCATCGGCACCGGCGAGGTTGGATTAACGCCATGGCGCGACCTCGCGGCCTCGCCCGGCTTCGCGACGAGCCTGCGCTTGACGCTTGTCACCGGGCTGGCCTCCACCGCACTGGCTTTCGCGCTCACCGTCGGGTTTTTCGCATCGCATCGACAGCTTCTTGGAGGACGGCTCGCTGAAGCGCTGCTGGCACCCTTGCTGGCGTCGCCCCATTCGGCCATCGCCGTCGGCCTTGCCTTCCTGCTCGCGCCGAGCGGGTGGTTGGCGCGCCTCGTCAGTCCCTGGCCAAGCGGCTGGACGGTGCCGCCCGACCTCGTCACGATCCACGACCCTTGGGGTATCGCGCTGACGATCGGCCTTGTCGTGAAGGAGACCCCCTTCCTGGTGCTTGTGACGCTCGCTGCCCTCAACCAGGTCGACGCCCCGAGCATCCTGCGAACTGGCGCCGCGCTGGGCTATCGACGCAGGTCGGCGTGGCTCAAGCTCGTCCTGCCGCTGATCTACCCGCAGATCCGTCTTCCGATCTACATCGTGCTCGCTTTCTCCTTGTCGGTCGTCGACATGGCTCTTGTTCTTGGGCCGGGAAACCCGCCCACCTTGGCGGTGGCGGCGGTTCGCTGGTTCAACGCGCCCGACGTGACGCGCTATCCCATGGCCGCCGCCGCGGCCCTGCTGGTACTCGTGGTGGTGATGGCGGCCATCGGCTTCTGGCGAGTCGTTGAAATGGGGCTGGCCAGGGCGGGACGGCGGTGGATCGCCACGGGTCGCCGCTGGCACCCGGCGATCGAATTGGGGGAGGTGCTGGCCACCGGGGTGTTCGCCGCCCTGGCGCTCGGCATTGCCGCGCTGGCGTCCATGGTGGTCTGGTCGTTCGCCTGGCGCTGGCCTTTTCCCCATCGGCTGCCGGTGGAATGGACCGTCGCGCTTTGGACGCAGCAGGCTTCTTCCCTGACAGGACCTCTGATCAACACGATCGGTCTCGCCCTGGCGACCACGGCAATGAGCCTCGCGGTGGCGATTGCGGCTTTCGAGATCTTGGAAAACCATTCGTTCGCCCTGCCGGCCGTAGTTCGGGCGGCGGCATTACCTCTTCTGTTGCCGCAGGTCGCCTTCCAGTTCGGGGCTCAGGTCCTGCTTGTCGGATTGCACCTCGATGGGGACCTGATCGGGGTCTGCTGGCTGCAGATGGCCTTTGTCCTGCCCTACGTGCTGCTCGCCCTCGCCGATCCCTGGCGGGCGCTCGATGGGCGATATGCCCGTTCCGCCGCCGCGCTCGGTGCTTCCCAGGTTCGCATACTGCTCGCCATCAAGCTGCCCATCCTGCTTCGCCCACTGCTCATCGCGGGCGCGATCGGCTTTGCGGTCAGCGTCGCCCAGTATCTGCCGACGCTGTTCGCTGGGGGCGGCCGGATCGCCACACTCACCACCGAAGCCGTAACCCGGTCGAGCGGCGGCGACCGGCGCGTCGTTGGCCTGCTGGTGACGCTGCAAGCCGCGCTGCCGATGTTGATCTACGGCGCCGCGCTCGTGATCCCGAAGGTCCTGTACGCGAACCGCCGGGGCATGGCGGGCGCGGCGTGAGGCCGGGCCTCGTCCTCAAGTCCGTTACCATCGCGGTCGATGGCCGGGTGCTGATGGAAAACCTCGACCTCGCGATCGCGCCGGGCGAGGTCGTGACCCTCATGGGGCAAAGCGGCTCAGGCAAATCGACGTTGGTCAACTATATCGGCGGCCACCTCGATCGGGGGTTCCGGGCGAGCGGGTCGGTTCACCTGGGCGGGCGAAATATCACGGCGATGCCGGCGGCGGAACGGCGGGTAGGCCTTTTGTTTCAGGACGATCTCCTGTTTCCCCACCTGTCGGTTCTCGAAAACCTCTTGTTTGGCCTCGCCGCGTCGGTGCGGGGCAGGGTGGCCCGACGCGAACTCGCCGTCGGCGAGTTGGCGCGGGCGGGCCTGTCTGGCTTCGAGGATCGCGATCCCGCCACCTTGTCGGGAGGCCAGCGCGCGCGCGTTGCCCTCCTCCGCACCCTGTTGGCTCGACCCGACGCTCTGTTGCTCGACGAGCCTTTCGGCAAGCTCGATCCAGGCCTCAGATCGGTGTTTCGAACCGTCGTGTTCGATCAGACGAGGCAACAAGGTATTCCAGTGTTACTGGTGACCCACGACGGAGCCGACGCGGAAGCCGCTGGTGGGCGGGTTGTCACTCTTGCGTGACATGGTTGACCGGGAAGATCGCACGGATGCCGAGATCTCGTCGAGACGCCCCTGGGCACCTTGTCTTTGAGGAACGTCCATGACGAACTGAATGCGTTTCCGGCGAGGGCGGGCAAGTCGCTTCAGGCACAGCGTGAACGACGTCGCACAAGCCTCTACAATCCATGACCTATTGACTTGCCTCAAGATTGGTGCCGGAACTGCTGAAGCTTCCCAACCCGTCGGTTGACGTCTCATTCGTTCGTCGGCGACGCGACGCGACCATTCGTCAGGAAGACTGCCTGGAACAATCCCAACCACGACTGAGCGCGACAAATGATGGGCGATGGACCCGCGATCGGAGGCGAGAAGCGGCAGGTGCCCGTCGCCTGGCTGCGGCTTGGACGATTATCTTTCGACACGATCACGGCGTCGAGTGTTTGAAGGGAGGACGCGTCATTCGGGTCGACCGTGGGTGCCCCGGTCCCGCGAAATGTGACGGAAAGCTTGTCTTTGGTTGTAAAAAGGAAGTCGGTGCGGTCGCCCGCGTAGGTTGTCTCCACCATCGTTCCCAGGCAGTCGGCGCCCTTGTCGCTCTTTTCCAAACTCAATATTTTGCAAGCGCCCAACCGTTGAACGATCCGTTGGGGACTATTGTCGTCAGCCAGGGCCAGTCGGCTGGCGGGGAGCAGAACTGCCAGCAGGACGCAGCCCAAGAGGCCTGAGGATCGGGCGCTGCCGAAAGGACGCCTCCGAGACGTCATGGCCTGAACCCTTCGAAGACGATCTGGTCGGCCCACAGGTCGGCCAGGAACTTCTGCTCGGGCCGACGGACCGTCCAGG
>CALMOK010000283.1 GCA_937871825.1 uncultured Alphaproteobacteria bacterium
CAGTGAATCACGACCTCGCAGGAGCCGGTAGGCCCTTCTTCAACAGCCTGCTAGAAGGTCAAGGCTGGCCAAATACGTCCGACGTCACGCGCCATGCTAAAGGTCGGCGTTGCGTATGCCGGTGAGACGAGAGGCTGCTCGGAAGGGGTGAATGGCTCGAGGAACCCGAACACGACAACCATCGACCGCCGTTGAGACATTTAATTCGGACCCTGCCGGACGTGTATCGCCCATGCAGGATTTTGATCATCGCCGCATTCGGTGGTCAGTTCGGCGGATAGATGGAGTCAGAGCCGCTCTTCCAACAATGATATCGGACGCCAATTATAGCCTGAGACAAACAACGACCTTGGTCTGTCACCATCGCTGTGCACGTCACTCGCAAGACCGCGAATCGACAGTCGAGGCCTGTTGGCCAGCCTTGTCACGCAAGCTCGCAACTGATCGGATCACTATCCGCATCGCTATCCCGCCAAGTGGATCAGGGCGCGAACCGCTCTTAGCCACCATGTCATGTCGTCTCGACGCGTTTTGCTGCGAACGTGAACGATGGTCCGTTTGGGTTGTCTGGTTGGTCGTCGATCACCGATACCGTCAGTCCGAAATGATTGAATGCGGCAATCATGTCTGCTCGCGTCATCCAGGATGCATTATCGGCATTGCCACCCCAAAATAGATTCTGCTTATCGCCGTACTGATGCGACCAGTACGTCGAGTTCAGTCCATCACGCTCGATGGCAATCGGGCTGAATGATACCGGGTGCTTGTCCTGATCATAGATATGCGTCCAAACAAAAACTTTACTGGTTATCTTTGCTATGTTGCTTATGAGACGCAATGGATCGTTCATATGGTAGAGAACACCGGAGCAAAAGACAGCGTCGAATATTTGGCTACTTTCTTCAAGATAAAGGTTAGCATCTCCGAGCAAGAACTCGGTCCTTGTCAACCCAAGTATCTCTTTCACAATAAGGCATTTAAGCCATGCTTCTGCGCTGGCCTCAACTGAAATGATGCGCTTTGCTCCTAATTTCTCGAGCGACCAGGTGTGACCTCCTTCGAGGGGACCGATTTCAAGGACGTTCATTCCTACGAAGCTTCGATTAAACCCCAAAGCGTCAGCGGCTAGTTGTGGTCTAAGATCGTGCGTAAAGAGGAGGTTCGGGCCCGTTCCTTCGACGCCGAGAAGGGGACCAAGATCGCTTGCCCATCTTCCCCGAAAGACATCGACCGCCGTTTGCGCGGACGGAGCGCGTGTCTCAAATTTAATCATTTCTGACATTTCAAATTCCTCTCCAAGTTGCAACCATCGAACATTGTCTGATTTGGCAACGCCGAAGCGCCCGAAGATCGCCTGCATCGGGGAGGTCGTGCGACCGCGCCTCACACCCGGCGGGTGACGCGTTTAGTTGATCCGCAGCGAAGGTGAAATGTGAGAACCTGGAAGCGTGGTCTTGTTGCTTTTCCAGCAGACTCGTCAAGTCTTTCAAAGGTTGTCGAAAACCCTCCTTCATGCTGTCCAGCCCATCGCGTGCCGCGCCCCCGCATTCTTGAGGCTCCTGTGGTCCTTTTGCCGATTTAAGGTTGATCACTCGCAGGCGTTCTGGGACACCGCCGTCCGCCTGGCGTCCACCAGCCAAGCGACGTGCGAGGATAGTTCTCATTGCAGGGCCGTCGCCCAACCTTGATCCTGACCTGGGCGCCGTCCAGATGAATGCCGGCCTATCGCGATCATCACGGCTTCCGCGCGTAGGCGACGCCACCATGAGGGCATTAACTAAATAGCTGTCGGAAGGCGCTTGAAAAGGGCGAAGCTCATCGACCACAATGCGCTTCGGGTTGATGCGGCGGTCGAGCGCTTCCGGTAAGCCGCACTGACGTGCCGAAACGGTCACTTCGGATGCAGGCTGCAATCGTCACTCTCCCGAATCGGGAATGACGTGACCCCTCCGGCTGCCGAACAAGCAGGCCGAAGCAGCTGCAAATGTAAAACACCGATTTTTTTGACGACCAAAGGCCGTTTGGCGCGCCCAAGGGGAATCGAACCCCTGTTTTCGCCGTGAAAGGGCGACGTCCTAGACCGCTAGACGATGGGCGCGGAGTAACGGAACGGTTGAACGTCACGTCGATGCGGGACGTATAGCAGAGCGATGCGACCTGGCAAGAGCGCATCGGGGATGGCCCTACAAGTTCGGCGGCTGGATAGGCGGAGGCGGTCGGTCACCTCGGCAACGCGGCGTCGACGATCCGGAGTTCCGCCCGTCCCGTTCCGCCCCATCGATTGATGGTCAACGAGCCCGCGAGGTGGACGACGGCGCCCTGCGCGGCCTTGAGCTGCTGGCCAAGCGGCCCGGAGGCCGCCCGAAAGGCGACGCCGGTCAGGCGCGATCCGTCCGGGCTTTCAGCGATCACGCGAAGGTGATCGGTGCCCACGGGCAGCACGGCCGCGACGCGATGTCCCGCAAAGGCGAATGTCGGCTCCGGATTGCCGCTGCCGAACGGGCCTGCGGCTTCAATCCCTTCGACGATGTCGGCCGAGGCGGCCGAGGCCGTCAGGGTCGCGTCGATGTCGAGGGCGTCGCGGCCCTGTTCGGCCAGCACGGCCTGTTCCAGCCTGTCGTGGAGGAAAGCCTGGAAGGCGTCGATGCGGCTTACCTCGATGGTGACGCCGGCCGCCATCGCGTGCCCCCCCCCCTTGATCAACAGGCCGGCCTCGACGGCTTCGCGAACGGCTCGCCCGAGGTCGACGCCGGTGATGGACCGACCCGATCCGGTCCCGACCGGCCCATCCACCGCGATCGCGAAAGCCGGGCGACCGTGACGCTCGCGCAATCGTGCCGCCACAAGGCCGACGACGCCCGGATGCCACTCGCCGTTCGTCACAACAACCGCGTGATCGACCCCCGACATCACCAGGGCAGCAGTGGCCATCGCGTCCGCCTCCTCGGCGGCGACGGTTTCGATGGCACGTCGCTCGCGGTTCAAACCGTCGAGGCGCTCGGCGATGCGGCGCGCTTCGATGGGATCAGACGTGACGAGAAGGCGGGCGCCCAGCGCCGCATCCCCGATCCGCCCTCCGGCGTTGATGCGCGGGCCGATCAGGAATCCGAGGTGAAAGGCGGTGGGTGGCCCGTTGGTGCCGGCAACGTCGAACAGTGCGGCGAGACCCGGACGCGCCCGCAACCGCATCACGGCGAGCCCCTTGGTGACGAACGCGCGATTGAGGCCGACGAGCGGCACGACATCGGCCACGGTGGCCAGAGCAACGAGGTCGAGCGAAGCGAGAAGGTCCGGCATCGGCCGCCCTTCCCAAAACCCGCGTGCCCGAAGGGCGCGATGCACTGCCACCAGCACCATGAAGACGACCCCGGCGGCGCAGAGGTGCCCAAGGCCCGACAGGTCGTCCTGCCGATTGGGGTTCACGATCGCTTCGGCCGTTGGCAAGGCGAGCGGCGCCTGATGGTGGTCGATCACCACGCAATCGAGCCCACAGCGTTTCGCCGCCGTCAAGGGCTCGATGCTGGTCGTGCCGCAATCCACCGTGACCAGGAGCTGTGCGCCGCGACGCGCCATGGCCTCGATGGCCGGCGTGTTCGGCCCATATCCCTCGGTGATCCGGTCCGGAATGTGGATGTCCGGCCGCAAACCGCAAGCCCCGAGGTAATCGGCCAGCAGGGCGGCCGAACAGGCGCCGTCGACGTCGTAATCGCCGAAGATCGTCACGCTGTCGCTGCGAACCACGGCGGCGGCGAGGCGTTCGACCGCCTCGTTCATCCCGCTCATCAGGCTTGGGTCGGGCATGAGGTCGCGGAGCGAGGGTGCGAGATGGCCGGCGGCGGTCGCCACCGTCTGGCCCCGCGCGGCGAGCAGGCGCGCCATCAGGTCGGAAAGGCCATGGGCCTGGCTGATCGCGAGCGCGTGGACGGCATGTTCGGCGCTGAGCCGCTCGCGCCAACTCCGGCCGAGCATCGAGCGTTCAACCCCGAGAAAGGATCGCGTCATAGAAGGGAGGCTCGGGCGAGGGTCGAGACCATCGCGTCGACCGGCCTTTGCGGGAAAAACCGGACCACTCAAATGTTTCCCATTTGTTCCTATCTTAACGCAAGTTGATGCGCTAGAGCGGAAGCCGGAACGTCGAGGTTGAAAGCGTTATGGTGGAACGAAGCGATCTTTTCAACGTGGAGCAGTCCGGCCCCGTGGAGCGGCCCGACAAGACCCGCAAGCGTTCGCCCGCGCGGACCGAGCTTGCTGGCACGCCGAACGAGGACGGCTACACGGCCTCGTCCATCGAGGTGCTGGAGGGATTGGAGCCGGTGCGCCGACGACCCGGCATGTATATTGGCGGAACCGACGAGGCGGGCCTGCACCATCTCTTCGCCGAGGTGATCGACAACGCCATGGACGAGGCCGTGGCGGGGCACGCGACCACGATCGAGGTGATGGTCGAGGCCGATGACTTCGTCAGCGTGACCGACAACGGCCGGGGCATCCCCATCGATCCCCACCCGAAATAC
>CALMOK010000284.1:0-424 GCA_937871825.1 uncultured Alphaproteobacteria bacterium
TCGGTGACCATTTCAACCGGAACGGTTTCCTGCACGTCGTCAAACTTTTGGACGCTCGAAAAGGACACGAGCGCCGCCCCGAGAGCCGCCACGTGGACGGCCACCGAAACAACGAAGCCAGGTTCGGAGAAGCGGCTCTTCAGCGACATTCTCGGCTCACTTCGTGTCCTGGTCGGTGACGAGCGCCACCTTCTTGTAACCGGCCGTCGTGATGATGGACATGACCTCGGCGATCCGGCCGTAGTTCACGCTCTTGGCGCCGCGAACATAAATCCGCTCGTCGAAGCCGTCCTTGGCGAGCGCCTGCAGCTTGGCGGGCAGGTCCTCGACGGCGGTCGCCTGGTCGGCAAGGAAGATCGCGCCCTTCTCGTCGACCGCCACGCTGAGCGGCTTCTGGTCGACGTTGAGCTGCGCCGCCTTAGTT
>CALMOK010000284.1:434-7702 GCA_937871825.1 uncultured Alphaproteobacteria bacterium
ACGCCGCTGGCCAGCAGGGGCGCCGACACCATGAAGATGATCAGCAGCACCAGGATGACGTCGATGAACGGCGTCATGTTGATTTCCGCCATGGCGCCGTAGCGCGGCACGCCGCGCTTGCGACGTCCACCCTTGGCTCCCGAGGCGACCGACATGCCCATGGCGTGACCTTCCGTTGCCGCCCTTGCCCGTCAGGCCGCGCGGTCGCGCTCGCCGCCGACGTGCTGGTCGATCTGGCGCGACAGGATGGAGGAGAATTCGTCCGCGAAGCTTTCCATCCGGGCCTGGAACTTGGCGACGATGCCCTGGAGGTTGTTGAAGAAGATCAGCGCCGGGATGGCGGCGAAGAGCCCGATGGCGGTGGCGAGCAGCGCTTCGGCAAGGCCGGGCGCGATCACCGCCAGCGAGGTGTTCTTGGACGCCGCGATCGAACGGAACGAGGTCATGATGCCCCACACGGTCCCGAACAGGCCCACGAACGGCGCCGTGGAGGCCACCGTCGCCAGTACGATGAGGTTGTGCTCCAACTTCTCGACCTCGCGGGCGATCGACACGTCGAGCACCTTTTCGAGACGGGCGTGCAGGCCCATGAAGGAGGCGCCGACGTTCTGGAACGACCGCTTCCATTCCCGCATCGCCGCCACGAAGAGCGACGACATGCCGATCGTTTCGCGCTGCGACAGGGTGGTGTAGAGTTCCTCGAGCGACTGGCCGGACCAGAAGACCGCCTCGAACCGGTCGATCGCCTTGCGGGTCTTGGAGAACAGGATCGTCTTGTTGATGATGATGGCCCAGCACCAGACGGAGGCGAAGAGCAGCCCCAGCATGATGACCTTGACGACGAGATGCGCGTTCCAGAACATCCCGAAGATGGTGATCTCGGAAACCGGGGCGGCTGCGACGACGTCGGCAGGGTTCATCGTGAGGTTGTCCTTACGGGCGGCGCGGCTTGCTGGTGATCACCACGTTTCCTGTCGCCCAAATCGGTCAATTCTGGGGCTCGACGGGTAAAGCGGGGTTTTGAAGAGGGCGCTTTCGTTTCTGGCGAATCCGCTCCGGAGTGGAGGGCAGGGGCGGATCTGCGGGCCAGGTCGGCCTGACAAGAGTTAAGACACCGTTATCGTTAACGAAGCCTTACCGACCGCCGTTAAAGGCCTGATTGCTCGCGCCGGACCGGATTAAGGCGCCGCGCGATGTCGGCCGGCAGCCGCTGCGCCCGCCCGGCGCCCACGAAGGCGATCCTGACAACGGCCTGCACCAGCACAGTGTCGCTCCGCGTGATGGTCTGCCGCAGGGTGACCGACGCACCGCCGAGCGCCTCCACCCCGGTTTCCACCGCCAACATGTCGTCCATGCGGGCGGGCGCCTTGAAGTCGATCGTCATGGCCCGCACCGCGAAGGCGCCCGGCCCGTCGGCCGCGCCGTGCAGCGCCGACTGGGTGACGCCGAGGTCGCGCAGCATTTCGGTGCGGCCCCGCTCCAGGTAGCGCAGGTAGTTGGCGTGGTAGACCACGCCCGAGAAGTCGGTGTCCTCGTAATAAACGCGAACCGACATCCGGTGCGCCTGAGCGGGGCTCACGACGCATTCTCGTCGAGGTCGAACAGCCCGATCTGGTTGGCGGCCGGGGCCTGCGAGGGGACCGGCAGGCCGAGGTGCCGGAAGGCGTGCGGCGTCAGCATGCGGCCGCGCGGGGTGCGTTGCAGGAAGCCGAGCTGGATCAGGTAGGGTTCGATGATGTCCTCGATGGCGTCGCGCGGCTCCGACAGGGCGGCGGCCAGCGTCTCGATGCCGACAGGGCCGCCGCCGAAGGAGATCGACACCGCGTCGAGGTAGCGCCGGTCCATCTGGTCGAGGCCGATGTCATCGACGTCGAGCAGCTTGAGGGCGTGGTCCGCCACCGCCCGGGTGATGGCGGGCTCGGCGTCCACGATGGCGAAATCGCGCACCCGGCGCAGCAGGCGTCCGGCGATGCGCGGCGTTCCGCGTGCCCGGCGGGCGATCTCATTGGCGCCGTCGGGCGCCATGCCGATGTTGAGCACGCGGGCCCCGCGCCGCACGATGCTTTCGAGTTCGGGCACGGTGTAGAAGTTGAGCCGCATCGGGATGCCGAAGCGGTCGCGCAAGGGCGTCGTCAGCAGGCCGGCGCGCGTCGTCGCCCCCACCAGGGTGAAGCGCGCGAGGTCGATCTTCACCGAGCGGGCTGCCGGCCCCTGGCCGATGATGAGGTCGAGCTGGAAATCCTCCATGGCGGGATAAAGGATTTCCTCGACGGCCGGGTTTAGCCGATGGATCTCGTCGATGAACAGCACGTCCCGCTCCTCAAGGGCGGTGAGTTGGGCGGCGAGGTCGCCCGCCTTGGCGATCACCGGTCCCGAGGTCGAGCGGAAGTTGACGCCGAGCTCCCGCGCCACGATCTGGGCGAGGGTGGTCTTGCCGAGGCCGGGCGGTCCGACGAACAGCACGTGGTCGAGCGCCTCGCCGCGCGCCTTGGCGGCTTCCACGAAGACCTTCAGGTTCTTGCGCAGCGCTTCCTGGCCGGTGAAGTCGTTCAACACCTGCGGCCGCAGCGACGCCTCGTGGTCGTCGTCGCGCAGTTCGGCGGTGAGCAGGCGGTGGAGATCGGGTTCGTCGGCCAAGGCGGGGTCCAGGCTGTCGCGCGTTCGCCCTGTCGTGCTATGGTTCGCGCCTTGGATCAAGGCCAGCCCGGGCCGGAGTGATCACGCCCATGAGCCGTCGCTCGGACAGATACGACTATATGGCGCTGGACGACTTCGAGGACCTCCTCGCCGATCGGCCAAGAGACGAGCGTTGGGAACTGCTCGACGGCCGCGTCGTCAAGATGATGGTCGGCGCGCGTTGGGAACACCACCTGATCGTTCAGAACCTCGTCGTCGGCTTGCGGGGTCGTCTCGCCGGCAGGCCGGGGGGATGCCGGGTTTTCTCGGAAACTTTCTTCCTGAAGAGCAAGGCGGTCGAGAGTTTCCTGTTGCCGGACGTCATGGTCCGGTGCGGGCCCATTCCGTCGGATGCGACGTCATTTGATGACCCCGTCGTTCTTGTTGAAGTCATGTCGCCCGGCAGCGTGACGCGGGACCGGGTCGAGAAATGGAATGTTTACCGCAGGCTCGCCTCGCTCCAGCATTATGTGTTGGTCGACCGGGATCAAGCCTCCATCGACGTCTTCGACCGGGCCGGTGAAGCCTGGGCGAGCCGCCGCATCCTCGAAACCTTGATTTGATGCTTGAACTGCCGGCGCTCGCCCTCGCGATGCCGCTTGCCGAAATCTACCAGGACGTGATCGCCCCCTGATGCTGGATACGCCTCGCGCCTTCGTGGTCGGGCACCCGATCGCCCATTCCCGGTCGCCGCTGCTGCATGGCTTCTGGCTGAAAAGCCTGGGCCTGCCGGGATGCTATGAGAAGATCGACGTGGCGCCGGACGCGTTGGACGGCTTCATCGCCGGGCTTCGGGCGGCGGGCTTCGTCGGCGGCAATGTCACGGTGCCGCACAAGACGGCCGTCATGGCGCAGGTTCAGCGGTTGGACGAGGCGGCGCGGGCCATCGGCGCCGTCAACACGCTGTGGTTCGAGGACGGGCGCCTGTGCGGCGGCAATACCGACGCTTTCGGGTTTCTCGCCAACCTCGACGCCGGGGCTCCGGGCTGGGATGCGGCGGGCGGGTTGGCCCTCGTGCTGGGGGCGGGGGGTGCCTCCCGCGCCGTGGTGCACGGGTTGACGGAGCGCGGTATGACGGTCGCCATCGTCAACCGCACCCGGACGGCGGCCGACGCGCTGGCGCACCGGTTCGGCGCGACCGTCCGCGCCGCCGATTGGGCCGACCTGACGGACCTGCTCGTCGGCGCCGACCTTCTGGTCAACACGACTTCGCTGGGCATGGCGGGACAGCCTCCGCTGACCGTCGACCTCACGCCCCTGAAAGCCGCCGCCGTGGTGACCGACATCGTCTACGTGCCGCTCGAAACCGATCTCCTGCGCGCCGCACGGGCGCGCGGCCACCGCGTGGTGGATGGCCTGGGCATGCTGCTGCACCAGGCTGTGCCGGGCTTCGAGCGCTGGTTCGGGGTAAGGCCGGTGGTGACGGGCGAGCTTCGGGCGGCGATCGAGGCGAACGTGCGGGCCGGCGCGGCATGAACGAGCCCGTCGTCATCTTCGATACGGATTGCGTGCTGTGCAGCGGCATGGTGGCGTTCGTGTTGAAGCACGAGCGCGACCCTCGCCTCCGTTTTGCCGGGGCTTGGTCGGAGGAGGGCGGGCGGCTCGCCGCGTCGCACGGTTTCTCGGCCGCCAGCCTCCATGAAACCTTCCTGGTCATCGAGGGTGGCCAAGCGTTCACGCGCTCCGACGGGGCCATCGCCATCGCCAGACTGCTGCGTGCACCCTGGCGCTGGCTTGCCGTTTGCCGTCTCGTGCCGAAGTTTGTTCGCGACGGTGTTTATGACGTGGTCGCCCGGCACCGCAACCGGTGGTTCGGCCGTCGGGAGAACTGCACGGTCGTCCCGCCCCGCCAGCGATACCGGTTCATCGGGGTGGGCGGCGACCAGCGCCCGTGACGTGGGGCTGAACCCGCCGTCGCCCCGAGCAACCTTCACGGGCGATCGACACTGCCCGGCCTACCGGTCGTTCAGCATCGCGAGGGCGACAAGCATGAGCAAGATGGCCGGGCCCGTCTTCACGAGGGCACCCAGCGGCTCGACCCAAAGCTCCGGCGTGATCAGGGCGGCACTCGCCATGTAGAACAACGAGACCGCGATGCCGCCCTGAAGGCCGACCCGGCAGGAGCGCCGCCAGGCGATCGCGAGGCCGACCGTGATGTCGAGGACGCTGCTCAGCACCGTGATGGCCCGGGCCATGCCGATCGGAAAAGCATGGGCCGTCAGAACGGCGACGGCCGGCCCAAAGGCGATGACGAGCGCGATGAGCCCGGACGCGATCCAAAAGATCGACAAGCCCACCAACATTAGCGGCTTCAGCAGGAACAGGCGGGCGAACCATCGTTCCTGGATGGTCGCCGGCAGGCGGGCCAGGGCCTGAGTCAAGGGCGTTGGCGTCAACCCGCTTTCGGCGATCCAGCGTCGCGGGTCGCCCTCGACGCCCCGCATCATTTCGCGCAACGCCGTGGTCCTGATCGGGGGCGACCAGCCGAGCCGCGCCGTCGCGTCGCCCGCCAGGGCACCGCAGCCCATGATCCAAGCCGGCAGGCCCAGCACTGGCCTGGTGCCGCCAAAACGGTCGCGGAACGCTTCGATGACCGCCCCGACCGTCGATGGCCGGTCTTCCACCACGTCCCAGACGGCGCTCCACGCGCGCTCGCCGGCACTCCAGCGACGCGCGATGCCCGACACGGTCCTGGCGATGTCCTCGACCGCCGTCGCGGCGAAGAGCCGGTCCGCCACCGTTCGCGGCAGACGAAAGGGCAGAGCCGCGAGCCCGCGCACCAGGGCGCTTCCGCCATAAGCGCCGGGCGCGATCACGAAGCCGGGCCTGAGCACCACGAAGGGCGTGGACGAGTGGGCGATCAGGGCCTCGGCGGCCCGCTTGGTTCGGCTGAAAGGGGTCGCGTCCTCCTCCGCCCGCCCCGGAATGGAAACGTGGATCAGCAGAACCGGCCGGCCTTGCGCCTCGATCGCCCCGAGCAGCCGCGCCACAAAGACCTCGTGCACGTCCCGGACGGTTCCGCGCGGGCCGTCCTGAAGCGAGCCCAGGCAGTTGAGGATCACGTCGGGGCGATGCGCCGCGAGCAGGCCGGCCAAGGCGCCGGGATCGAGGTCGGCGATCAAGCTGGTGACCGCGCCCGCGCCGAATGCCGCCATCTGCGCCACGGTGAAGCGGCGCGCCACGGCGGTGATGGCCCAATCCTCCCGCGCCAGGGCCTCGCCTACGGCCTGTCCGATCAGCCCTGACGCGCCCAGGACCATGATCCGCGCGGCCGGGTTCGTCATGCTCATGACGACAGCGACGGCTTGGCGATCATCAGCCAGACGATCCCCAGAACGGAGCCGAAACCTGGAAAGCCGCAAGCGAACCAGATGCCGAACAGGCGATGGTAGGCCGCTGGCAGGGCCTGTCCTTCGCGGGCTGCGATCGCGGCGAGGTCGCGCATGCGAACCTGGATCCAGACCACCGGCAGCCAGAACAGCCCGGCGATGACGTAAAGGGCGAGTGAGGTCGCCACCCAGCCGTCCGTGAGGTTTGTGCCGGTTTCGCGCGCCAGCAGGTAGCCGGTGATCGGCTGCGCCAGCACCGCCGTGGCGGTGAAGAGCACATCGGCCACGACGACGATGCCCGCCGTCCGGGCGATAAAGGCGGCGTCGCCGCTCCGGTGAGCCATCAGCATGAAGAACGCGATCCCCGTACCGGTGCCGAGGATGACGGTTGCGCCGAGGACATGAAGATATTTGAGAACGAGATAAATCACGGGGAGCCGGCGCGCTTGGAACGGATCGGCACGTTAGCCTCGCGCGCTTTAAGGAAGTGCTGCCGCTCCGTCAGGCATTGTTCTCGACCTGCCGCGGGCCATCCTGTCCTAAACGACGCCCTTGCAGGCGTCCGACCCGCGCCGGGCTTGACGGGCCGACAGGATGGCCATGGCGAGCAGCGAAAGCGCGATCACCGTGAACGACACGGCCGTTGTCACCGTGCCGAGGGCGTAGATCTGGGGGGTCGTCACCGTGGTGGTGAGCGCCTGCAATTCCATCGGCAGTGTGTTGTAGGAGCCGATCGCCTGGCTGGAGCGGGCGATCTCGTCCCACGACAGGGTGAAGCCGAACAGCGCGATGCCGACGAGGGAGGGCAGGATGAGGGGCAGCACCACGTGGCGGAACGTCTGCCCCGGGGTGGCGCCGAGGTCGCGTGCCGCCTCCTCCAGCCGGCCGTCGAAGCGGTTGAAGATCGCGAACATGATAAGCAGGCCAAAGGGCAGCGTCCAGGTGAGATGCGCGCCGAGGCCGGAGGTGAAAAGGCCCATTGAGGTAGTGTAGCCGTTCGTCAGCCAGTCCGGCCCGTAGGCCTTGACGGCCTCATCCAGCAACCGGAACAGGAGCGCGATGCCGAGCGAGGTCACGATGGAGGGCACGATGAGGCTCGCCACCGCCACGTAGAAGAGGGCTCCCTGGCCCTTGAAGCGGCGACGGAACGCGAGGCCGGCCAGTACCGACAGTACCACGGTAAGCGCCATCACCACCAGCCCGAGTTCCAGCGAGCGCCAGAAGGCCGCCCCGATGTCGACGATGCCGCCACCCGCCCAGAGC
>CALMOK010000285.1:0-1532 GCA_937871825.1 uncultured Alphaproteobacteria bacterium
TCGACCAGCACGCCGCTGTCCTTCGCGGCCTGGCGCAGGACGGCGTCGATCATGTCGCGCGGCTTGATCGCCCGCATGGCCTGCCGGATCTCCGCCGTGCCCTCGTCGAGGATCGCCTTCTGGGCGGCGCGGGCCTGGGCCACGGCCTGGGCCGGGTCGATGCCGGCCAGCTCCGGGCAGACCGCCTCGCCCAAAAACTCTTCGCCGTTTTCGGCGAAGAGCAGCGCGCGCCCCATGTCGGCCGGGTCCATGCGGACCAGCACCCGGGTTTCGGGCAGAACGGTCGGGGTCAGGTAGTGGCTGCCCTGGATCTTGACGCCGGACTTGCCGACCGTGCGCAGCCCGTTGCCGCCCGGGATCGGCGCCAGCAGCACGTCGACGGCGCGCATGTCGACGGTGCGGATCGTGCCCACGAAGCCGGCGGCGACCCGGAACGGCGTGTTGCCGTTCAGCCCGTCATGCGGCCGGTGCGCGTAGCGGGTGGCAGCCCAGGCGTCGCATTTCTGCTGGAGCTCGCCCGGGGCGAGGTCGACGCAAAAGGCGTTGGCGTCGGTGTCGCCCAGGCGGGCCGCGAAGGCGCGGCGTTCCTCGATCACCTTGCGGTCCGCCACGTTGTGGCCGACGAAGCCCGGCAGCAGCGTCATCAGGTCCCGCTGCAGGGTGCCGATGGCGCGCTCGACGTGGCCCTTTTCCCAGGGTGAGAAGGGCGTGGACGTCTCGACCTCGATACCGAGCGAGGCGAACAGCCGCTTCGAGAACTTGGCCACGAAGTCGCTGCCGTTGTCGGTCTTGAGCCGTTCGGGCACGCCCCAGGCCAGCATGGCCTTGCGCATGAGCAGGCCCACCGCTTCGGCGCGCGGCGTGCGGGTGACCAGGATGCTTTGGCGGCGGGAGAAAACGTCGATCGCCACATAAACGGCGTGGCGGCCTTCGGTGGTGAGGACGTCGGCCGGCGAGGCATCGATCATCCAAAGTTCGTTCAGCCGTTCGACGGCGTGGGTGCCCCGGCCGGCGACGCGGTAGCGGCTCTTGAAGAGGTCCGGGTTGGTGATCTTGGCGAGGGCGACGGCGTGGGTTTCGCGCCAGACCTTGAGCTGGTGGCGGAAGGTGCGCGAGGAGGGCAGCGCGAAGGCGGGGAAGCGGTCCGCCACCATGGTGCGGACGTGGTCGGACGACAGGTGCGGCTGGCTGGCGATCAGCGCCAGGCAATAGGTCTCGATCTCGCCGTTGGCGGCGCTCTGCAGCTTGCCCTTGCCGCGCCGCTTGGCACCGTGGTCGACGGCGAGCTTGGAGATCGTGCCGTCCTGCACCAGGGCGCGCCAGCGGTGCAGGGTGCGGGGCGCGATCGATCCGGCGGCCTGTTTGATCCAGGCATCGACGGGGATCAGGCCCGCGTTATACTTGGCGCAGAAGGTGCGGTCGGCGACGAGCTGGCCGAGGCCGCCCTCGTTCCTGAAACGGGCGCAGGCGGCCAAGATGGCGAGACGCGCATCCCGGTGTTCGGCGGCCGGGGCGTTCAGCCTGGCGGCGTC
>CALMOK010000285.1:1542-4201 GCA_937871825.1 uncultured Alphaproteobacteria bacterium
AAGGCTGCCGGCACCGCGACCTTGCCGATCGCCTGCGCGGCGAGGGTGGCCCGCGCATCGGACGGCAGAAGGTCGATGTGGTATTCGAGCCCACCGCCCCGCTGGGCGTTGGGGCGGCACAGGCCGGGCCGCGCCGACCAGGCGTCGCGTTCGGCAAGGTCGAGGATGCCGCGCTTCGTGGCCGGTAAGCCCGGCAGGGCGAGGGCTGCGATCTGCTGGGCGGTCAGCCACTCACGCATCGGCGACCTCGCCCGTGCGCTGAACACTGCCTGTCCAGAAGTAGCGAACCGGGAAGGCGCGTTCGTCGCGAGCGCGCATGAAGTCCGCTCCGACGTGGCATCGCCTGCCTTGGGCGTCGACGCAGAAGGGGCTCAGCGGTTCCCCGACGCTTCCGGTCACACCGGTGAAGGCGCGGCTCGCGTGGCTCACCCAATCGTCGAAGGTGTCGAACTGGCCAGCCCATTCCGGCTCGAAGCCGATCAAAGGCGTGGGATCGTGCCAAGGGCGGGGCCGGCCACTCATTTCGCCGAGCCCTTGCCGTGGAGCGCCAGCGACGGGGGCACGGTCCACCCCGTCGAGGCGATGTCCTTCAAGAAGGTCGTGCGGGTGGCGCTGTCGGCCTTGTTCCAGGTTTCCAGCAGCGTCGCGTAGTGGCGGGCCTGGGGATCGTCGGTCGAGGGCTCCTGGAAGCCAGCGGCGACGCGGGCGGCGTCCAGGGTCTTCGCCTTGCCGTCCCGCACCTGCAGCGCCAGGGTGCGCTGCTTGGCCGGCGTCTCGTTTGAAAGCTTCAGGAGGGCGTTCTGGTTGTCGGCGAAGGACGTGCCGCGCAGGTAGGACACGGCTTCGGGGTCAAGCTTGGAGGCGACCTGGACCGCCATTTGGATGGCCCGTTCGGAGAACCCGGTTTTCTCGGCGGCCTCTTTCGTGAAGCGCTGTGCCGACAGGCCGAGAGTGTGTCGCAATGTTTGCGACTTACTTCCTCCACCGTGTTTGGTGTGGGCATTGAGCCGCTCGTGAACCGTCTTCCGCTCAAGGAGAAAGATACCGCGATCGAGGGCGTTCAACTCGCGGCGCATCAGGTTTTCGTCGATTTCGACGAGCCGTGCCTCCTCCTCGTCGATGTCGCGAACCGAGACGGCAATGTCGGCCCAACCAAGCTTCTGAGCAGCCTCGTAACGATGGGCACCGGCGATCAAAACATAGCCATCATCCACCGGGCGCACCGTGATGGCGTGTTCGAGGCCGACATCGTCCATGCTGGACGCCAGGGCATCGATCCAGGCTTCATCAACGGGGCGCAGGCGATCCGGGACCCTGATCTGGTCCAAGGGCAGAAAAATTGCTGTCGGCAAGATTGGCAGATCTTCCATGCTCATTGACCCTTGGCGCGCGGTTGCGCAGAACTGCTGCTGCGGCGCCTGATGAGACGGACACCGGTGGTGCTGTAGCGGTCAGGCCAGATCCTCTGGGGTGGTAGCCCGAGGTGCGCGATCAGCGCCTCTTCGGCACGCTTCGCGGGATGGCGGAGGGAGTATCGGATAGCGGCATCGCTTAACCCGTTCAGGCGGGCCAGCGCGGACAAGCTGGTTCCGGTTTTCTTAACGGCTGCAACGATGTCGGCGGGGTGCATGCAGGTTTCCATGTCATCACGCTAAGCGATAAGCTAACGAACGTCAGCTTTTGCTGTCGTTAACCCTACCGTTCGTTTGGTTGTATGCAAAGTTTTCCTGACATGCAAGTCAGAGATGCAAACATTTTGGAAAGCTATGAGCGACGACGACAAGAATTCTGACGCGCTGGAGGACGAGGGTTTTACTCATCGGCTCGAAACGCTGGTCGAACGGCTTGGCGGCCCGGTGAAGGCGGCGCGCGTCGCCGGCGTTTCACGGCAGACCCTCGATCAATGGCGATTGGGAAAGAGCAAAGTCGCGCTGGCAGGTGCAGCCCGTTTGGCAAAGGCTGCGGAGATCTCCTTGGACTGGCTCGTCGAAGGGCGGGATACGGCAGCCGACCAGGCCGGCACCGATGCACCGGTGATGAAGGCCAACCCGGACGAGCTGGCCGACGGCTTCGTGATCGTTCCGCAGTTGAAGCTTGAAGCATCGGCCGGCGGCGGCCGGCTGGCTTTGACCGGCGATCTGTTCAAGGGCGACGTGGTCGCCTTCCGGGAAGACTGGCTCCACTCGATCGGCAGCAACGCCAACCGCGCCGAGCTCCTGACCGCGTCCGGCGACAGCATGGAGCCGACGATCCGGGACGGTGACCTCCTGCTGGTTGACCGCGCGATCGACCGTGTGGTGAGCAACGGGATTTACGTGCTGGTGTTCAACGGCGCGGTGCTGGTCAAGCGCATCATCGTCCGCCTCGACGGCAGCTTGATCCTTAAGAGCGACAACGAGCTATATGGCGAGGAAGCGGTGCCGAAGGATGCCACGTCCGAGCTGATCATTGAGGGCCGCGTGCGGTGGCACGGGAAAACGGTTTAGGACGACGTCCGAACTGATCATCGAAGGTCGGGTGCGGTGGTGTAGGCGGATAACGGGGGAGGTTCGATTGAAAAATATGGTGAAGGTTGTGGCGTTGGTTGCCGGGATGGTGCCGACAATGGCTCACGCCTTCGATTTCAATGCTGATGATTTCGGCGTGCGCCTGAGTGAGC
>CALMOK010000285.1:4211-6673 GCA_937871825.1 uncultured Alphaproteobacteria bacterium
GTCGAGTGCAAACCTCGCTACCCTAAACACTGCAAGTACAAGCTTTCCGACAATCTGTTCGTGTTGGTGGACGCCGACGCAGGCGGGCATACAAGATCAATCATCTTTTTGTGGGGAATGACGCGTGCCTCTGATGCAGATGGCTTCGGGGCTATTCCCTACCTCCTGACGCCCGTAACCTCGCCCGAGGTGTCGGATGAGCAGAGACAGCAGCTAATCAAGGACCTGCTGCCCGCTTCAGTGTTGGATCTGGCGCGCGCGGATAAGCAGCTGACGATCAACAACACCAAATATTCCATTCTCATGCTGCCCGAGGGTGTGCTGTCATTCGGGGCTGTCGACAACACAGTACCCTGATGCCGCTGGGCAAAGCGATCATAGCCCCGCATAGCCCTTTCCGCCCCTCCTAAGCCCCGTCGGTAGCCCGGGACCCCGCGACCGGCCTCCACGGCTTTCAATTGGCTTTCAAAATCGATCCTGCCGGGCCATGATCGCCGACGCTCCGCCGGTTTGATCCGCGGTCGCGCGACCCCCCGATCTGGCGCTGTCCCGCGACAGCCCCGAGCCGCATCCAGGGCAGGCCTAAACCTGCTTCATGCAAACCCGCTCCGTCCCTGAGCTGTCCCTATCCATCGGCCTGATTGCCGGGGAAGTCTGCTTCACGTCGGACAGCGGGGCCACGCCGCCGGAGTGGATCAAGGTCACCCCGCGCGGTCCGACCAAGACCCGGGACGGCCGGAACTACATCTTCGACCCCGAAGCCCTGGTCGCCCGGTTCAAGGCCGATGGCATCGATCTGCCGGTCGACACCGATCATTCGACGGCGCTGCGCGCCACGCGGGGCGAAGCGCCGAACACCATCGGCCACGTCACGGCCCTCGAAGCCCGGCCGGACGGCACCTATGCGCGGGTGAGCTGGCTCGACGGAGGCAAGGCGGTGCTGGCCGCCCGGACCCACCGCTACGTCTCCCCCACCATCCACACCGACACCGCCGGCAACGTGACCTGGCTTCACTCGGTCGCCCTGGTGTCCGCGCCCGCCCTGTCCATGCCGGCCCTGGCGCAAACGCTGGCCGGTCACGCCCACATGACACCCCTGGAGAACCCCATGAAACAGATCGCCAAGGCGCTCGGCCTCGCCGAGGACGCCAACGAGGCCGCCTGCCTCGCCGTCCTGAACGGACGGATCGAGGTCAAGCCGCTCGCCACCGCCCTGGGCCTAGCCGAGACGGCGGATGCCGCCGCCTGCCTTGGTGCCATCGGCACCATGCGGCAGGGCTCGACCACGGCGCTGACTGAAACCCAGGCGACCCTGGCGGCCACCACGGCCCGGCTCGCGGCCGTCGAGAAGGCGAACCGCGACAAGGATCTGAACGACACCATTGAGGCCGCCCTCAAAGATCGCAAGATCGTTCCGGCGCAGCGCGACACCTACGCCCAGATGGCCTCGACTGACGACGGCCTCAAGAACGTCAAGGCGCTGCTGGCCGTGACGCCGCCGGGCCTGCAGGGCTCCGGTCTCGACGCCCGCGCGGTCGAAACCGGCGACGCCCACCAGGATCCGGCCACCCTCGCCGCCGAAGCCCAGAAGCTCATGGCCGAGCGGGCCGCCATCGGCCAACCCATCGGCATCGCCGACGCGATGACGGTCATCACCAACCGCAAGAAGGCGTGATCACCCATGCGTGACGGATACATCAAGAGCCGCCTGGCGGCGGCCGACATCGCCGCCTGCCTGATCGTCAAGTTCACCGCCGTCACCAACACGGTGGCGCTCGCGACGGCGCCGACCGACCCGATCGCCGGCGTGGTCGACACCATGGGCGGCAAGGCCGGCGCGCTGTGCGACGTGCAGCTGACCGCGATCGCCGACGTGAGGGCCGGCGGCCCGGTCGCGGCCGGCGACGCCATCACGGCGGACGCCAGCGGGCGCGGCGTGAAGGCCACCAAGATCGCGGGTCAAACGGTCAACTGCATCGGCATCGCCCAGGGCGCCCACGTGGTCGACGACATCATGCCCGTCCTGCTGTCGCCCTTCCAGATCGTCGGCTGACCGGCCCGCCGGCGGCACTCCCCTAAAACCCTCCTTCAAAGGCCCTTTCCATGGCGCGTCCGTTTCCCATCAACCCGGTTCTGACCGCGATCGCCATCGGCTATCGCAACGACGCGCAGGCGCTGATCGCCGACGCCGTGCTGCCCCGCATCCCCGTGATGGCGGAACAGTACAAGTGGACGGAATACCCGATCGACGAGGCCTTCACCTTCCCGGACACGCTGGTCGGGCGCCGGGGTCGTGTCGCGAGGGTTGAGTTTTCCGGGACCGAGCGCACCGGGTCGACCAACGATTACGGCCTCGAGGACGGCATCCCACTGTCGGACATCAACGCGGCCGCCGCCCAGCGCGCCGCCGGCCTCGGCCTTTTCGACCCGGAGAACCGGGCCGCCGAAGGCCTGACCGATCT
>CALMOK010000286.1 GCA_937871825.1 uncultured Alphaproteobacteria bacterium
GTCACGCTCGGCACCATGGCGATCGGGCGCAGCCTCGCCTCCCTGGCCTCCGGCCAGCAGTCGATGTCCACCATCCCCGACAGGCTCCAGGTCATCGTCGACATGACGCTGCTCGGCATCCCGACGGACGTCCTATTCCTTCTGGCGCTCTACGCGCTCGCCTGGGCCTACCTGACCCATACCAAGGGCGGCCGCACCATCTATGCCGTCGGGTCCAACAAGGCGGCGGCGCGGGCGGCGGGCCTCGACACGCTGTTCTATTCCGTGCTGCCCTATGGGCTGTCGGGCGCGCTGGCGGCGGTGGCGGCGACCTTTTCGGTCGGGCAGCTCATGTCCGCCGACCCGCTGATGGGAAGCGGCATGGAACTCGACGCCATCGCGGCGGTCGTTCTTGGCGGCGCCTGCCTCCTCGGCGGTCGGGGCACGGTGGTCGGCACCTTGATCGGCGTGCTGGTCGTGGTGATGATCCGCGACGGGCTGAACCTCATGGGTTATGCTCCGGTCTGGCAAGGCTTGGTGAGCGGCCTTCTCATCATCGTGGCCCTCCTGGCCGAACGCTTGTCCGGCGGCCGGGCGCACCGTTGATGCCCGCTCCCTCGCGGCTGGCTGGGAGCGTCCCGATCCCTGAATCCCGCGCCGTCGCGCGCTTCCGGCTCCCCGGAGCCGCCCCATGAGGAAATCGACCATGCACGTCCTGATCATCGGCGCAGCCGGAATGGTTGGCCGCAAGCTCACGGCGAAACTGGCGTCCGACCCGGCGTTGCTCGGGGACCAGGGATTCGATCGCCTGACGCTGGTCGACGTCGTCGCGCCCGCGAAACCCGACGGTTTCGGCGGCATCGTGGAAACCGTGACGGCCGACCTGTCGGCGCCGGGCGAGGCCGGACAACTGGTGGCCGGACGGCCCGACCTCATCTTCCACCTCGCCGCCATCGTGTCGGGCGAGGCGGAGGCCGATTTCGAGAAGGGCTACCGCATCAACCTCGATGGAACCCGGCAGCTGTTCGAGGCGATCCGGCTTGAAAGTCTGCGGGAGCCTTATCGGCCCAGGATCGTCTTCACCTCGTCGATCGCGGTCTTCGGCGCGCCGTTCCCCGACAAGATCGGCGACGACTATCTTTCGACGCCGCTCACCAGCTACGGCACCCAGAAGGCCATCGGCGAGCTGCTTCTGTCCGACTACTCGCGGCGCGGGTTCCTCGATGGCATCGGCATCCGCCTGCCGACCATCTGCGTCCGCCCAGGCGCGCCCAACAAGGCCGCCTCGGGGTTCTTCTCGAACATCCTGCGCGAGCCGCTGGTGGGCCGTGAGGCCGTGCTGCCGGTATCGACGGACGTGCGACACTGGTTCGCCAGCCCCCGTGCCGCCGTTGGCTTCCTCCTTCACGCCGCCACCATGGACCTCGCCCCCTTGGGCGGACGTCGCAACCTGAGCCTGCCCGGGCTGTCGGCCACGGTCGGCGAAGAGATCGAGGCCTTGCGGCGTGTCGGCGGCGACAAGGCCGTGGCGCTGATCCGCCACGAGCCGGACGCCGTGATCGGCGGCATCGTCGCCGGCTGGGCGCGCGATTTCGACACCGGCCGGGCGGCCTCGCTCGGTTTCCGGGCGGAACAATCGTTCGATGAAATCGTGCGGGCCCATATCGAGGACGAACTCGGCGGCACCGTCGGCGGGTGACGCGTCGCCGTTACGGCGAACTGATCGGCGTCACACCCCGTGGGGGAAGAAGGTGGCCGAAGCCCGGATCAGGACATTCCGCGGGGAGCCCTCATCCTCGCCTCGCGGACCTTTTCCCGAAGGGACAAGGAGCTGACCCGCTAGGATCGAGCGCTCTCCACCCCGATGACGCGGCTTGACGTCGGTCGGAAGCCGGGTCGCCATCGAGCCCGGTGACGCTCGATCAGTTCTGGTCGCTGCGCACCACAATGTCGGCCGGGCGGCTGTTCAACAACACCAGCCGCATGTTCGGCAGGTCGTTGCCCTCCATTTTCGTGGCGAGCGCCTCGGGCCCGTAGTCGAAATCCAGCCAGCGCCGCGTCAGCCGTTCAACAAGAACGGCCTCGCTCGCCTCGATCTTCACGGTGAGATCGAACAGCGGGGCGAGGTCGCGCCAGCCCGGCTCGTCGAGGAGGAGGTAATTGCCTTCGGTCAGGATGATGCGGGCATCGGCCCCGATGATCCGCCCGCCCGCCCGGGCGATCTCGATGGTGCGGTCGAAAACCGGCACGGCGACGTCGCGTCCACCATCCACGCGCAGCCGCTCCAGCATGGCGCGATATCCGTCGAGGTCGAAGGTGTGCGGCGCGCCCTTGCGGGGCCGATGCCCGCGCGCGTTCAGCACGAGGTCGTCGAAGTGATAGCCGTCCATCGGCAGGATGTCGGCAAGCCCAGGCCGGCCCGCGTTCAGACGCGCCTTCAAATCTTCGGCCGCCGTCGACTTGCCCGAGCCCGGCGAACCCGCGATGGCGACGATCCGGCGCCCCTCCGTCGGCTCGGCCAGCAGCCAGTCGGCCAGCGCCGTCAATGTCATGTATCCGGCCATCGACCCGTCTCCACTCCCCCCGCGTCTTTTGCACGAAGCACGGCGCCTTAGCCAGATGCTGCGGATCGGGTCAGGTTTTTCTGCCGGAAGCGACGATCGCACCAGCTTCCGCTGTCGCTCGCCTTGGCTGCCCGGCCCCAAATCGACGCCCCTGGTCGGAGCGATGATGTCTCGCGGTTGAAGGGTCGGGGACGGCCGGGGCCGGTGTCGCGCCGTGGACTCCTCGCGTTGACCGAACGATCCTTTTCGGGAATGACACGCCAAGGCTTGTGGGCAGGCGCGTCGCCGATGCTTGAACGGCGGCCACAGCAGGAGATTGAGCAGCAGATGTCTTATCGCATCGTCTTGGCCTGTGCCGTATCGGCCTGGATCGCGCCGGCCCTGGCGCAATCTCTCGCCGACGCCCCGGTGGGGATTGGTGCCTGCGACACCTTTCTAGCCGCTTACGAGCGCTGCGCGGCCAGTCCCGGCGTGCCGGAGGCGACCCGGACAGCCCTGCTGGGCGGGATCGCCAACATGCGCACCGGGTATCGCGACGCCGCCGCCAGCAGCCCGCAATCGCGCGAAGCGGTGCGGCAACAATGTCGGCAAACCCACGAGATGGCGCGGGCCAGCCTGGTGCAGGCTTTGAAATGCGACTTTCCCGCCGCCGATGCCATGCCAACCATCGCCGACCTGCCGCCGCCGCCCGTCGCCTCCGTGCAGGCAGCGGGTTCCGCGCCCTCGCCGATATCGCCGGAAGAATCCATAGCCGAAAAGGCCAACGCCTACACGGCGGTGCAAAACGACATCGTCGCTTCCCATCCCATGCGCAAGCAACTCGCCGAGCACGTCACCAACAACGAGCGTGTGCTGAAACTCGGGACCAAGCTGGGCGTGAATGCCTGGTACCTGTTCGGCATCCCGGATTTCGACGGCATCATCGAGCGCTTGACGGAAGCCATGGCCAAACCAGGCGCGGTTCCGGAGGTGGATCCGTCCGCGCAGCGACTGCTCGCCGCGCTGCAGAGCGTGAACCCGACCATCAAGGCGCTCGATCGTTACCAAACCACGCGCGAGTTCAAGGAGGACAAGTTCAAGCTCGCGCGCGAACAGCAGCCCATCCTCGTGGCCGGCATGAAAAACGCGATCGCCGCGTCCGACGCGTTCAGCGCCGCCCTTTTCGACCGGCGGATGGCGCTGGACGAGCGCCAGTTGCAGGCCTTGCCCAAGGACTCCCTTGCCCAGCGCCTGCTTGCCACCAGTCTCCACACCCGGAGGCTGATCCGGCGCTACGACGCGCTGAACGCGCCGGCCGACGTGCCGCCGTTTCTCGCCACCTTGTCGGAGGTGATCGCGGTCAACAAGGACCTGGCCAGCACCATCGCTTCACTCACCCCCAAGCCGGACTCCGCCTGCGCGGATTATTCCGGATCTCTCGACGCGCTCGTCGGCCATGGGCGGGACCTGGCGCGGGACGTGAAGACACGCGGCGATTCCAGCCAACCCTCCGAACTGTTCGCCACGGCCTATAACCGGTCGGTCGACTATTACACGGATTGTCGGAAGAACGAGCAACGCGCACGCTTCTGAGCCACGGCCACGCGGGCGGGCGTTGTTCCTGAGGGCAGCCTTTGGCGAGGTGCATCCGCCGTCGCGAACGCTGACCGAGGCCGGTGCGGAAGGCTGGTCTCGGGGCAGGACAGGGCGGGCGCGACCGCGTGACCGGACGCGTCCCCGCTCAACCTTAGCGACGAGACCCCGCCGGGGATGCCGGGCAACGGCGAAACCGGCTCCGGCGTTCCCTGGCGGCGCTACTCGGCTGAGGCTTCTCGACGCGGGCTGAACGATCGCGCCGTGGCGGGCGCGCCGACGGCGAACGGGGTGACATCGGACCAGAAGCGCCGGGTAAATTTGGTGGCGTCGACTGAGTAGGACCGATCGAGGGTGAAGCGCATTTCGGCGACCTCGCGCATGAACGGCGACACCAGGCCGATCAAGGGCAGCAGCCCGAGCGGCACGGCTCGGACCTTCGGGGCGCGGTGGAGCGCCTCGGCCCCCAACGCCAAGATGGCGCGCGGGGTTCGGGTCGGCGCGCACGGCATGTTCCAGACCTGCCCGAAGGCGTCGTCGGGCGCGTCGAGCAGGGTGACGATGGCGCGCGCCATGTCGGGCACATAGGCGAAATCATGAGGGATATCGGGCGGAACGATAAGCGTTGCGGTCTTGCCGCGCGCGAGCGCGCCGAAGGCCGATGATCCGAGGTGCGACATGCCCACGTCCGGGCCGTAGAAATCGGGCGCCCGCAGGGCCGCCACGCGCACCCGACCCGTCGCGGCCTGCCAGATGCGCGTCACCTCCGACCGGGTCGCCGGCTTCACACCGAAATCCGTGAGGGCCATGTCCTCGCGCAGCGGCTCGCTTTGCGGCCCCAGCATGTAGAGGTCGTCCACGAAAACCATGCGGGCGCCCGTCGTCGCGCAGGCTTCCACCAAATTGGTCATGGCTCGCGGCCAAGCGGTGCGCCACACACGCCCGTCGTAGGGGATGCCGATCGCGACAACCACCTGTGTCGCCTCCACGATCGCTTGGCGGACGGCTTGCCCATCCAGCACGTCGCAGGCGCTGAACCCGACCTGCGGCGGCAGGTCGGCGGGTCGGCGACGCTGCGCCACGCGCACGGCCGAGCCCCGCGCCGCGAGAGCCTGCGCGGTGGCGCGCCCGACAGGTCCGAAACCCATGACAACCGTTGTTCCGATCATGACGACCTCCATGTCCCATCGTCATAGGCCGCCGCTGGTCATGCCCTAAATGCATTGTTATGATGCGCGTCATGCGCAAGGTGAATATAGCGGGACTTGACCTCAATCTGGTGCCCGCCCTGGACGCGCTGTTGCGCCACCGCAACGTCACCCGCGCGGCAGCCGACGTGGGGCTGAGCCAACCTGCGATGAGCCGCGCCCTCGCGCGCTTGCGGGACCTCCAGGGCGACCCGCTGCTGGTGCGAACAGGGAACGGCTACGCCCTGACGCCGCGCGCGCGGGCGATCCAGCCGATCGTCGTGGCGGCCGTGCACCAGCTCGGCGACGTGTTCCGGCACCACGCCTTCGAACCCGGAACGGAGCGCCGCACCGTGCGGCTCGCGGTCGCCGACGCTCAAACCATCCTGCTGATGCCGGGCATCATGGCTCGCCTTGCCGTCGAGGCACCCGGGGTCGACCTGCGGGTCGAAGCCTATGGACCGGACCTGCCGGCGCGTCTCAACGATGGCGCGCTGGATCTTGCCTTCTCGCTGGCGAGCACGCCCTTGCCGCCCGGTGTTCACAGCGAGATCGTCGGCGAGGACCGCCTCGCCCTGGTGATGCGCCGCGGCCATCCCGGCGCCGGACGCCGCTGGTCGATCGCCGATTACGGCGCCTGGCACCATGTCGGCGTCGCCCTCCTGGGCGACGGTCAAACGGAGATCGACGCGCTGCTCGCGGCCGCGGGCGTGGTGCGGCGGATCGCGTTGGTGACGCCGTATTTCACCGCCGCCCTGGCGACCGTCGCCGAAACCGATATGGTCACTACGGTATCGGCCGCCCTCGCGAAACGTTTCGCCACGCCCCTCGGCCTGGTGCTGCACGACCCGCCCTTCGCCCAAACCCGCCTGCAAACGACGCTTGTCTGCTCCCACGTCCGGGCCGCCGACCCGTTCCTGGTCTGGTTCCGGGCCTTGGTGCGCGAGGTCGCCCAACCGCGGGGCGCGAAGCCGGCCCGCGTCCGGGCCAAAAGAGGCTTGAACGGCGCTGACCCGATCTGAGGGCGTTCCAACCGGCGGGACCTGCGATGGGGCTTGGGATACTGCCGCCAGGCGGGCGAGGCTCCGGCGCTGGAACTCCGCGTCCGAACGGCGGTTAACAGGAACGATGCGATGTCCGATCTGCCGGGCTGGGTAAGGACCAGGGTGGCCGACCCGGACGTCCAAGCGCCGCGTCGCGCCGGTGTCCCGACACGCCCTCTTCAACCCGCCCAGGTGACCCATGGCCATGACAGTCGGCGATTTCATTGTTGAGCGCCTCCATGCCTGGGGTGTGCGCCGGATTTTCGGCTACCCGGGCGACGGCATCAACGGCGTGTTCGGGGCCATGAACCGGGCACCTGGCAAGATCGAGTTCATCCAGGCGCGGCATGAGGAGATGGCGGCCTTCATGGCCTGCGCCTATGCCAAGTTCAGCGGGGAACTCGGGGTCTGCATCGCCACCTCGGGTCCGGGCGCTTCGCACCTGCTGACCGGGCTTTACGACGCGCGTCTCGACCATCAGCCCGTTCTGGCGCTCGTCGGCCAGCAGGCCCGCACCGCGATCGGGGCCCACTACCAGCAGGAACTCGACCTGCAAAGCATGTTCAAGGACGTGGCCGGCGCCTATGTGCAGACCGCCATGGTGCCCGCCCAGGTGCGCCACATGGTCGACCGCGGCATCCGCACCGCCATCGCGGGGCGGACCGTGACGGCCTTGATCTTTCCCAACGACCTCCAGGACCTTCCCTACGAGGACCCGCCGCGCAAGCATGGCTCGGTCTTCTCCGGCATCGGGTACAGCAGGCCCAAGGTCCTGCCCTACGACAAGGACCTCCAGGCGGCGGCCGACGTGCTGAACGCGGGACAGAAAGTGGCGATCCTGATCGGCGCCGGCGCCTTGAACGCCGCCGACGAGGTGGTGGCGGTCGCCGAAAAGCTAGGTGCGGGCGTTGCCAAGGCCCTGCTCGGCAAGGCGGCGCTGCCGGACGACATCCCCTGGGTGACCGGAACGGTCGGGCTGCTCGGAACCCAGGCGAGTTCCGAGATGATGGATGGCTGCGACACGCTTCTGATGGTGGGTTCGGGCTTCCCCTACGCCGAGTTCCTTCCCAAGGAGGGGCAGGCCCGCGGGGTTCAGATCGACATCAAAGCCGACATGCTGTCGATCCGCTACCCGATGGAGGTGAACCTCGTCGGCGACGCGGCCGAAACCCTGAAGGCCCTGCTGCCGCTGCTGCAACACAAGGCCGACCGGTCCTGGCGGCAGACGATCGAGCGGAGCGTCGCCGAGTCCTGGACGGTGATCGAGAACCGCGCCATGGCCAAGGCCTCGCCGGTCAACCCGCAGCGCGTGACATGGGAACTATCGCCGCGCCTGCCCGACCGGGCCATCGTGACAAGCGATTCAGGCTCATGCGCCAACTGGTTCGGACGCGACATCAAGATCCGGCGCGGCATGATGGCATCGCTGTCGGGCGGGCTCGCCTCGATGGGGGCGGCGGTGCCTTACGCGATCGCCGCCAAGTTCGCCCACCCCGGCCGGCCGGTGATCGCCCTGGTGGGCGACGGCGCCATGCAGATGAACAACATGGCCGAACTCATCACGGTGATGAAATACAAGCACCTGTGGCCGAACAGAACCTGGATCGTCTGCGTGTTCAACAACGAGGACCTGAACCAGGTCACCTGGGAACAGCGGGTGATGGAGGGCGACCCGAAGTTCGTGGCCTCGCAGCAGATCCCCAACGTGCCTTATCACAAGTTCGGCGAGCTGATCGGCTTCAAGGGCCTTTACGTCGACGACCCGGCCCGCATGGGGGAAGCCTGGGACGAGGCGCTGGCCCACGACGGACCCGTGGTGCTGGAAGTGAAGACCGATCCCGAGGTGCCACCACTGCCACCCCATATCGGCTTCCAACAGGCGCGCAACTTCGCCTCCATGCTGCTCAAAGGCGACCAGCGGGAGGGCGGCATCCTGGTCGACACCGCCCGGCAGGTGTTGAGTTCGATCCTGCCCCGGTCGGACTGACCGGACCCTCGTTCCAGGGCGTGGCGGCGAGCCTAAAGCTCCTCGCCGAACACGCGCCGGAAGATCGTGTCGACGTGCTTGGTGTGATAGCCGAGGTCGAACAGGCTCTCGAGTTCACTCGCCCCGAGCCTGGCCGACACGTCCGGGTCGGCCTTGAGCAGGCTCAGGAAATCCCCCTCGCCGCGCCACACCGGCATGGCGTTGCGCTGAACGTAAAGGTAGGCGTCCTCCCGCGACGCCCCGGCCTGGGTCAGCGCCAGCAGCACCCGCTGCGAGTGGATGAGCCCGCCGAGCCGGTCCAGGTTCCGGCGCATGGTCTCCGGGTAGATCACAAGATTGTCGATCACCCCCGTCAGCCGGGCCAGCGCGAAATCGAGGGTGATCGTGGCATCCGGCCCAATGCCGCGCTCGACCGATGAATGCGAAATGTCCCGCTCGTGCCACAGCGCGACGTTTTCGAGCGCCGGCGTGACGGCGCCGCGCACCAGGCGGGCGAGGCCGGTGAGGTTCTCGGTCAGCACCGGGTTGCGCTTGTGCGGCATCGCCGAGGAACCCTTCTGGCCCGGCGCGAAATATTCCTCCACTTCCAGAACTTCGGTGCGCTGAAGGTGTCGGATCTCGGTGGCGAGCCGCTCGACGCAGGACGCCACCACCCCGAGGGTCGCGAAGAACATGGCGTGCCTGTCGCGCGGAATGACCTGGGTGGAGACCGGCTCCGGCACGAGGCCCATCGCTCGCGCCACATGGGCTTCCACCGAAGGGTCGATGTTGGCGAAGGTGCCCACCGCGCCCGACAGCGCGCAGGTGGCGATCTCGGCCCGGGCCGCCACGAGCCGGGCGCGGCAGCGGGCGAATTCCGCGTAGGCGAGGGCGAGCTTCAACCCGAAGGTGACGGGTTCGGCGTGAATGCCATGGGAGCGGCCGATCGTCGGCGTCATCTTGTGCTCAAAGGCGCGCCGCTTGAGGGCGGCCAGCAGCGCGTCGAGGTCGGCGATGAGGAGGTCGCTGGCGCGTGAAAGCTGCACGGCGAGGCAGGTGTCGAGCACGTCGGACGACGTCAGCCCCTGGTGCACGAAACGGGACTCGGGGCCCAGGAATTCGGCAAGGTGGGTCAGGAAGGCGATCACGTCGTGCCTGGTTTCACGCTCGATCGCCTCGATCCGCTCGACGTCGAAGGTGACGTCGCCGGCGTTGGCCCAGATCGCCGCCGCGGCTTCCCGCGGGATCGCCCCGATGGCCGCCAGCCCGTCGCAGGCATGCGCCTCGATCTCAAACCAGATGCGGAACCGGGTTTGCGGCTCCCAGATCGACACCATGGCGGGACGGGAATAGCGCGGGATCATGAGTGCACCGGACGGGAAAAGGTCTCGGCGCCTAGCATGGGGCACAAGGAGCGGCAACCTGCCGGATGACGCCTCCATCTGTCCATAGGTCGACGAATTCAAGACGGGACACCGAAAATGGCCATTGCGAGGCAACACATGCCTTGATAGGTCTCATCAAGGGATCTGATCGATCCCAGTAGGTTTTCTGATGGGTGGTGCCGTCCGGCGCCGTGGGAGTTGTGTCGCGTATGGAGATCTTCCTCCAACAGTTGATCAATGGCATTACGCTCGGATCAATCTACGGATTGATCGCCATCGGTTACACGATGGTTTTCGGTATCATCGGCATGGTCAACTTCGCCCACGGCGACGTGTTCATGCTGTCGGCCTTCGTTGGCCTGATCATCTTCCTCATCCTCACGCAACTGCTCGGCATCACCAACGTGGCGCTGGCTTTCGTTGTCGTGCTGATCGGCTCCATGGTGGTCACGGCACTGTGGAGCTGGGCGATCGAGCGCGTGGCCTACCGGCCGCTTCGCGGGTCCTTCCGCCTGGCGCCGCTGATTTCCGCCATCGGCATGTCGATTTTCCTGTCGAATTTCGTCCAGGTGGTGCAGGGGCCGCGCAACAAGACCATCCCGTCGATGTTCGACACCGTGATCCACGTCACGTCCGGCGGTGCCTACAACGTCACCCTGTCGTACAAGCAGATCGCCATCGTCCTGGTCACGGCCGTGCTCCTTGCCGGCTTCTGGTACCTCGTCCAGCATACCTCGCTCGGCCGCGCCCAGCGCGCCTGTGAGCAGGACCGTCGCATGGCGGCGCTCCTCGGGATCGACGTCGATCGGACGATCTCGCTGACCTTCGTGATCGGCGCGGCGCTGGCCGCCGTCGCGGGCGTATTGTTCCTGAGCTATTACGGGGTGGTCAACTTTTCCGACGGGTTCATCCCGGGCGTCAAGGCCTTCACGGCCGCCGTTCTCGGCGGCATTGGTTCGCTGCCGGGGGCCGTACTGGGCGGGTTGCTGATCGGCCTCATCGAGGTGTTCTGGTCGGCCTATTTCTCCACGGACTACAAGGACGTCGCGGCTTTCTCGATCCTGGCTATCACCCTGATCTTCATGCCGTCCGGTCTTCTCGGCCGGCCCGAGATCGAGAAGGTCTGAGCCGATGCAGATGCAGGCCACCAAGCCGGTTGCGGCCGCAAGCGCCACGGCCGTTCCGGCGACGCCCGGGTTCGACATCGCGAAGGCGGTCAAGGACGCGGGGTTCGCCGCCCTCGTCACGCTCGGGCTGTCCTTTCCGATTCTGGCGTTCGGAACCCGGCAGGACATGTCCAACGCGCTCGTGGTGGAGCCGCGCTGGTCGTGGGCGATCTGGGCCGGCGTAGCGGTCTTCGTCGCTCGGTTCGCCGCGGTCTCCTACCGGGCCTCGGCCGGAGGGCTTCGCCAAGCCGCCCGCCCGCAACAATTGCGAACGCCCTCGCGCGCCGAGAATTTCTTCAAGACCTATCTGGCGATGTTCGCGCTGGCGGCCTTGTTCGTCTTTCCCTTCGTCATGCTGGGCGCCCTCGGGCCACAGGGCTCGCTGAAGTGGATCAACAATTACGGCATCCAGATCCTGATCTACGTGATGTTGGGCTGGGGCCTCAACATCGTGGTCGGCCTCGCCGGCCTGCTCGACCTCGGCTATGTCGCCTTTTATGCCGTGGGGGCCTATTCCTACGCACTTTTGTCGACGACATTCGGCCTGTCGTTCTGGATCTGCCTGCCGCTCGCCGGAATCCTGGCGGCGTTCTGGGGCATCATCCTCGGGTTTCCGGTGCTGCGGCTGCGTGGCGATTATCTTGCCATCGTGACGCTGGCCTTCGGCGAAATCATTCGCATCGTCCTCATCAACTGGACGGATTTCACCAACGGATACGCCGGTATCGCGTCGATCCCGAAAGTCACCTTCTTCGGCATTCCGTTCGACAGCAGCGAGGCTGGTTTCGCGAGCCTGTTCGGCCTGACCTACTCGCCGATCCATCGCACGATCTTTCTCTTCTATCTCATCCTGTGTCTCGCCCTGCTGACCAATTTCGTGACTCTGCGGCTCCGCCGCCTGCCGGTGGGCCGCGCCTGGGAAGCCTTGCGGGAAGACGAGATCGCCTGCCGGTCGCTCGGCATCAACACGGTGAACACGAAACTGACGGCCTTTGCGCTCGGCGCTTTCTTTGGCGGGTTCGCCGGCTCGTTCTTCGCCGTCCGTCAAAGCTTCGTCAGCCCGGAATCCTTCACCTTCATCG
>CALMOK010000287.1:0-13848 GCA_937871825.1 uncultured Alphaproteobacteria bacterium
GGGTGCGCGCCTCGCCCCAGCCATTGGCGACAAAGGCCTTCAGCGTGGTTTGCATGGCGGCCTGGCAGGTCATCACGGCGCCCGGTTCGCCGAGCCAGCGGACGTAGCGCACCGTTTGATCCTTCGGCGGCACGAAGGCGACGTCCCGAACCGGCGTCGCGTCATCCAGCGGCAGGAAGACATCGATGATCGGCAGATCGTATTTCCGCGCGAAGTCGAGGTCGCGCTGGTCGTGGGCCGGACAGCCGATCACGGCGCCCGACCCGTAGCTCATCAGCACGAAATTGGCGATGTAAAGGGGCAGGCGCCAGCTTGGGTCGGCCGGGTGGGTGACCTCGATGCCCGTGTCGAGCCCGAGCTTCTCGGCCTTTTCGATGGCATCCTCGGAGGTGCCCGTCCGCTGGCACATCTCGCAAAAGGCGGCGACGGCCGGGTCGGCGGCCCCGAGCGCCTTGGCGAGCGGGTGATCGGGCGCGACGGCGGCGAAGGTCGGCCCGAACATGGTGTCGGGCCGGGTGGTGAACACGTCGAGCGAGGTGAAGCCCGCCGGCGCCCCCATGAGGCCGAACCGGAACTGCAGCCCCTCGGACCGGCCGATCCAGTTGCGCTGCATCACCCGGACCTTTTCGGGCCAGTCGTCCAGCCGATCGAGCGCCGACAGCAGGTCGGCGGCGTAGTCGGTGATCTTGAAGAACCATTGCACGAGTTCGCGCTGCTCGACGGGCGCGCCGGAGCGCCAGCCGCGTCCGTCGATGACCTGCTCGTTGGCCAGCACGGTCCCGTCCACCGGGTCCCAATTCACCTTGGACTTGCGGCGGTCGACCAGCCCGGCGCGCAGGAATTCGATGAAGATGCGCTGCTGATGCTTGTAATAGGACGGATCGCAGGTCGCCAACTCGCGCGACCAGTCGAGCGACAAACCGATGCTCTTGAGCTGGCCCCGCATGGCGGCGATGTTGGCGTAGGTCCAGGCCGCCGGATGCGAGTTGTTCTGCATCGCGGCATTCTCGGCTGGCATGCCAAACGCGTCCCACCCCATGGGATGGATGACGTTGAATCCCTTGGCGCGCCGGAACCGCGCCACCACGTCGCCCATCGCATAGTTCCGCACGTGGCCCATGTGGATGCGGCCGGACGGGTAGGGGAACATTTCCAGCACGTAGTATTTCGGGCGCGGGTCGTCGTTGGAGGCCCGAAATGTTTCGCGCTCGGCCCACACCGCCTGCCAATGCGGTTCGGCCTCGCGGGCGTTGTAACGTTCGGTCACGCTGGTCCCTGAAGGGTGCTCGGGCGGCCTTTGGAAAGGCGCTTGGGATGATGACCCGCAGTGAGCATGAAAGGGGTGTGGGGTCAATTGTGGGCGGGCGGCGTTGACCGCTCATCCGTCGGCATGGTCGAACCCGAGTGCCACCCCGTAAGGAGCCCGCATGCCGGACCAGACCACCGCCCCGCACCCCGCCGTCGAGCGGCTGCGCGACATTGAGGGGCGGATCGCGCGGGCGGCACGGGATTGCGGGCGCGACCCGGCCGCCGTGACCCTGGTGGCGGTGAGCAAGACCTTCCCGGCCGAGGAGATCGCACCGCTCGTCAGGGCCGGGCAGCGCGTTTTCGGCGAAAACCGGGTCCAGGAAGCCAAGGCGAAATGGCCGGGGCTGCGCAGCTTGGCGCCGGACGTGAGCCTGCACCTGATCGGCCCTTTGCAATCCAACAAGGCGCGCGAGGCGGTTGAACTCTTCGACGTGATCGAAACCGTCGATCGCCTCACGGTCGCCGAGGCCCTTGCCGCCGAGATGGCGCGTAGCGGCCACAAGCCGGCGCTCTACGTCCAGGTCAACACCGGTGCGGAGCCGCAGAAAGCGGGCGTCCTGCCCGAGGAAGCGGACGGCTTCCTGGCGACCTGCCGCGACAGCCTGGGGCTCGCCATCGCGGGGCTGATGTGCATTCCACCCGTCGACCAGCAGGTATCGCCCCACTTCGCGCTGCTGGCGAGCATCGCGGCGCGCAACGGGCTGGCAACCCTGTCGATGGGCATGAGCGGGGATTTCGAACTGGGGATCCAGCTGGGTGCCACGCATGTCCGGGTGGGCAGCGCGATCTTCGGACACCGCGACGCGCCGTGACCCCGGCTCCGTGCCGCCATGCCTTTCGGCGGCGGCGGTGCGGTGCTAAGCCCGGGCCATCGCCATTCGAAGCGCGAGCCGTCGCGCTCAACCGAGGTCCAGCATGATCGACCTTTATTATTGGCCCACGCCCAACGGGCACAAGATCACGATGTTTCTCGAAGAGGTGGGGTTACCCTACACCATTCATCCGGTGAACATCGGGGCGGGCGACCAGTTCAAGCCCGACTTCCTGAAGATCGCCCCCAACAACCGCATGCCGGCCATCGTCGACCACGCGCCGGACGGCGGGGGCGAGCCGATCTCGGTGTTCGAGTCGGGCGCCATCCTGGTCTACCTCGCCGAGAAGACCGGCCGCTTCCTCCCGAAGGATCTGCGCGGCCGGGTCAAGACGCTTGAATGGCTGTTCTGGCAGATGGGCGGCCTCGGCCCCATGGCGGGGCAGAACCACCATTTTTCCGGCTACGCGCCGGAAAAGATCCCCTACGCGATCAACCGCTACGTCAATGAAACGAACCGCCTGTACGGCGTGCTCGACCGGCAATTGGCCAAGACCGAGTATGTGGCGGGCGACTATTCCATCGCCGACATGGCGGCCTACCCTTGGACGGTGACCTGGGAGCGGCAAGGCCAGAACATCGACGACTTTCCAAACCTCAAGTGCTGGCATGAGGCGGTTCGCGACAAGCCCGCAACGATCGAGGCCTATAAGAAGGGCGAGGCGATTAATCGCGCCAAGGACATGTCGGACGACGAGAAGAAGATGCTGTTCGGGCAAACCTCCACCTCGCACGGGCCGAAAGCCTGAGCGGCCTGTCAGCGCGCAACTCAAGGAAGATCTCATGGGACAGATGATCAAGTTGACGACGTCGGACGGCTTCGTCCTCGACGCATACCGGGCCGAGCCCGCCGGGGTGGCGCGCGGCGGTTTGGTGGTGTTGCAGGAGATTTTTGGGGTGAACCCCCATATCCGCTCCGTGGCGGACCGCTTCGCCGCGCTTGGCTACCTCGTGGTCGCGCCCGCCCTGTTCGATCGGGTGAAGCCGAAGGTCGAACTCGGCTATGAGCCGTCCGACATGCAGGCGGGCGTTGCCCTCAACAAGCAGACCACGCACGAAGACACCATGAAGGACGTGGCGGCCGCGATCGCCGCCGTGACGGAGGCCGGGCGGGTCGGCGTCGTCGGTTATTGCTGGGGCGGAACGCTGGCCTATGCGGCGGCCTGTGACCTGCCGGGCGTCTACGCGGCGGTCTGCTATTACGGGGGCGGGATCGCGGGAATGCTTGACGAAAAGCCGACCGTGCCGGTGATGATGCATTTCGGCGAGCAGGACACTCACATTCCGGTCGAGGATGTCGCCAAGATTCGGGAAGCGATGCCCTATACGCCGATTTTCACCTACCAGGCGGGGCACGGGTTCAACTGCGACGCGCGAGGCAGTTTCGACAAGCCGAGCGCCGACCTCGCGATGAGTCGGACCGAACCGTTCCTGCGCGAAAACGTCGGCTGATCGATCGAAAAATATTGCCGGACAGGGTCGTTCCAAGCTTTGACCGACCTTGAACGACCCGGACGACGCTCCCAAATCTACGTTTGCGCGGGCCATAATGGACGCGCAATCGTGATGGCTTCGGGTCTGAAGCCCAGGCCACATGTCGCTTTTCGGAGGATATGTTCATGCGTCAATACGATCTGTCGCCGCTTTACCGCTCCACCGTCGGTTTTGACCGGCTCTTTACCATCCTCGACCAGATGTCGGGCGTGGACGCGGCAGCCCCGACCTACCCCCCCTACAACATCGAGCGGACGGGCGAGAACGCTTATCGCATTTCCGTTGCCGTCGCGGGTTTCGCTGAGAAGGACCTCAGCATCGAGACCCGGGAAAACGCGCTTCTGATCCGAGGGTCCAAGACCCCCGTCGAAGGTGAGGCCGCCAAATCCGAGGTGCTTTACCAGGGCATCGCGGCGCGCGCTTTCGAGCGTCGCTTCCAGCTTGCCGACCACGTGCAGGTGACCGGCGCGGCGCTGGAACATGGCTTGCTGCACGTCGACCTCGTTCGCGAGATCCCCGAAGCCCAGAAGCCGCGCCAGATCGCGATCAGCTCCCGTGGCCCGAAGATCGTGGAGTCGAAGGCCGCGGCCTGATCGAAGTCAGCATTGGATGTTCCGCTGACCTGATCGGCGGCCCAACCAAGAGGCGTCCCGCATGGGGCGCCTTTTTTGTCTGTTGGACGGACTTACTCGTCCTCACCGAAGCGGTTCGCCAGCAATGCCGCGAGGGCGTCGATCACCTTCTGGGCGTCCGGTCCCGTGGCGGTGACAAGCACGCTGGTGCCCTGCGCGGCCCCAAGCGTCAGAATACCCATGATGGATAGCCCACCAACCGTTTCTTGACCCCGCGTCACCCGCACGTCGGCGTCATAGCCCTCGACGCATTGGACGAATTTCGCCGTGGCGCGCGCGTGCAGCCCCTTGCGGTTGATGATCGCCAAATCGCGTGAAACAGGCTCGCCGGTCATTTGCCGGTCAACACGCGGCTGGCGACGTTGATGTATTTGCGGCCTGCTTCCTGTGCCTGCACGACGGCATGATCGAGGTCGGCGGTTTCGCGCACCGAGGCCAGCTTGATCAGCATGGGCAGGTTAATGCCCGCCACGACCTCGACGTGATTGCTGGCCATGACCGATATGGCGAGGTTCGACGGTGTGCCGCCAAACATGTCGGTCAGCAACACGACACCGCGCCCGGCGTCGACGGCCGCCACCGCGTCGACGATGTCTTGGCGTCGCGCTTCCATGTCGTCGTCGGGACCGATGGTGATCGTGGCGATGCCCCGCTGCGGGCCAACCACATGCTCGAGCGCGGCGCGGAATTCAGTTGCCAGATGGCCGTGAGTCACCAGCACCATCCCGATCATTGCGCACTACCGTTCATACCACCATGTCCACGGGCATCGGCCGCAGGATTTAACATGGCCTTAACGTTGTGCATTGCGAAAAGAATGGCAAGCAGATTGGAAGGACTCCATTAACGGCGCGCCGTCGCATTGTGACAGGGCGACGCGTATTCGGCCGCTGTTTTCGCGCGCCCCTCCCGAAGCCAGCAACGTCATGAACGGCAGGTCGACCCCTAGAAAGCGCCGTGCGGGTCGTGTTGGCGGGCAGCGCTCGCCAAGCTCGACCGGCGATCCGACGAGCGTCACGGCCAGCCCAAGAACACAGGCGCGCTCGTAAGGCACGGTGAAGAGCCCGATCCCGCGATGTTCGATCAGCCCCGCCACGGCTGGGTGGGGCCGGGCGATGAGCTGACCGTTCCGGGCCGTGACCGTGACCCGGTCGTCGCCCACCAGACAAGTGAAGCGGCCCTCGGCCTCACCATCAGCCATGAGGGCCATCGCGAGGCTGGTCTTGCCGGCACCCGATCGTCCCTCGATCATGATGCCGACCTCTTCCCAGATCAGGACAGTGGCGTGGAGGTTGGAATCCCCCGCCATTGATGCGGTCAGCGCTTCCATGGAAGCCAAACGGTGAAACGCGCGCCGAGCACGCGGCCCGCCGCGTCGGCTTCGCTTCCGCCGGACGGATCCGCTTCCCGCTCGGGGAGTGCCTGGTGCCGATCGACCCGATTGGCCGCCCAGATCCGACCGCGATGCGCCTCGATAATTTGCCGCGAGATGGACAGCCCAAGCCCGGAATTCTGTCCGAACCCCTGTTCGGGCCTGTCGGTGTAGAAACGCTCGAAGATCCGCTCAAAGGCGTGCGCCGGAATGCCGGGACCCTCGTCGTCCACGGTGATCTCGAGGCCGGGCCGCTCGTCATCGTCGCCTTCGGCAGTCCGGCGAAGCCCGACCCTGACGATGCCGCCGCGCGGCGAAAAGGAACGCGCGTTGTCGATGAGGTTGTTTATGACCTGGCCAAGGCGGGAATCGTGCCCTTCGACTTGGAAAGGTTGCGCTGCTCCACCAGGATTGTCGGCTGGATCGGCGTCGATCGCGAGGGCCACTGTCACCCCGTCATCGCGTCCCACGCCGTTGGCGACTGCCACGACGGCGGCCAACAAATGGTCGACCTCGACGCGGCCGGTCGATCCCCGGGCGAGTTCGGCATCAAGGCGCGAAGCATCGGAAATGTCGCTGATCAGCCGATCGAGACGACGGATGTCATGCTGGATCACCGCCATCAACCGTTCGCGCGAGGGCTCGGCCGTGATGCGCGGCAGGATTTCGACCGCGCTTCGCAACGAGGTCAGCGGGTTCTTGAGTTCGTGCGCGACGTCGGCCGCGAAACTCTCGATGGCCTCCATCCGCTGATAAAGCGCGCCCGTCATGTCGCGCAGCGCGCCCGATAGATGGCCGATCTCGTCCGACCGCGCCGTGAAGTCGGGAATTTCCTCCCGGGAATTGCTGCCGCGCCGCACGCGATCGGCCGCGTCCGCGAGGCGTCGCATGGGCCCGGCAATCGTATTGGCGAGAAAAACCGAGAGCCAGAACGTGACGGCCGCCGCCACGAGGAACAGCCGAAAGATCGCCCACCGCTCGGAGGAAATGATCGCGTCGATGTCGCCTCCCTGCGTCGACAGCAGGAGCGCCCCCCGGATGGCCCGGAACCGCTCGATCGGCACGGCAACCGACACGATGGTCTCGCCTCGCTTGTTGACCCGCACCACATATTGGGTCTGCCCTTGAAGGGCGCGCGTGACTTCCGGGATGGCAGCCGAGCGGGCGCCGCCTGTGTCCTCCGTCACGGGAATGCCGGGGCTTCCGAGGTGGCGTTTGACCTCGTTCCAGGTTCGCTCGATCAGCGTCGCGTCGCCCGGCGTGGGCGCGGGCAGTTCCGATCGCAGAATGCTGCCGTGCAGCGACAAGGCCAGCGAGTCGAGCAGAAGGTCACCCTCGCTGTCGAACACCCGCGCGCGCGTCCGCGTCGGGGAAACGAGCCGCCGCAGCACCGGCCCGACCTTTTCGGGATTGATGGAGAACTGGAGCGTGGCGTCATCGTCCCCGGCTCCGGTGCTTTGGCCGGGCGCCAGTTGCAGCAGCTTTTCCGGATCAACCGTGATGGCGTCGGTTTCAACCGTGGCCGAAGCCGCGATGGCGGCCGCGATGATCTCGCCCTGGGTTTGCAGGCTTTGAACCCGCGCGTCGATCAACCCTTCGCGAAATTGGTTCAGGTACAAAAACAGCAGCAGGAGGGCGACCAACCCCCCGAGGTTCAGCACGACGATGCGGCGCGTCAACGAAGACGACATGCGCCGCGACACGCCGCGAAGAAAGCGTCGCAAGCGGACGCTCGCGCTGCGCCTCATCCGACGCGGTGCTCGCTCGCGAGACAGCGGGAGGGTGTCAGACATGCGGTCCGCCTTGCCCAGCACCCGCCGTCCGACTAAAGCCCGACACGGCGGTGAGCCGAAACGCCAGGGCGCTAGCCTTCCCTGAAACGGTACCCGACCCCATACAGGGTTTCGATCATCTCGAAATCGTCGTCCACAACCTTGAACTTCTTACGCAATCGCTTGATGTGGCTGTCGATCGTGCGATCATCGACATAGACTTGGTCGTCATAGGCGGCGTCCATCAGGGCGTTTCGGCTTTTTACCACGCCGGGTCGCGTGGCGAGTGCCTGAAGGATCAGGAATTCGGTGACCGTCAGGGTGACGGGATCGTTGTTCCAGGTGCAGGTGTGGCGTTCGGGGTCCATTTTGAGGGCGCCACGCTCGAGCTGCTTGGCTTCCGATTCCTTCTGTGCCGCCGCCTCCTTCGGGTTGGCCCTGCGAAGGATAGCCTTCACGCGCTCGACGAGCAGACGCTGGGAGAACGGTTTGCGGATGAAGTCGTCGGCGCCCATCTTGAGGCCGAACAATTCGTCGATCTCGTCATCTTTGGAAGTCAGGAAGATCACCGGCAGATCGGATTTCTGCCGGAGCCGCCGCAGCAGTTCCATACCGTCCATGCGCGGCATCTTGATGTCGAAGATGGCGAGGTCGGGTGGGCTCGCCTTCAATCCGTCGAGGGCCGCCGCGCCATCGGTATAGGTCTGCACCCGATATCCTTCCGCTTCCAGGGACAGCGAAACGGACGTCAGGATGTTGCGGTCGTCATCGACCAAGGCAATGGCGGGCATGAGCTTTCCTTAACTGAACAAGCCGTCGAGCCACATCGCCCTGTGCTCTCGCAACCTTGAACGGCCGCGCAGAAGCATTGGTTCAGCGGCTAAAATGTGACAGCCGTCCTCCAAACATCATCTAAGCCATTTTATTCGCCCCTGTGTCAAAAAACAGCCAAGCCGAGGGTCGCGACCGGCGCCGGCCGGTTTTCCCCTTGGACGATGCAGAGGAAGCTTGGCATGGAACGGAAAATGCCCAATGCTGAGGCACGTCTGTTTACAAGGGCGCCAGGGCTTTGTCGCGACCACAGCGAAGCGCAGCGGTCTTCCGCGTCGTTGCGGTTTCACTGGCGTATCCCTTGCATGGACGCGGGCCGAGTCGCTTCAACGCTGGCCGACGCCACATGGGAGGTTTCGTTTTGACGTTCACACGGTCATTCACACATTGCATCATGGGCGCCGCGATGGCGATCGGCTTGGCCGGTTCGGCCTTGGCCAAGGACTACAAGTCGATCACGATCGCCACCGAGGGTGCCTACGAGCCCTGGAACTTCGTTCAACCCGACGGCAAGCTGGCCGGGTTCGAAGTCGACTTGGCGGCGGACCTGTGCAAGCGCATGACGGTGCAATGCACGGTTTCCCAGCAGGATTGGGACGGCATGATCCCGGGCCTGAACGCCGGAAAGTTCGACGTCATCATGGCGGGAATGAGCATCACGCCGCAGCGTCTCGAGGCGATCAACTTCTCGGTGTCCTATGGCACGAGCCCGAACGGCTTCATGGTGCCGAAGTCCAGCCCGCTCGCCGCCCTGCCGGGAACCGACACCGTGCTCGACATGTCGGACGAGGCGAAGGCGAAAGTAGTGATCGACAAGATGCGGGACCTGGTGAAAGGCAAGACGATCGGCGTCCAGGTCGCCACCATCCACGCGAACTTCCTCGACAAATACTTCAAGGACGTCGCCACCATCCAGGAATACAAGCCCGCCGAGGAAATGCAGCTCGACCTCACGGCCGGGCGCATCGACGCCGCCTTTGCCGAGGATGCTTATTTCCTCACCACCTTGAGCAAGCCCGAGGGCAAGGACCTGATGCTCGCCGGCGCCGAATTCAGGGGTGGTCCGATCTTCGGCCAAGGCGTGGCGGCTGGCTTGCGCAAGGCCGATCCCGACCTGAAAGCCATGTTCGACAAGGCCATCGCGTCCGCCAAGGCCGACGGCACGCTGAAGACCCTGCAGGACAAATGGTTCAAGCTCGACATGATGCCGCCGGCCTGAGCCCGAAGGGCGAGCGATGTCGGATGCGGGATCGCCCGGCGCCGCTTTGTTTCCGGTCGCTGATCGAGGCGCCCGATGACCACTCTTGAACTGATGGGCTTCGGACCAGCCGGATGGGGTCGCGCCATGGTGGGCGCGGCCTTCATGACGCTGGCCGTATCGCTGGCGGCCTTTGGGATCGGGACTGCGCTCGGGGTCGCGGTCGCCCGCGCCAAACTGTCCCCATCGCGGCCCTGGCGCGCCTTGGGGCGGGGTTATACCACGGTGATGCGCGGCGTGCCCGATCTCCTGGTGATCTATCTCGTCTACTTCGGCGGAAGCGCCGTCTTGTCGTGGCTCGGACAGCTTTTCGGGGCAAGCGGCTTCATCGGCCTGCCGTCCTTCCTGGCGGGCGCTCTGGCGGTTGGCTCCGTGTCGGCGGCCTACCAGGCGGAGGTTTTTCGCGGCGCCTTCCTGGCGGTTCCCGCGGGCCAGATCGAGGCCGCCCGGGCGGTCGGCATGGGGCGGGTTCTGATGTTTCGGCGCATCGTCGCGCCGCTCGTGCTGCGCTACGCGCTGCCGGGGCTCGGCAACGTGTGGCAGCTCGTCTTGAAGGAATCGGCGCTGGTGTCCGTCACCGGGCTGGTCGAATTGTTGCGCATGAGCCAGATCGGCTCGGGCTCGACCCGCCAGCCCTTCACCTTCTACTTGAGCGCTGCGGCGCTCTACTTGGTGCTGACGACGGCCTCGACCCTGCTCTTCAACCGCGCCGAGGCCGGCACGCTTCGCAGCACCCGGCGGATCTGATGGAAGCCGAGTTCCTCAAGGGAACGTTCGAGCAGCTTCTCACCGGGCTCCCACTCACCCTGGAATTGTTCGTCACATCCATCGTCGCTGGTGCCTTGCTGGCCGGCGTCTTGACCCTTTGCCGCCAAACCGCGCCCTGGCCATTGCGATGGGTCGCCAACGCCTTCGTGTTCGTGTTCCGGGGAACGCCGCTGCTGGTCCAGCTCTTCCTCATCTATTACGGGCTCAGCCAGTTCCCGGCCGTCCGGGCGAGCCTGTTGTGGCCTTTCCTGCGCGACCCTTTCTGGTGCTCGGTCCTGGCGCTCACGCTCAACACGGCGGCCTATTCGTCGGAAATCTTTCGCGGAGGGCTGCAGGCCGTGCCGTCGGGTCAGATCGAGGCCGCCAAGGCTTGCGGCATGTCCGGCCTGCAGGTTTTCCGCAGCGTGATCTTTCCGGTGGCGCTTCGCCAAGCCTTGCCGGCCTACTCGACCGAGGTCATCCTGATGACAAAGGCGACGGCCCTGGCCAGCATCGTCACCTTGCGGGAAACCATGTTCATCGCCCAGAAACTCAACGCGCAGACCTTCCGGGCCATCGAGATCTTCCTGTGCGCCGGGCTGATCTACCTCGTCCTCAACACGGCCATCGCGCGGTTGATCGCCGCGTTCGAACACTGGCTTTCGCCGCACCTGCGCGACGCCCCGGCCCAACCGGGGCCAAGCCCGACAATGAAGCTGGGAGCCATCAGCAAGTGAACGCCACCATCGAGGCGGCATTGTCCGTCAAGGATCTTCGCAAAAGCTTCGGGGCGCTCGAGGTCCTCAAAGGCATATCGCTCGAGGCCCAAAAGGGTGACGTGATCTCCATCCTGGGCGCCAGCGGGTCGGGCAAGAGCACGTTCCTGCGCTGCATCAACCTGCTTGAAACCCCGGACGCCGGGGCCGTCACGGTGTCCGGCGAAACCATCGCCATGCGCCAGCGCCGGGGCGGCAGGAGCGAGCCGGCCGACCGGCGGCAGGTCGACCGTATCAGGACAAAGCTCGGCATGGTGTTCCAAGGCTTCAACCTTTGGTCCCACATGACGATCCTGCAGAACGTCATGGAAGCGCCGCTGCACGTGCTCAAGCGACCGAAAGCCGAATGCCTCGCCGAGGCCGAAGCGCTCCTCGCCAAAGTCGGCATCGCCGAAAAGCGTCACTTCTACCCGACGCACCTGTCCGGCGGGCAGCAGCAGCGCGCCGCCATCGCACGCGCGCTCGCCATGCGGCCGGATGTGATGCTGTTCGACGAGCCCACCTCCGCCCTCGACCCCGAACTCGTGGGCGAAGTCTTGCGCGTCATGCGGGCCCTGGCGGACGAGGGCCGCACAATGCTGGTGGTGACCCACGAAATGGGGTTCGCCCGCGACGTGTCCAGCCGAGTCCTGTTCTTCGACCACGGCCTCGTTTGTGACGACGGGGCACCCTCGGCCCTGTTCGGCGGCGGCGCATCGCCCCGCTTTCGCCAGTTCATCTCGGGCCAGCGTGGCTGATCCTGCCCGTTCCGGGACCCACCCGTCGGTTTGAAGTCATGGTCGATCAAACGCCGCCCGATACGCCGCCCGCCTCGGGCCGCCCCTATGACGCCCTGGGGGAGGCCAAGCGCCTGCTCCGAACGGTCCGCGCCGGCGCCCTGGCCACGGTGGGCCAGGAGGGTCACCCTTTCGCCAGCCTCGTGTCGGTGGCCACGCTGCCGGACGGAAGCCCGCTGCTCCTGCTGTCCCGCCTGGCCGGCCACACAGGGCACCTCGAGGCCGACCCCCGCTGCTCCCTGCTGCTCGCCCAGGGCGGCAAGGGCGATCCGCTGGCCCACCCCAGGCTGACGGTGACGGGACGGGCCGCGCGACTCGACAACCGTGAGCCAGCGGCCGCGCGGTTCTTGTTGCGCCACCCGAAGGCCGCCCTTTACGCCGGGTTTCCGGATTTCGCTTTTTGGCGCGTTGACGCCACGGCCTTCAACCTCAACGGCGGTTTCGCGCGAGCGGCCCGTTTCGCCGGAACCGAGGTCCTGACGTCGCTTGATGGTCGTGACACCCTGGTCGCTGCCGAAACGGAGGCCATCGTCCATCTCAACGGCGAACACCGCGACGCGGTGCGGCTTTACGCGACCGTCCTGGCGCGAGCCGGGGACGGTGACTGGACGGTGAGCGGCATTGATCCCGATGGCCTGGATCTCCTGTGCGGCGATCGAACCGCACGGGTGATTTTCGGCGAGAGGATCGCCACCCCGGAGCAATTGCGCCGAGTTTTGGCCGAAATGGCGGCGAAAGCCCGGATGGCCACACTTGCTTCATGATGCACCCTGGCCGGCCGGCCGGCCGGTCGCGACCGGACCGCGATCGTGCGACGCGAGAACATAGGCGTCTGCCAAGCTCGGCAGCTGCAAAACCTTGATTCGTAAGCTGTGTTGTGGTAGACACGCCATAGAATGAAATAAGCGACATCGCAAATTCATCGGCGGGCATGGCCGGACCAGGGTCTTTGCTTCGGATGATCGGTCCATTTTGATTGAGGTCGGGCTGCTGCGGCGCATGATCAAGCCATTTCCATCGGGATCATCGAAACCTTTTCAGGCTGTATATCCTGTTTGATGCTTGGCGCGCCTTGGTCCTTGTTGGACCGACTTGTCGATGCCTGATCACGGGAAGGGACTGCCGGTTATTGCCATGAACGGGTGCGCGTCGCCGAATTTGGCTGAACGCTTCGCCAACGATGTCACGGTGCCGGATTGGAAAGATGGGATGATCGGCGCTGGCGCACGATCATCCGAACGAGGTTTTGGACAAGGGCCGTTGGGCTTTGGTTCAAGGGGTCGAGCAAGGCGGGGTGTTGAGATCCCTCCCTGACCCGATCGGGCGGCAGTGTCGCGTCGCCCGGTGGGTTCGACGAATAGCGGCGGAGATGGATTGATGACTGACAAGAGTGGAACCGCGCGGGCCCCGTCCCCAAAGGTCGGAGCGGATCGGATGCCTGCCTTCAGGCAATCGATCGGGATGCGGTCGGCCCCGTTCAAGCCTGAAGCGGGTGCCAAGCCCGTGGTCAAGGCCGCCGGCAACCGTCATGGGTTCAAGGCTCAGGAATTCATCGTCTATCCCGCCCACGGTGTCGGGCAGATCGTCGCCATCGAGGAAGAAGAGGTCGCCGGCTTCAAGCTCGAACTTTTCGTCATCAGCTTCATCAAGGACAAGATGAAACTCAAGGTACCGGTGCCCAAGGTCGCCAGCGTCGGCATGCGCAAGCTCAGCGAGCCGGAGGTCGTGACGCGCGCGCTCGACACGCTGACGGGCCGGGCCCGGGTCAAGCGGACGATGTGGTCGCGTCGTGCGCAGGAATACGAGGCCAAGATCAATTCGGGCGACCTGGTCAGCATAGCCGAAGTGGTCCGCGACCTTTACCGGTCGGATGCCCAGCCCGAGCAATCTTATTCCGAACGTCAATTGTACGAGGCCGCGCTGGACCGCATGGGCCGCGAGATCGCCGTTGTCCAAAAGGTCACCGACACTGAGGCCCTGAGGCTGCTCGCCGAGCAACTCCAAAAAGGTC
>CALMOK010000287.1:13858-21842 GCA_937871825.1 uncultured Alphaproteobacteria bacterium
GTCCCCGCCGCATCACCAAGGCCGAGGCCGACGCCAACCCCGAAGGTGAGGGCGATGGCGATGGTGATAACGACGGCGGGGATAGCGACGAAGCGGCTGCCTGATCCATTCCTGTTGTACGACGTGTCTCGCGAGGGCCGGCTCTTGAAGCCGGCCTTTTTCATGGTGCCGACCTTGTCGCTCAGTGCTGCAACCTCATCCCGAACAGGACGACGTCCTGGGTGAAGCCGGAGCCCTTGATGGTGCTGCTCAGCGTTTGGTGGTTGTAACTCGCGTCGACGACGATCGACCGGTTGATCGCGTAGCTCGCCTTCAGGGTGCCCGACACCGTGTCCTCGATGATCGGCGAGTTGATGTAGCGCGTGTTGAGGTAGGCCGCCACGCCGGTCAGCGTCAGGTTGCGGAGCAGCGCGTGCGAGACCTCGAAAGCGACGCTGCGGGATTCCGCCCCCGGTGAGTTGATCACCGTGGTCTCGTTGAAACTCGTGGCGGCCCGAAGCGTCAAGGTGGTCAGCGGCGTCCACCCATAGATCAGCGACGCATCGACGATGGGGCCTTGCAGGTCGCGCAGCCGCCGATCGTCGTAGACCCTGTTCTCGTAGCCGGCCGAAACCGTTCCCGTCAGCAGGCGCGAGAACTCGAAGGTCGACCCGACCCGTCCCAAGATGCCATTGGAATCGCGCGCGAAGCCCGACAAGTCGATGCGGCGGTCGTGGACGCGGGTGTCGCCTGTCAGTTCGACGAACGGTCTCAATCCCGGCGCCACCTCGTAGTCGGCGCGGGCCGTGATGCCGTAATCATTGAAGTTCTGGTCGTCCAGGCGAACCAGGGTTCCATTCGAAAAGGTCCCGTTCTCATATTCGGTCCTGTCGATGCTGCCGCGCAGACCGAGGCTCAGACGCCCGATGGTATCGGTTCCGCCGGCCGTCGCCCCGAAGCTGGAAACCAGGGGCCGGTCCCGTACCGATACGTTCAACTCGGGCGATCCAGGCCGCTGCGTGTCGACCACGAAGCGACCTTCCGCGTCGAGGCTGATGTCGCGCGTCGCGTCGAAACGGTAATCCACCGTGCCGGCCGCGTCTGGGCGATTGGCCTGTGGATTGCTGAAGAAGTCGTTGTAGGCGCCGTGCATGTTGGCCCGCAACTCGTTCGCCGTCCAAATCGACAGGAGGTCGAACCCGCCTTCGGTGCGACTGAAGCCCGACGGTTTGACCCCGACGGATATCTGGTCCGGGTTGCTGTCGAAGCCGAGGCTTTGCTCGATGAACGGCGTGAAGCGGAGCGACCCGACCGAAAAGCCGAGCGGCGCGAAGGGAGCCGTATCGAGTTTGAGGCGCCGTGGCGGCGGCACCGGCAGGGCCGCGACCGTGGGGCCGATGACGGGCAGCGGGATCGTGTCGATCACGGCGCCATGCGGCTTCGCGTAAGCGGTCGGATAGGCCGCCAGGGCGGGCAGCTTGGGCGGGCCGACGCGCGGTTTTGCCGTGCTGGTTTCGATCCGCTGCACCGTCGAGCGCCGTGCCGGTGACCGGCCATCGCGCTCCTGCGTGTCATCGGGCGCGGATGAAGGATTGTCCGCCGGACCGTCGACGTCCGATCCCGCCGCCCCGCGCGAGCCGAGCGCGTCGCTTGTCGGCACCGACGGCAGCGTCGGAACCAGGCCGTTGAGCGCCTCCTGAGCCCAGGCGGCTTGCGAACCCGCTAGCACTCCGCCCATAAACACCGCGCCGATCGCGGATCGGCGAACGATCCCGGCTTTGGAGAGGCGAGTGCTGGCTGCCACGATAAGGATCTCGCAGGTTCCGGTCGCACCGATCGGCCCGGGCGGTGGCACGACATTTAAGGTTTTATGGTTAAGGTGAGGTTAGCGTGACGAGGATGCGATGAGCCGCTTCACCCCGGACACCGACCAGGCCCTGTCCGACCTCGCCGTCGGCTCGGCCCTTCGCACGCTTGCGACCGAGCGGGCCGGCCTGTTGGCCGTGGAGCAGGCGCTGCGGGCCAGCGGCCCGGGTGACCTCGGCCGCACCTTCGCGGCGGCCGTGGCCCTTCTCGGCACCATCGCGGGCCGGGTGATCGTGACCGGAATGGGAAAATCGGGCCATGTCGGTCGCAAGGTGGCGGCGACCCTGGCGTCAACCGGGACGGCCGCCTATTTCGTCCACCCGGCCGAGGCGAGCCACGGCGACCTTGGCATGATCCGGCGCGGCGACGCGGTTCTAGCCCTGTCATGGTCGGGCGAAACCGTGGAACTCGCCGACATCGTCACCTACGCCAAACGGTTCCGCATTCCCCTGCTCGCCGTCACCGCCAAGGGCGACAGCGCGCTCGGCCGCGAGGCGGACCTCTGCATCCGCCTGCCGGGCGCCGAGGAGGCCTGCCCCAACGGGCTTGCCCCGACGACATCGACCACCATGCAACTCGTGCTCGGGGACGCGCTCGCCGTGGCGCTTCTGGAGGCGCGGGGTTTTTCGGCCAGCGACTTCAAGCTTTATCATCCGGGTGGAAAGCTCGGTGCCCGCCTGACCTTTGTGCGGGACGTGATGCATCGCGGGGACGCCGTCCCGTGCATCCGGACGCGCTCCTCCATGGCTGACGCCATCGTCGAGATGTCGGGCAAGCGCTTCGGCTGCGTTGGCGTTGTCGACGACGCCGGGCGGCTCGCCGGGATCATCACCGACGGCGACCTCCGCCGTCACATGGGGCCGAACCTCATGGCGAGGGTGGCCGAGGATGTGATGACGGCCTCGCCCACCGTTGTCACGCCGGATGTGCTCGCCGCCGAAGCCCTGGCCGTGCTCAATGAAAAGCGGCGCTCGGTCCTCCTGGTGGTCGACGAGGACGGGTTCCCCATCGGGATCGTCCACCTGCACGACCTTTATGGCATCGGCGTCGCGTAAGGGTCGCTCAAGACCTCGCTCGTCGAATGCGGGGCGACGATCCACTCGAGATGGCCTTGCGCAACATGCGGGACAGGACCTCCACCGAATAGGGTTTCTGCACGAGGTCGAACCCATGGCGGCCCTCCTGCGCCAGCACGTGGCTGTAGCCGCTGGTGAGGACGATGGGGAGGCCCGGATAACGATCCCGCACGAGTTCGGCGAAATCGATGCCGTTCATGCCGGGCATCACGACGTCTGAAAACACCAGATCGAACCTGAGTTCGTCCTCGTCCAGGAAGTCGAGCGCCTGCCGGGCGTTGCCCGCCCAGATGGTCTTGTAGCCGAGGTCATGCAGCAGCTCGGTCGAGAACTGGCCGACGGCCTCGTTGTCCTCCACCACCAGCACGCAGATGCCCCGTCCGTGCGGACGTGTTTCAATGCCGCCCGGCGCCGGCCCCGGCGCCTCGGCGCGCGGATCCGCTTCCGTGCGGGGCAGGTAGAGCGTGAAGGTCGAGCCCTGTCCGGGCTTGCTTTGTACGTCGACCTCGCCGCCCGATTGCTTGACGAAGCCGAACACTTGGCTGAGGCCGAGGCCCGTCCCCTTGCCGACTTCCTTGGTGGTGAAGAACGGCTCGAAGATGCTGGCGAGGTTGGATTGATCGATCCCGGCCCCCGTGTCGGCGACCGAGATCGCGATGAACCGACTGGCTGCGCCACGATGGCCCCGGATCGCCGGCAGGCTGGCGACCTCCTCGACGGTGAAAACCAAGCGGCCCTCGCCGTCCATCGCGTCGCGGGCGTTCACCGCGAGGTTGACGAGCGCGGTCTCGAACTGGCCGATGTCGGCTTCGGTGAAGCAGGGGGTTGGGCAAAGGTCGAGGTCGATCTTGATCCGCGCGCCGACAAGCGGCCTCACCAGGTCGGCGACGTTGTCCACCTGCTGCCGGACGTCGAAGACTTCGGGCTTCAACGGCTGGCGGCGCGCGAAGGCGAGGAGCTGGCCGGTGAGCTTGGATGCCCGGTCCACCGTGTCGGAGATCGCGTCCACGTAGCGTCGGCGGCGGTCTTCGGGCAGTTCGCGCCGGCGAAGAAAATCGACGGCCGAACGGATGATCGTCAGCAGGTTGTTGAAGTCATGCGCCACGCCCCCCGTGAGCTGGCCCACGGCTTCGAGCTTTTGTGATTGCCGGAGGGCCTCCTGAGCTTGCAGGAGTTCGGCGGTGCGATCCTGCACGCGCTGTTCGAGCGTCTCGTTGAGGTCGCGCAAATCGGCCTCGGCCCTGGCGGCGGCCGTCACGTCGGCGACCACGCCCGTGTAGCGAAGCGGCGTCTGCCCGTCGCGCGCATAGCATCGTCCGCTTTCCAGCACGGCGTGGGTACTGCCGTCCCGATGGATGAGGCGGAACTGCCTCGCGTAGTTGTCGGACCGGGTGGCCGCCGCCGCGATCTTGTTCCGCACGCCCCGCTGGTCATCCGGATGGACGACGTCGAGGATCCTGTCCGGCGTGACGCCCTCGGCCGCCTCGTCCACGGGTATGTCGTAGAAGGCCGCGAAACGCTGGTCGCCGCGGATGAGGTTCGCCGCGACATCCCAATCGAAGAAGCCCACGAGGCCCGTTTCGAGGGCGATATCCAGCCGCTCGCGACTTTCCCGCAGCGCCTGTTCCGCCTGCCGCTGCTCGGTCTGGTCGCGCATCACCTTGACGAAGCCGATCGGTGCCCCGGCGTCGTCCCTGATCGGCGTCGTTTCACCGGCGGCCCAGAACCGCTCGCCGTTCCGGCGAAGGTGCCACCGTTCGTCGACGGCGACCCCCTGCTTGAGCGCGGAGCGCCTTTCCTCCTCGACGGCCGCCCCGTCATCGGGGAGGAATATCCGATGCAGGGTTTGGCCGAGCATGTCCCGCTCGGTCCAGCCCAGGATGCGATGCGCGCCCTCGTTCCAGCGCGTGACGCGGCCTTGGAGGTCGGACGCCATGATGGCGTAGTCGACGGCGCCGTCGAGCACTTGTCGGTTGCGCGTTTCGCTGTCCCTGAGGGCGCTTTCGGCGCGCAGACGGTCGAGGGACGCCCAGGTCCGCTCTCCCACTTCCTGGACGAGGGCCCGCTCGTTCTCCGTCCAGGCACGGGGGGTTGGGCTGACGGCAAAAAGGAAGCGGACGAGGCAATCGGGCCCGATCAACGGAACGGCGACGAAAGCCCGGAGCACGCTGGCGACGTAGGCCGGATGGTGGGACTCGCCGGTGGTGAGCGGATGGGAGCTCACGTCGTCGACCACGACGGACCGACCCGCCCCCAACTCGCGGAGGATGGCCCGGCCGATCGCGTGGCGCCGCCGTGCCGTCGTGGGGCCGGGTCGCTCGCCGGCGGCCCAAACCTGGTCGATGATCACTCCGTCGCCTGCCTCGTCGATCTCGCCGTAGCCGACGCGTTCCACGCCGAGGTATCGCCCAAGCGTTTCGGCGGCCACCATGGTCAGCGCCTGCTCGTCGTGCGCGCCGCGCAGCGCGTCGCCGAGTTCCGCCCGCAGGGTTTGGCGGGCGGCGCTGCCCCGCACCGCTTCCTGGTCGGCCCGCGCCTCCGTGACGTCGATCCCTTCGACGAAGATGCCGTTGACGCCCGATCCGTCACGCATCGGCTGGTAAACGAAATTCAGGTAACGCAATTCGGGGTCGGCCCCTGGCCTTTGCACGATCCTGAGCGGCGCCGCTTGGGCGATATATGGCTCACCGGTGCTGTAGACCTTGTCGAGAAGGTCCAAGAAGCCTTGTCCCTCCACCTCGGGCAGCGCTTCGCGAACCGTTTTGCCGATCACGTCGCGGAAGCCGATCAGCGTCTTGTAAGCCGGGTTGGTCAGTTCGAAACGATGCTCGGGTCCGCGGAGCAGGGCCATGAAGCTGGGCGAGCGTTCGAACAACTCGCCCAACCGTCGCCGCTCGGCTTCCAGTTCCCGGCGGGCCAGAACCGTTCCGGTTATTTCCGTGCAGGCGCAGAAAAGGCCCTCGATCGCCTCCCCGTCCCCCGGAACGGGCGTGTACGAGAAGGTGAAATGCGCCTGCTCGGGAAAGCCGTTGCGCTCCAGCGTGAGTTCGAGGTCGTCCATGTGTACCGGGTCGCCGCCGAACACCCGGTCCATCAAGGCGCCCACAGGCGCCCGGGTTTCGGGCCAAACGTCGAAGAAGGGACGTCCGAACGCCAAAGGGTGTCGTTTGCCGAGCAACGGCACATAGGCGTCGTTGTAGACGAGGATGCGGTTCGTTCCCCAGGCGATGAACATGGGCTGGCGCGAGCCGAACATCACCGTGACGAGGGTGCCGAGCGACCGGGGCCATGTGTCCGGCGGACCAACGGCCGTCGACGCCCAATCGATGGTGGAAACCTGCCTCGTCATCGTGGCGCGATCCGCCTGCGTTTGGAAGGGTGCCGGGTCGCGGCGGTGGACGTTCGAGAGTTGCTCACCCACAGTCAACTCGAAGCCGCTGCGGCGGTTGCCGGCCCTTGTCGGGATGTCGGCGACCGCGTCATCGCAGGCATTGGGTCCAGGCGGCGGCCTCTTGCGCGCGGGCCATGTTGATGACCGCCAGTTCCCGATGGCCGCGCGAGGGGTGCGCCGGGTTTCGCCGAAAAGGGTTGGGCAGCGCGGTCGCCAGGAGCGAGGCCTCGCGCGCGGTCAACTGGCCGGCCGGCTTGTTGAAATCGCGCCGTGCCGCGGCTTGCGCGCCAAACACCCCGTCGCCCCATTCGGCGATGTTGAGGTAGATTTCGAGGATCCGCTTCTTGGTCCAAAGGGCGTCGATCAGCAAGGCGAGCGGGATCTCCATGCCCTTGCGGATGAACGACCGGCCGTTCCACAGGAACAGGTTCTTGGCCACCTGCATGGTGATGGTCGAAGCACCCCGCGACGGACCGTCGGGATCGTCCATCACCTCGTGCAATTGCTGCCAGTCGACCCCGTTGTGGGCGCAGAACTGCCCGTCTTCGGACATCACAACGGCATCCACGAGCCGGCCAGGCAGGTTCGGCAGCGGCGTCCATTGCCGGTCGAGGGGCTCGCCGCTCAGCCAGCGCGCCATCATCAGCGTGGAAACCGGCGGCTGCACCGTGTCGTAGGCCAGCAGCCCGGCGAACAGGGCGAGCAGAACGGTGACGGCGACCATCGTCCAGTTGAGGATGCGGTTGAAGCGGCGGAGAAGCCCTCGGGACGCCATTCTCAGAGCACCGTGGGATCAGAAAAGGGTGCTGGACCGGGGGCCGAGCCAGGCCCACGCGGCGCGTCGGCTCGCGGGTGGCGCCCAGCCCCTTGATCGATCCGGCCGGTCATGATGGTTCAGATCACGCCCAGGCGCTTTCCAGCATCGACGGCGGCATGGACGGCGAGGTCGCCGGAGCCGATAGCGTCCATCCCATCGGACAAGGGCTCGCGGTCGCCGTTCGCGTCGAGACAGCCGCCTTCACCGAAATGGTCCCGTCTTGCGGCCCGGTTATCAGGCGCTCCCACTCGCCCAAAGCATCGCGTTTAAAAAAGGCCTGCGTCATCGCTGGAAGCTCCAAGCCTTGGCCGGTGTTCAAGGGCCCGCCGGAGCTTAAACTGCGGTTTTTCGCCCCGCCACCCCGATTGCTTTCAACCGGTCGATGAAAGGCGGGGTGTCGCCAGTAATCGTTCGTTCGGTTCGGTCCGCGCCACCCCAATTCGGAGCCCGGGTCAAGGGTGGACGAAAACGAAGCGATCAGGCGTGAACCAACCGGGCCGCGCCACCAACCACGCGGTTGTAATTCGCCGCCCGTTAGCTCATCTTAGGTCTTGACGCAAGGACGAACCGGAAGCGCTCGCGGTTCATCAAGGTGAGGAACACACGCTGAACACGACCCATGGCATTGAAACCGTCCAACGGCCGATGACTCCCCCGGTTGGGCCGACCTCCGAGGAAATCGCGGAACTGGTCCTCGCGAGCCTCGACGACGCCAAGGCGGAGGATGTTTTGCCGATCGACCTTCAAGGCAAAACCTCGCTGGCCGACATGATGGTGATCGCAACTGGACGCTCCACCACTCATGTCGGGGCCATCGCCGACCGTGTGACCCGCGCCTGCAAGGAGGCTGGGATC
>CALMOK010000288.1 GCA_937871825.1 uncultured Alphaproteobacteria bacterium
TGCGTCCTATGGCACACCGGACGACCTGAAGCGCCTCGTCGACGCAGCCCATCTGCACGGGCTCAGCGTGATCCTCGACGTGATCTACAACCACTTCGGCCCGGATGGGAATTACCTGTCGACCTACGCACCCCAGTTCTTCACCGACCGGCACCACACCCCCTGGGGTCAGGCGGTCAACTACGATGGGAGGCATTCGGCGCCTGTCCGCGAGTTCGTATTTCAGAATGTCGCCTACTGGCTGCGGGATTTCCACTTCGACGGACTTCGGCTCGATGCCGTTCACGCCATCATCGATGTCAGCGAGAAGAACCTGTTGGCGGAATTGGCGGAGCGGGTGCGGGCGCTCGACCTTGGCCGACCGATCCGTCTCATCCTGGAGAACGAGCACAACGAGGCACGCCACCTACACCGAACGAAGGGCAAGGCCCTGGCCTACACGGCGCAGTGGAACGACGATGTCCACCACGTGCTGCATACCGCCGCCACCGGAGAAGGCGATTCCTACTACGCCGAATACCTCACCGACACGGGAAAGCTTGGCCGGGCGCTCGCCGAAGGCTTTGCGTTCCAAGGCGAGGTCATGGAATTTCGCGGGGATCGGCGCGGTGAGCCGAGCGGGGCGCTGCCGCCAACCGCCTTTGTGGCCTTCGTGCAGAACCACGACCAGATCGGAAACCGGGCCTTTGGCGACCGCATGGCGGCCGGCGCCGCCCCGGAGGCCGTGCGGGCGGTGACGGCGGTTTGCCTGCTGCTGCCCCAGATCCCCATGCTGTTCATGGGAGACGAGTGGGGTAGCATCCAGCCATTTCCCTTTTTCTGCGATTTCGACGGTGAACTCGGGGAGGCGGTGAAAAGGGGCCGCCGCGAGGAGTTCAAGCGGTTCGCGGCCTTCCAAAGTGCGGCGGCGCGCGAGTCGATCCCCGACCCGCAGGCCGAAAGCACGTTCATGTCGGCCAAGCTCGACTGGGCCAACCTCGACGCCCCGGTGTGCCAGGCGACCCTCGAATGGACCAAGCGCCTGCTGGCGGCACGCCGCAGCCACGTCATCCCGGTTATTCCACAACTGACGCACGGTGGCACTTTCCGGGAGGTCGGCCAACTTGCCGTAATGGTGGAATGGACGGGCGAGGACGGAACGGTTCTGCGCCTCGACGCCAACCTGAAGGACGAGGCTCAACCGGGGTTCGCGCCAGCCGGCGCCGCGTTCTGGCAGGAGGGTGAAGCCGAAGGGCCGCTCTTGGGTCCCTGGGCGGTCCGCTGGGCCGTTCAGCTTCCATGAAGGACCGAGCATGACCCCGCGCGCTACCTACCGGCTACAGTTCCACAAGGATTTCGGGTTCGACAAGGCCGCCGAACTCGCGCCTTACTTGGCGCGGCTCGGGGTGAGCCACCTTTACGCCTCGCCCTACCTCAAGGCACATCCGGGCAGCACACATGGCTACGACATCGTCGACCACGACCAGCTCAACCCGGAGCTTGGCGGGGAAGCCGCTTTCGGCCGGCTGACGGCGGCCCTGTCGGCCAGCGGTTTGCGTCAGATCCTGGACTTCGTTCCCAACCACATGGGGGTGGGCGGGGCCGATAACGCGCTTTGGCTGGACCTGCTCGAATGGGGGCCCGAAGCCGACCACGCGGGCTGGTTCGACGTTGATTGGACGCCGGACCGGAGCGACCTCCGCAACAAGGTTTTGGTGCCTTTCCTGGGCGACCAATATGGCGCAGCCTTGAAGGCCGGCCATATGGTTCTCAAGTTCGATCCCGTCACGGGTAGCTTCGCGGTTTGGGCGCACGACACCCACAAGCTGCCGATCTGCCCCACCGACTATGCCGAAATCCTCGGCCACGCGACGCGCAGCCTGAAGATTCTGGGCGATGCCTTTTCCGACGTGCTGCGCTGGCGGCCGCAGATCATGCGCCGCACCCGCGACCTCAAGGCCGAGCTGGCCCATCTGGCGATGAACAGCGCCGAGGCGAGCGACGCGATCGCGGCGGCGGTACGGGGCTTCAACGGACGGGCCGAACAGGCTGCGAGCTGGACAAGGCTAGATGCCCTGATCGCCAAGCAGAACTGGAAGGCCAGCCACTTTCTCGTGGCGGCGGACGACATCAATTATCGCCGCTTCTTCAACATCGCGACCCTCGCCGGCCTGCGGATGGAACTGCCCGACGTCTTCGACCACGCGCACCGTTTCGTCTTCAAGCTGATGGAGGACGACTTGCTGGACGGGCTGCGAATCGATCATATCGACGGCCTGTTCGATCCCAAGGCCTACCTCGACCGGCTGCGGAGCGCGGGCCCGCGCTCGCGCGAGGGGGGCTTGCCCTATCTCGTGGTGGAAAAGATCCTGGGCGCCGACGAGCCGCTGCGGGACGATTGGCCGGTGGATGGCACCACCGGCTACGAGTTCACCAATCTGCTTACCGGCCTGTTCATCCGCACCGGCAACGAGTACGCTTTCGCGCAATGCTACGCGTCCTTCGTGGGACCCATGCCGTCCTATGACGCCATTGTCCTGGCGAGCAAACTCCAGATCATCGACAATGAAATGTCCAGCGAACTGCAGCGGCTGGCCCGCTCGGCAACCCGCGTCGCCCGCGAGGATGCCTCGACAACGGACTTCACCCACACGGTGCTGCAGCGCGCGATCCGGCAGATCGTCGCCGCCTTTCCGGTCTACCGGACCTATATCGACGGCGAAAACGCGCCGACCAGCGAGGACATGACGCAACTCGACACCGCGATCGAACGCGCGGCCCGCAACGACACGGCGATCGACGCCAGCGTGTTCGCGTTCCTGCGCCAGCTGCTGTCCGGCGTGCTGCTGGACACCTCTCCCCGTTACAGGACCGCGGATGTCTTCCGCTGTGCCATGAAGCTGCAGCAATATTGCGGGCCGGTGATGGCCAAGGGCGTCGAGGACACCGCCTTCTACCGTTACAACCGCTTCGTCGCCGCCAACGAGGTCGGCGGCGATCCGGACCAGTTCGGGGTGCCGGTTTCCCGGTTCCACGAGGCCAACGCGAAACGGGCCGCGCGATGGCCGACCAGCATGTTGGCGACCTCGACCCACGATACCAAGCGCGGCGAGGACACGCGCGCGCGGCTTGCCGCATTATCGAACCACCCGGAGGAATGGACACGGCTTGTGGGACATTGGAGCGCGATCATGCGAGCCGACGCGCCCGGTCTCGATCCCAACGACGAATACCTTCTTTACCAACTTCTCGTCGGCACATGGCCGGCCGAGTTCATCGGCGAGGGCAACTTAGACCCGGCCGGCGTCGCCGATTACACGACGCGTCTCAAGGCGGCCCTGCAGAAGTCCTTGCGGGAAGCCAAGGTGCATTCCACCTGGGTCCGCCCCGACGAGGCCTATGAGGCCGCTGCCTTCGCGATGATCGAGCAAGCGGTGACCGGTGCCGGAGGGACGTTCCTGGCTTCGTTCCGGCCCTTCGTGAACCGCATCGCCGAGGATGGTGCCGCCGTCAGCTTCGCCCAGACGGTGTTGAAATTCACGGTGCCCGGCATGCCGGACATCTACCAGGGCTGCGAGCTTTGGGATTTCAGCATGGTAGATCCCGACAACCGTCGCCCGGTCGACTTCGAGACTCGCGCCGCCATGCTCGATGAGGTGGACGTTGCGTTGAAAGCCGACCGGCGGGAAGCCATGCGCGGTCTTTGGAAGGAATGGCGGGACGGCCGGTTCAAACTGGCCCTGACGAGGCTATTGCTCGCCGCGCGCGCAGCCGATCCGGCGCTGTTCGCGGAGGGCGCTTACGAGGCGCTGACGCTGGATGACGACGCCACCTGCGCCTTTGCGCGGCACCTCGGCGCCACGACCCTCGTGGTGGTGGCAAGGCTCGCCAAGGAGGGTGCGGCTTCGACCCTTATCCTGCCGGCCCATCTTGCGAACCTGCCGGGCCACAACCTGCTGACGGGGCGGACCGTGCGGGGCGATCGGCTCGACTTGGCGGAGATGTTGGACGGGTTGCCCGCCACGGCGGTGCTTTATCGAGGCTGACCGGGCGTGGCCGCGCCGCGGCGCTTGCCGCGGGCGAAAGGCCAATCGGTGACGCCGGCGCAAAAGAGCGCCCACCAGACAATGAAGGGTTGGGCCGCTAGTCGCGGCCCGTGGTACCACCAGCTATGCGGGAGCGCGGGAACGTCGATCCCCTCCATGGCGTGCTTGATGTTGGCGGGAAAAACGCAAACCGCGTAAAGGGCCAGCATCACGCCCGCCCACCAGCGCCAGCGCCGCGTCAACAGACCGAATGCCCCGGTGAGTTCGCACACGCCGGTGACCTGAACCACCGCCCGCGCCTCGGGAACCCAATTCGGGACGATGGGGAGAAAGGCATCGGGCCGTGCGAGATGGATGGCCCCGGCAGCCACGTAGAACACCGCCATCGCGACGAGCATGCCCCACCGGACAGCAGGCGGGGACGTCGTTTCCTCGCCCTCGGTGATCGTCATTGGCCAACCATACGCAGCGCCCGCTCGCCCGGGCTCCTTCGATGAGAGCGAGGTTCTGCGGCGGGACGTTTAACGGTTCGCTTGGCCCGGTCAACCAGCCGGTGGCACGGAGCCACGCCGGGCGTCGAGGTTCAGAAACGCATCGCCTCGTAGTCGGCGCGGGTAACGCCGATATCCTGCAGCAGTTGGTCGTTCAGTTCGGCGCGCGGGCTACCCTGCAGCCAGGTCTGGCCGAAAACGATCGCATTGCCGAAATTGAACGACGAAACAGTGCGACGAAGCTGATCGAACAGCCCGACAGGGTTGGAAGCGGCGTTGGTATTGAAAGCGTGAAGGCGGAACGGCAGGGTCGACATCGTTGAACTTTCTAGCATCTTGGTCTTGTTGCATTGCAATATAAAGGCGAATTGCCGATATTACAGGCGTCGTGCCATGCTTCTGTGCAGGGCTGCCCTGCCCGACCGTTGGTGAACCGCGTATGTTTCCACGGGCCCTTGCTCCATTATCGTGGCGAACCGCCTCGTTCGGCGTCTATCCGTTGCTTCACAGGTCCCCTTCGATGGCCCTTTCCCACCGGCTTCCCTCGTTGAACGCCTTGCGGGCTTTCGAAATGGTGGCCCAGCACCTCAGCTACGCGAAAGCGGCGGAACAGCTGCACGTCACCAAGGCGGCCGTGGCCCAGCAGGTCCGCCTGCTCGAAGCCGAAATCGGCACACCCCTGGTTCAGCGCGCGGGGCGCGGCCTGTCATTAACGGAAGCAGGGCAAGCAGGATTGCGCGACCTCAGGGAAGGTTTTGCCAAGCTGGCCGCCGGATCGCGCCGCATGCGCGAAACGCGGGGCCGCGACCTTGTGGTTATCAGCGCGGGCGCGTCCTTCGCCGCCACATGGCTCGTCCGGCGGATCGGCCGTTTCAAGCAGGAGCATCCCGAGATCGACGTGCTGCTCGACGCCGCCCGTTCCGCGACCGAAATGGATCGCGAGGGGATCGACGCCTATATCGTTTGGGGAACCGGTGATTTCCCCGGCTACACGTCGGTTCGCCTGTTCGAGGAACACGCCTTTCCGGTCTGTTCCCCGCGCCTGCTCGGGGGCAGTCTTCCCTTGGGCGAGCCGGGCGACCTCAAGCATCACACGCTGCTGCACCTCGAATGGGACTGGCATTACGGCGCTTGGCCGGATTGGGAAACCTGGCTGAACACCGCCGGCGTGACGGATGTGGATGTCGGTCGCGGCATCTGGTTCAACCAGATGTCGATCGCCCTCGAGGCCGCCATCCAGGGCCAGGGCATCGCGCTGAGCACGCGCGCCCTCGCGGCCGACGAGATCAGCCAGGGCCATCTGGTGGCGCCGTTCGCCACCAGCGTGGAAACGCCATTCGGCTATTATTTCGTGTGCCGCCCGGAAACCATGCGGGGCAGCAAGTTCGTCGCCCTGCGGCAATGGCTGATCGACGAGGCGGCAAGTTCGCGGCTTTGACGCGCAACGACGGCCCGGTCAGGCTCCGCCGCGACCGACGAGGAAGCCGAAGACGATCAGGATGTTGGTCAACTGATGGAGGAACTGGTCAAAGCCGAGCAGCCACCAGAATTCCGCCTTGCCGATGTCGAGTTGCGCGTTGCGGCCCACGATGGCCTTGCCCCGGTCGATGGCGGCGTGAACCGCGAACTCGATGGGGGCGACCCACCACAGGGTCGGGCAAACCAGGAGGGCTACCAGCAAGGTCAGCCCCGCGTGCCCGAGCGCGTGAAGAAAAAGCGGCACGGCCCAGTCCCGTTCGGCGGCCTTTCCCTTCGCGATCGCGTTGGTTTGGAACAGGAAGTCGGCGCAGAAGTGTTTGGCCGCCATGACGCACATCAGGGCCGTCGCCGTCCCTAACGGAACCAACATTCTCAACTCCACCGGTCTTCAAACCGGCACGATCCTACCCGGCAAATTTAAATAAAAGCAAAGGAGCAGCCCCGGCATTGATCCAGGGGCTGTCCGGCTCACGGGCGATCAGGCGGTGCCGATATAGTCCAGCATCGATTGCTTTTCCTGCTCGATGGCTTCGAGGCGGTGCTTGACCACGTCGCCGATGGAGATCAGGCCCGTCAAGCGATCGTCCTCGACGATCGGCATATGGCGGAACCGGCCCGCCGTCATCATCGTCATGGCCTCGACCACCGTCATGTCCCGCGTGGCGAAAACGACCTTCCTGGTCATGTGGTCGGCAACTTGGCGGCCAAGCGCCGCCGCGCCATGCTGGGCCAGCGCGCGGACGATGTCGCGCTCGGACAGAATGCCGAGCACGCCCTCGTGGTCCCCGGTGACGACGACCGCGCCGATCCTTTTCTGGCTCAGGAGCGCGATTGCGTCGCCCAGCAACCGGTCCGGCGTGGTCGTGGTAACGGCATGCCCCTTGGTGGCAAGTATATGCGATATGTTCATCATGTCCTCCCCTTTGAGGGACATGGCGAAGCCCGGCCATGTCCCGCCGCCGCGGCCCTTGGAGCTCGTTTTCGGCACCTGGGTCGATGATGATCTTGAGAAAGCCCCGGCACAAGGGCCTTCTGGGCGGCAAGTCAGACCCGCTCGGCCTCGTCTTCGGGCGGCTGCACGATGTCGTCGCCCGAGCGGGCATCGGCTCGGTCGAACAGCGGAAAGGCGAGAAGCCCAAACAGGAAACCGCCGATATGGGCCTGCCAGGCGATCGGCGCGTCGGACACCCCCATCGCCATCCCGCCCAGCCCCGACGCGAGATTGGTGACGAACCACACGGCCAGGAAGGATAAAGCCCGGCGGTCGGCCAGAAGGACGAGAATCGGCACGGTGGAGCGGATCGTGTCTCCCAGACCTCCGGCGTCCGCGATCGCACCATCGACGGGACGTCGGGGCTGGAACATGAAGCGAAGCGCCGCCCCCATGCAGCCCGACACCGAGGCGGACGCCCCAACGAGCGGCTGCAGGTCGAACGGGTAGACGAGAAGGTGCGCGGCGGCACCCGCCACGGCGCCGAGCGCCAGAAAAAGGAGGAAGCGGGCCGGTCCGAACCTGCGGGCGACAGGCGCGCCGAAAGCCAGCAACCAGACGGCGTTGAGGCCGACATGGGTCCAGCCGCCGTGCAGCAGCCCGTAGGTCAAGGGCGTCCAGAACTGGATCGAGCCGTCGCCGAGGAAGAAGCGGGCGACCTGGAAAGTCCGGAGGCCAACCGGATCGTCCGTGTCGAGCGCGCTGAACTGCCCCAGTACGGCCCCGCGGTCCCACAGGACGCTGAACCGGCCCGGCACGAAGGCCAGGCGAGCCAACAGGTCGGCGTCGGTCGTCGACGGCAGGGCGCCGCGCAGGACCTGGATGCCGACCAGCAGGAGGATGACGGACAGCAAGGCGGGTGGCACGTTGAAGATCGGCTGTCGTTTGACGGGGTCGGCCAAGCGCGTGTCTTTCATTTCGATTGAATCCGACCGACGCCGGCCAGGTGGCACGGCACGTCGAGCCAGCTCCGGGATCGGTGCAGCGGCTGGTTGGCATCGGCGATGCTGTCCCTTGGACCATCATGGCCGCGACCCACATGTCGGGCCACTTCCGGCACAGGTCCGCGCCGAACAGGCGCACAGGGGTCCCTTAATGAAACACGCCGTTACCCGCGAGCTTTATCAATATTGGAACCAGCTCCGCAACGGCCGCTCGGCGCCCGAGCGCGCCGATATCGACCCCGCCGCCATACGCGGCATCCTCGCCGATACCTTTATCCTCGAAACCGACCAGGCCGAGCCACGCTCACGCGTTCCGATCAGGCTGTCCGGCACGCGGCTCAACGCCCTTTTCCTCGCGGAACTCAAGGGGCAGTCCTTCCTCGGGCTCTGGACCGAGCCTGATCGGCGCAGGATGATCCGCGTGATCGCGGACGTGCTCGGCGACCGCTCGCCCGCCATCCTGGGCTTGCGGGCCATGCCGCGCGACGGCATCCCCATCGATCTTGAAATGCTGCTGCTTCCTCTCCGTCACCGCGGGCAGACCCACACCAGGATCCTGGGCGCCGTCGCCCCATTGACGATCCCGTCTTGGCTCGGCCTGCGCGCCGTCGTTCATTTCGGCCTTCAATCCTTGCGGATGGTGGGGGAGGTCGACGGTTTCGATCCCGCGATGTCGTCCATGACCCCGACCGATCAATCCCGCAGCTACGCGTCTTGGCGACATGGTTACCTGGTGGTGCACCAGGGCGGGCGATGAACGGCACCGCGCGCCACGAACAGGCGAATAGCGTTCATAATCGAGCAACACATTAAAGCTGCATTAAATCTTCGGCCGTAAAGCTGCTGCCATGTCCATCGCCTTGTCCCAGGTCGGGTTTGCCGCCGCTTCCACCCTCGGGTTGGACGGAAAACCCTCGGAACGACGTCGCTACCAGCGGGTGGCCGTTCAGTTGCTCGGCCGCTACATGCTGGCCGACCGCCAGGAATACCCGTGCCAGGTGATCAACATGTCGCCCGGCAGCGTCGCCTTGATCGTTCCCGTTCTCGGGATCATGGAGGAACGGGTGGTCTGCTACCTCGACCATCTCGGGCGCGTTGAAGGCAAAATCGCCCGTTTGTTCGAGAACGGCTTCGCCCTGCAGGTTACCGTGCCGCTGAGCAAGCGCGAGAAACTGGCGGAGCAACTCACCTGGCTCGCCAACCGCCACATTCTGGGAATGCCGGAAGATCGGCGTCATGACCGGATTGCGCCCCGCGTCACCCGAACGACGATCACAACCGCCGACGGGCAGACGCATCCCGTGAAGCTAATCGACGTGTCGCTGTCAGGGGCCTCGATGCAATGCGACGCCTCGCCACCCGTCGGCGCTCCGGTCACGGTTGGAAAAACCCCGGCCCGCGTGGTCCGCGTCTCGGCGACCGGGATCGCCGTTGAGTTCGTGCGGCTGCTTCCCCTCGATCAGTTCGGCGACGCCGTGGTGCTTTGAAGGTGTCGCCACCTCCGGCCACGGAACCCGATCAGCGTTCTTCGAGGTCGTAGTCGAGGATCGCCATCTGAAAGGTGAAGGACTTGCCTTTCGGGTCGTCCGCCGAAATCACCCCGAGGAAGTCGCTGCCGGAGTTCAGCTCGACCGAGTCCGACTTCTTGGCCCGCGGCACCACCTTGAGCTTGGGGTTTTCCAGCAGGAGGCGAAGGTATTCTTCCAGGGCCGGTCGCTCGACAGGCACAGGCATCTCGAACGAGAAGGAGCGATCGCCATCCTCGTCGTCGACGTTGATCTTGGCGATCTTGCGTTCGCCCAGGGACACGTCGGCGGCTTCGTCGTCCTTGCTGCTGGGGGTGACGCGCAGGCCTGTGTTGCCGAGCACCTGCTGCAGGTAATCCTGGAGCTGATGCAGTTCCGTCTTGTTCAAGGCGAGGCTCCCGATCGCGTTCGCATGATATGCACTGTGGCCTTGGTGACCCTCAAGGGTCGGGGCCGATCGGCTCGCGGCGGCCGATCCCGTTCACGCGCGCCGTTGGGTGATATATCCCGCCCCGACCGGCAAGCCAACCATTCAGGGCATTTGGTCCTTGAGCCGCTGGTCCATCGACCGCGACGGCTCGGGGCACCCGGCGGTGCCGACCACCCTGGCGGGCACGCCTGCCACCGTTGTCTTGGGTGGAACCGCCTGCAGCACGACGGAGCCGGCGGCAACGCGCGAGCAATGGCCGACCTCGATGTTCCCCAGCACCTTGGCACCCGCGCCGATCAGCACGCCATGCCTGATCTTGGGATGGCGGTCTCCCACCTGCTTGCCCGTGCCTCCCAGGGTCACGTCCTGCAGCATGGACACATCGTCCTCGATCACGGCGGTCGACCCCACGACGAGCCCCGTCGCGTGGTCGAGGAACAGCCCTTTGCCGAACACGGCGGCAGGGTGGATGTCGGTCTGGAAAACGCTGGACGAGCGGCTCTGGATGTAGAGCGCCAGGGTTTGCCGGCCTGCCTTCCAAAGGGCATGAGCCATCCGGTGGGCTTGGATGGCGTGGAATCCCTTGAAGAACAGCAACGGCTGGATCAGGGCCGTACAGGCCGGATCGCGATCGCTCACAGCCAGGATGTCGGCCTCGAACGCCGCCCGTATGGCACCATCGTTCGAGAGTTCGGCGAACACCTGCCGCAGCAGAGGCCCGGAAACGTCCGGATGGTCCAGCCGCGATGCGATGCGATGGATCACCGCACCGGCGAGATCCTCCTGATTCAGCACCGTCGGCAGCACTAGGTTGGACAGCTCGGGCTCGGCGCGCAAGATCGCCTCGCCCTCCGTGCGGATGCGCGAAAACACGAGGTCGGTGCCCGGCAGGCCGATCACCTTCGCGGAATGCCCCTGATCCATGGCCAACTCCCGGCGGACTGTCCGACCTGTCCACCCGTTACAAAGTACGACGACGCGTGTCCGAAACAAGGTCCGGCTCGGACGGAGCGTTACGGCCGGGACCGCAGAAAGTCGAGGGTGCCGCTCTTGTACACCTTGTCGCCAACCGCAAAATTATGATCCCGGTCGGGGATCTCAAGGACCGCTCCCCGGGGCAGCAGGGCGGCGAGGCGGTGCGGGTCGCCGGCGATGGGGTCTCGGGTTCCCACCGCCACAAGGGCCGGACAGGCGATGCTGGCCATCTCGCCCGCCGTCAGGACCTGCCGGGAGCCACGGATGCAAGCCGCCAACGCGGCCCTGTCGTTGCCGTTCGCGTCGGCGAAGCGGCGGAACATGCGCTCCGTCGGGTCGGTCAGCGCCTCCAGGCTCGGGGCCTCCATGGCGTCGGCGATGCCGGTGGGCAGGCCGACGCCTTCCACGAGATGGTGGCCGAGCCCACCCAGGACGATCGACCGCACGCGCGACGGATGCGCGAGGGCCAGGAAGGCCGTGATGCGGGCCCCCATGGAATAGCCCATGACGTCGGCGCGCTCGATTCCCTGGTGGTCCATGAGGCGGAGCACATCCTCCGCCATGAGCGGCGTCGCGTAGGCGGCGGGGTCATGGGGTTTGTCGCTGGCGCCATGCCCCCGATTGTCGGGCGCCAGCACGCGCCAGCCCGCCTCGTTGAGCGTTCGCACCCAGAGCGGGTTGACCCAGTTGACCGCGTGGTTCGAGGCGAATCCGTGCACGAGCATCATGGTGCCGCGCCCCGCCGGAGCGGTGGGGGAAGCGTCGAGATAGGCGAGACGCAACCCCGCCAAATCGAAACTGTCCATCTGCCCCGCTCCAACCATCGCACGCTGGCTTTGCCGCGCCTTGGCCCTACACAAGCCCGGCGCCTCCGCATAAGGTGCGTCCGCGAGCCCGTCCAGCGTCGCGGCTCACCGTGGGGCGATGCCGGACGATTTCCTTGTCTATCTCAGCGCATTCGCAAGAAGTGGACGCGCTTCAACGACAACGCCGGGACCGTAATGGCCGAACATCTCACGACACCGCATTTTCACAATCAGCCGGGCGTGCCGATCATCCATATCGGGGTGCGCGAGTTCATGTGCACGGGCGCCCTGCCACCCTTCGACCATCCGCACACCTATATCGACATGGGTGGCAGCGACGACGCAGTCTGCCCTTACTGCTCGACGCGCTTCGTGCTCGACGTGCGGCTGGGCACGGGGTGCCAGCCGCCCGAGTGCGAGTTCCATCAAGACCCGGACAGCTGACGCGCGGGCGAGGCTCGCCACGGTGACGACCGCGGTTGTCGCGGGCGCCGGCATCGCGGGGCTTGCGGCGGCCCTCGCCCTCGCGGAAGCCGGCACCGACGTCACGATTTACGAGCGGGCTCCCGCGCTCCGGGCAGCCGGCGCCGGCTTGCAGCTCGCCCCCAACGCGACCCGGGTGCTGGCCCGGATGGGTCTCCTCGATCGCCTGCGCGATACCGCCGTCCGGATCGACAGGCTGCGGATCAGGCTTGGACGGAACGGCACCGAACTCGCCGGCCTGCCGTTCGGCGCCGAGGCCGAGGCCCGGTTCGGCATGCCGTTCCTGGTCATCCACCGCGCCGACCTGCAGGCCGTGCTGCTCGACGGGGCGCGGGCTCATCCGGCCATTTCCATCGAGACAGGGCTTGCCGTGGCGGGGTTCGCCAGCGAGGGACACCGGGTGCGGGTGTCGCTTCGCCCGACTGACGGGGCTGGGGCGCCCCGCACCGTGGTGGCCGACGCCCTGGTGGGAGCGGACGGCATCGGCTCCGCCATCCGGGCGGCTTTGGCAGGCGCAGGAGCGGATGATCGCCTGTATTGCGGCCGCACGGCGTGGCGGGCGCTGGTTCCCGCCGACGCGGCCAGCCCCGACGCCCGCGCGCCGAACAGCAACCTTTGGCTCGGCCGCAACGCCCATCTGGTGCATTACCCGGTGCGGGGCGGTGCCCTCGTCAATATTGTCGCCATCGTGGGGGACGGTTGGCGGGGCGAGCCGGCCCGCGACATCTGGGCCGTGCCGGGCGACCCGGCCAAGATCGCGAAGGCGTACGGGCGCTGGAACACCGAGGCGCGCACCCTGATCGCCGCCGCCCCCGAATGGCGCGTTTGGCCGCTGTTCGACCGCCCTCCCCTCGCCCGCTGGTCCGCCGGGCCCGTGACCCTGGCGGGCGACGCCGCCCATCCGATGCTGCCGTTTTTGGCGCAAGGTGCCGGCCAGGCGCTGGAAGACGGCTGGGCACTGGGCGAGGCCATGCGCCAACAGCCCGGAAACATCGAGGCCGCCTTCGCGGCCTATGAGGCTAGCCGCCGCGACAAGGCCGGACGGGTGCAGCGGGCGTCGCGCCGTCAAGGCGTGGTCTATCACCTTGGGCGGCCGGCCTCGATGGTTCGCGACCTCGCCATCCGCTCCATGGGGACGCGCGGCATGCTGGCCCGCTACGATTGGCTGTACGGTGGCTGACAACGCCCCGGCGACGCCTGGACACGATTCGCGCGCGTGGTCGTCCCGCTTGGCGGACGCGGGTCGGCCCGTCACAACGGGGCGGCACGCTCGACTTGATCCGGACGGCCCTGGACATAGGACTGCGCTGGCCAACCTGCGAGTGCTCGAATGCCTGCTTGGGCTGCCGCTTATCGAAGCGCGCCACCAATGGTTGGACCGCGTCGCGACGTTCCAGGCTCGGCTGGCCGGAGCGTCGAAGCAGGGCTGAGCGGCTCGCCACGGTCGCGCCGAGGCGCCACAACGAAACTTTCACCACGCTCGGATGATTGCGCCGGAGTGGCCGGACACAGCCACCATCGGCTGGAGGGCGCCCTCGTGAAGCTCTTTGAATGCCAGGCCTGCGGGCAGGCTTTGTATTTCGAGAACACGGTTTGCGAGAAGTGCCACCGGCGGCTCGGCTACGTTCCCGACCGATCCGGCCTGCTGGCCTTCGAGCAGGCGCCGGACTACGGCGTGTGGCAGGTGGCAGGCGGGAACCGGGCGCTGTATCGCTTTTGCCGAAACGCCGCCTCGGACGCCTGCAACTGGGTGGTGGAAGCCGACGCGGGCGACGTATTCTGCGCGGCCTGCCGGCACAACCATCTCATTCCGGACCTGTCGAGCGGCGAGAACCTGAAGCGCTGGCGCCTGATGGAACAGGCCAAACACCGCCTCTTCTACACCCTGATCCAGTTCAAGCTGCCGCTGATCACCCGCGGGGAGGATCCACGGGAAGGGCTCGCCTTCGACTTCCTGGAAGACACGGCGGCCAACCAGGCGGTGCTGACCGGCCACAACGACGGCATGATCACGATCAACATCGCGGAAGCCGACGATGCCGAGCGCGAAAAGCGCCGGGCCGGCATGCGCGAACCCTATCGGACGCTACTGGGTCATTTCAGGCACGAGGTCGGCCATTGGTATTGGGACCGTCTCGTGCGCGACACACTGGCGCGCGCCGCCTTTCGCACCCTGTTCGGCGACGAACGCGAAGATTACGAGGCGGCGCTCCGTCGCCATTATGCCAACGGCGCGCCGGAGGGCTGGCGCGACCGGTTCGTGAGCGCCTACGCCACCAGCCATCCATGGGAAGACTGGGCCGAAACCTTCGCCCACTACCTGCACATCGTCGACACGCTGGAAACCGCCCGCGAATTCGGCATCACGGTCCATCCCCGCTACCTGACCGATCCGGCGTCCTTGTCGACAAACAACGACGTGACGCCCAGGCTAGCCACCAGCATCGCCCCGCTGATCAATGCCTGGCTTCCCTTGACCTTCGCGGTCAACAGCCTGAACCGCAGCATGGGCCAGGCGGACCTTTACCCGTTCGTGCTTTCGCCCAAGGTCGTCGAAAAGCTCGGCTTCGTGCACGCGCTCGTGCGGGGCGACCCTGTTTCGGCGCCAAAGCCCGTGCCGATCAGCGACGGCATCCGTCGCCCGCCCCTCGACAACGTAGGATGACGATCGCGGCGCCACGATCGTCACAACGGGTTGGCCTTGTACGAAGGCATGTATTTTGCAAAAGCTGACGCGCCAAGCCAGCAAAGCTTCGGCTTGGGGCGGGCCACATCGGACGCTGCCCTTCACAGCGGCCTCCAACGGGTGAACCCATGAACCGATCAGTTTCGCCAATGGAGGCCGACGCTGGCGTGCCGAGCAAGGAGCAGCCGCTGATCGACGACATCCGGCTGCTGGGGTCCTTGCTGGGCGACATCATCCGCGAACAGGAAAGCGTCGAGGATTTTAACCTCGTCGAGCGCATCCGGCGCTTGAGCGTTGCCTACGAGCGGGATTCGGACGCGGCGGCGGAACGTGAACTCGACCAGCTGCTTCTCCGCCTGACGCCGTCACAAGGCGTATCGGTGGCCCGTGCTTTCAGCTACTTTTCCCACCTCACCAACATCGCCGAAGACCGGCACTACCTGCGCAGGCGCGCCCTTTACGATCAGCAGGCCGACGCGCCGGCCCAGCCCGGAACGCTGGTGCGGGCCTTTGAGCGGATGGCGGAAGCCGGGATCACGCCCAATCGGATCGCCCACATGCTGCAGCACGCCTGGGTGTCGCCGGTGCTCACCGCGCATCCCACCGAAGTGCAGCGCAAAAGCCTGCTGGACACGGAACTCGCCATCGCCGACCTTCTGGCGACGCGCGACACCCTGCTCAACCGACGCGACCGGGACGCCAACATCGCGCTGCTGCGGATCCGCATCACGCAGTTGTGGCAAACGCGCCTGCTGCGCTTCCGCACCCTCACGGTGCGCGACGAGATCGAGAACGCGCTCAGCTATTACCGGACGACGTTCCTCCGTGCCGTTCCGCGCCTTTATGGCGAGCTCGAACACCTGCTCGGCCAGTCGGTCGCGTCGTTCTTCCGCATGGGGAACTGGATCGGCGGCGACCGCGACGGCAACCCCAACGTGGATGCCGGCACCCTCGAGTTCGCGCTGAAACGGCAGAGCGAGACCGCGCTGGCCTTCTATCTCGACGAGATGCAGCACCTCGGCGCGGAACTCTCCATGTCGCGCATGCTGGTCGGCTGCAGCCCGGAGCTCGAGGCCTTGGCCGAGCTGTCGGGCGACAACAGCCCACACCGCGCCGACGAGCCTTACCGGCAAGCCGCCATCGGCATCTACGCCCGGCTGGCGGCAACCCTGTTGGCCCTCACCGGCACGGCGGCGAGCGTGCCCTCGCTGCTGTCCGGCAAGCCATACCCGAACGCCGCCGCCTTCGCGGCCGACCTGCGGGTGATCGCGGCCTCGCTGCGCGACCGGCACGGCGGCGGGCTGGTCGACTTTCGCCTGGGACCGCTGATCCGGGCGGCCGAAGTGTTCGGGTTCCATCTCGCCACCCTCGACCTCCGCCAAAGTTCGGACCGGCACGAGGAAACCTTGGCGGACCTGCTCGCCAAGGCGGGGGTCGAGGGCGACTATGCGGCGCTGCAGGAGGCCGAAAAGCAGGCGCTGCTGATGCGCCTGCTGGGCGAAGGCCGTCCGCTGCGCCTGCCTTTCGCGAGCTACTCGGACCGGACAACCAGCGAACTGGCGGTGTTCGACTGCGCGCGTCGCATGCGCGAGCGGTTCGGGGCGGAGGCGATCCGCCATTACATCATCAGCCACACCGAAACGGTGAGCGATCTCCTCGAAGTCCTGCTGCTGCAAAAGGAGTTCGGGCTGCTGCGCGGCACCCTCGCGGGTTCGGCGGAAACGGACGAGGCGGCCGTCGCCGACCTCATCGTGTCGCCCTTGTTCGAAACGATCGCGGACCTTCGCAACGCCGAGCCGATCATGCGCGCCTTCTACGCGCTGCCGGGCATCGAGGCGCTGGTCAAGCGCTCGGGCGGACAGCAGGACATCATGCTGGGCTACTCGGACAGCAACAAGGATGGCGGATTCTTCACCAGCACCTGGGAACTTTACCGCGCGTCGACGGCGCTGGCCAAGATGTTCAACGAGCGGGATGGCATCACCCTTCGGCTGTTCCACGGGCGGGGCGGCACCGTCGGGCGCGGGGGCGGCCCCAGCTACCAGGCGGTGCTGGCGCAGCCGCCGGGCACGGTGAACGGGCAGATCCGCCTCACCGAACAGGGCGAGATCATTTCCAGCAAATATTCCAATCCCGAGATCGGGCGGAGGAACCTCGAACTGCTGACGGCGGCGGCGCTCGAGGCGACGCTCCTGTCCACACAGCAGCAACCCGACCCCGCCTTCCTTCAAGCGGCGGCGAACCTTTCCGAGGCGAGCATGCGGGCCTACCGGGCCCTGGTCTATGAAACCCCCGGTTTCACCGACTACTTCTTTTCCGCGACTCCGATCGCCGAGATCGCCGACCTCAACATCGGGTCGCGCCCGGCTTCGCGCCGCTCGACCCGCAAGATCGAGGACCTGCGCGCCATCCCGTGGAGCTTCTCCTGGGGGCAAAGCCGCGTCACGCTCCCGGGCTGGTTCGGCTTCGGCTCGGCGGTCGGGCAATTCCTCGACGGCGACCGGGAAGCGCGCCTCGCCGTGTTGCGGCGCATGAACGCCGAATGGCCGTTCTTCCGCACCATCCTGTCCAACATGGACATGGTTCTGGCGAAAGCCGACCCGACGATCGCCGAGCGCTACGCCGAACTCGTGCCCGACCGCGCCCTGGCGGAACGCATCTTCTCGGCGATCGAAGCCGAATGGCGGCTGACCACCACGATGCTGGACGCCATCACCGAAACAACACAGCGGCTCGCCGACAACCCGACGCTGGCCCGCTCGATCAGCCACCGCTTTCCCTATATCACGCCGCTCAACCACCTGCAGATCGACCTCATCCGTCGCTGGCGCGCCGGTCAAACCGACGAGAAGGTGCAGCGCGGCATCCTGATCTCAATCAACGGGGTGGCGGCGGGCCTGCGCAACACGGGATAGGGCCTCGGGCCTCCTTGCAGTGAGGCGGGCCGCATTCCCATATCTGTTGTCGCGGGCCTTTGCCCGGGGTGCAGGACCATGATGATTTCGAAAAGCGGAACGGTTTTGGCACGAGGGCTGGTCCTCGGGCTCACGCTTCTCCTTTCAAGCCCCCTGGTGGCGACCTCGGCGGAAGCGCGCGCCGGCGGCGGCTTCAGCTTCGGCTCGCGCGGCTCGCGCTCGTTCAGCATGCCGCCCTCGACCAACACGGCCCCGCGCAGCGGCTCCCCCTTCGGGCGCAGCGAAGCCCAGAATCGCGGCCTGAACGGGTTCGGTGCAGGCGGAGCCCTGCCGCAACGCCGGTTTGGCGGGTTCGGCACGGGTTTGGCGGCGGGACTGCTGGGTGCGGGCCTTTTCGGCATGCTGGGCGGCAATGGCTTCTTTGGGGGCATCTATGGGCTGACGTCGTTTCTCGGCCTGTTGTTCCAGGTGGGCTTGATCGGCGGGCTCGTCTGGTTCGGGCTGCGGGCGTTGCGCGGGCGCGTCGCTCCGTCCTTCGCGTCGG
>CALMOK010000289.1 GCA_937871825.1 uncultured Alphaproteobacteria bacterium
GTTTCTTCGACGCTGCGGACGGCGAGCGCCAAACGGTTTTCGCGGTCGTGCCGCGCCAGCGCCTCGGTTTTACCCGTGAGGGCGGCGACCTGCTCGTCGTGGCGGCGCAAGCCGGCCTCCAGCACCGCCCGCTGACCGTCGAGGTTGCCGATGCTTTCGCGCAGGGCCCGCAAGGCACCCTTCGGTTTGTCGCCGCGCTTGTCCCAGAACGCGTTTCGCCGCTCCTCCGCCATCGTCAGCAAATGCCGGCCGCGTTCGCCCCCCATCACCTGGCCGACTTCGCTTTCAAGCGCCGCCGCCAACGAGCCCCGCGCCGCCGTGGCCGCCATGGCCTTGTGGGCGCTTGCCTGCTCGACCCAGAGCAGGCCGTAGATGCCATGGTGTTCGTCCGGCTTGGCGGCGCCGCGTTCGGGCGGGCGGAAGCCGAACAGGTCGGACAGGCGTTCTTCCACGGCGTCGCCGGTGAGCCGCACGCCGGGGCCGGTCAACTCCGCCTCCGGCCGCTGGTTGAAAGCCTTCTTGAGCTGCCAGCGCTCGCCTTTCAGGTCGAAAACGATCGAGATCTCCGGTCGCACCGCCTGCCCGTGCGGCAGCATGGCCCGCGTCACCTCCCCGGTCACCCGGTGGCGCTCGAACAGCACAGCCCGCAGGGCGGCCAGCAGGGTGGACTTGCCCGCCTCGTTGTTGCCCACGATGACGTTCAGCCCGTCGCCGAGCCCGTCCACCACGGCGTGGCCGAGCTTCCGGAAGTCGCGGATCTCGATGCGGCGCAGCTGCATGGCTCAGCCTTCCTGCCCGAGGTGGTCGAGGTAGACCATGCGGAGCGCCATGCGGGCGGCGTGGCGCTCGGGATCGGCGGGGTCGAGCGCCTTGGCCTTGAGGCGGTCCACGGCCAGCCGCACGAAGCCCGCGGTGTCGATCGCGTCAAGGTCGTCGGCGGTGGGTTCGTCGAACAAGCGGGTGTCGTCCACGTCGAGGTGGTGGAACCGGGCGTCCCAGCGCTCGCGCAGCCCGTTCAAGCGTCGTCGCTCGGCGAGGCTGATGCTGCCGGTAAGGCGCAGCGTCAACACGGTGTCGCGCGGGTTCGCCGTCAGTGTTTCGACCGCATCGACGAGCGGCCCGCAGGTCCCGTCCAGCAGCTCGACGTCGAGCTGCACCCAGTTGAAGCGCCCGACTGCCACGCGCTCGACCCGCATGGGGTCGGTGCCGCCATCGATCGCCACGAGGTGAACGTGACCGGCCGCGTTGGCCTTGTGGCGGTCGGGCTCGGGCGTGCCGGCGTAATAGGTCCGGTTGGCGATTTCGAGCAGCGAACCATGCCAATCGCCGAGCGCCAGATAGTGGAGGGCGGCCCGCGACGCCCGGTCCTCGGCGATCTCGTTGGAGGCCTCGCTGCTTCCCGGCAACCGGTTGGCGAGGCTGCCGTGCGCGAGCCCGATCCGCAGCGCGCCGTCCGGGCTCGCCGCCGTGTCGAACCATTGGGTGAGGTCGCGCACCTCGCGGCGGCGGCGCAGGGGCGCGGGCAGCACCACGGCCCGGCCGTTCCACAGGTCGATCGGCGCCGGCTCGTCGGCGATAACCACGTTGCCCGGCACCGTCATGGCGCGCAACCGCGTCCACACGCTGTGGCTTTCGGCGGCGTCGTGGTTGCCGGGCAGGAAGATCCAGGGGCCGGGAAAAGCCCTCAAGGCTTCCATGGTCTGCTCGATCGTCCTGTTGGAGACCGTGTTGGCGTCGAAAGCGTCGCCCGCCACCAGGACGGCATCGACGGCCTGCTCCCGCGCCTGCCGGGCGATCACCTCCACGGTGCGGATGCGCTGCAGCCGCAACTCGGCTCCCGCGTCCCCCGGCACCTGCCCGAACGGTTTGCCGATCTGCCAATCGGCCGTGTGAATGAACTTGAACGCCATCGTGTGCCCGGGATCACCCTCGGAAAATCATTGCGCGGCCGCCGGGACGGGGTCGCGGGCGGTGCCTTCCTCCGGTGCGGCGAAGTGCTTGCCTCGCACGCAGAGCTTTCGGATCACCAGCGCGCCGCGCGGCTCGAAGAGGTCGTCCGGCACGATCACCCGCCCGTTCTCCATCTGCAGGCCGATCACCGCGTAGGCGGCCGACAGCATGCGGGCCGCCGAACCCGTATACCACGACCAGCCACCCCGTCCCGCGTAGCCCGGCCCGTCGTAGATGTCGGCGGGTTGCTGATGGGGGGCGAGCCCATAGGTCGCCAGGGCGGGGCCTTCGGTCTTCCCGAGGGGCGAGATGGCGTGCCAGGTCGTATAGGCCCGGCCGATCAGTTCGGCCGCCAGGGCCGCGTCGCCATCCCGCTTGGCTTGGCGGGCCAGGGTCACGTAGGCGTCCACCGTCCAGGACGCGCCGTGCGAATACTGGCCGCCGTTCTCCCGCACGCCGGGCGGATAATCGGCGATGCGCCCGGGGTAGGGATGCGAGGTTTCGTCGAAGGGCGGCGTGAGCAGGAGCACGCGATCCGGCTTTTCCAACGCGGCGAGCGCGTGGTCGAGCGCTTGCCGGGCCCGTGCCGGGTCGACGGCGCCCGACAGGGCTGGCCAGGCAGAGGTCATGATGCTGAAGGGGTCGAGGATTTCGCCGTCATCCGTGTAGGCGAACACGAAATGGTCGCCGGTCCAGGCGCTGGCGATCGCGGCCTTGAGGCGCTCGGCCGCCCCGAACAGGCGCGCCGCCGCAGCCTCGCCTTCGCGTTCGCCCGCGACTAGGGCGAAGCGCAGGAGGATGTCGTGCAGGAAAAAGGCCATCCACAAGCTTTCTCCGCGCCCCTTGGGACCGGCCGCGTCGACGCCGTCGTTCCAGTCGCCGGTGCCGACCAGCGGCAGCCCGTGTGCGCCCATGCGGGCGAGGGTGTAATCGATGGCGCGGCGGCAATGGTCGTAGACGTCGCCCGTTTCGCGCGACAAGCGCGGCGCGATCAGCAGGTCCACCATCCCGTCCGGCACGGCCGGCCCTTCGAGATAGGCGGCCCGCTCGTCGAGCACGGAACGGTCGCCCGTGGCCTCGAGGTAGCGCACCGCCACGTAGGGCAGCCAAAGGTGCGGGTCGGACGCGCGGGTGCGCTGGCCGAGCCCCGTCCGGCCGTCAGGGGCGACGTGCCACCATTTGAAGACGTCGCCTTGCGGGAACTGTGCGCCCGCGTGGAACACAATCTGGCGGCGCGCGAGGTTTGGATCGACGAAGATGAAGGGCAGCACGTCCTGTAACTGGTCGCGGAACCCATAGGCGCCGCCGCGCTGGTTGGGTCCGTTGCGGCCCCAAAGCCGCGCCGCCAGCACCTGGTAGGGCAGCCAATGGTTGACCAGGCGGTCGAACCCGGGATCGTTGGTTTCGACCTGGATGTCGTTGAGGCGCTCGGCCCACCAGGCGCGCGTGGCCTGTAGCGCCGAGCGGGCCGAGGCCGGATCGCGCAGGGCGGCCGCCATGGTCACGGCCTCAACGCGGGTCGCCGTCTGGCCGAGCGCGATGACCACCTCGGCCTGCTCCCCGGCTGGGACGTCGAGCGTGCCGGCGAAGGCCGCCACCCGTCGCCCGTCGTCCTCAATTGAGGTGTCGGGCACGCCCTTGAGCGCCATGAACGGGTTGGCGAGGTCACGGCCTTCCCCGCCGAGGAAGCGCGCCCGCACCGTCGTGGTTGCGGGGTCGGTGAGGCTGGTGGCGGCGAAGGCCCAGCCCTTGTGGAAATCATTGCCGCCATTGAAGAACAGCAAGGCTTCCGTGGTTTCCTCCCGCTCGGCAATGAGTTTGCCGACGCTGTCTTCCGCGCTTTCGTCGAGCGCCATGTCGAAATAGGCGACGATGCGGAACCGTCTGCTGCGGTCCGCGCCGTTCCTGACCTTCAGAATGCGGATGTCGGCCGGGCCGTCCGGCAGCACGAAAACAGTGAGTTCGAGTTCCGTGTCGCCGCGCCGCTTGCCAAACGTTGCCGAGCCAAGGCGGTAGCTGACCGTATGCTCGGCATCCGATCGGCGATAGGGCAGGAAGCCCGCCGTGTCGATCTCGCCGCTGTCGAGGTCGACCACGTAGACGAGCTGGCCGGGGTTCTGCGTCGGCACCGATTCGAAGCGGAAGGGCGTCAGGGCGTTCTGGCGCGCGTTGGCGTTGAAGGAGTGGATCTCGCCCTCGTTCGACACCACGGTGCCGAAGCCGTTTGCGTTGGCCAGCACATGCGCCCAAGGGCGGGGTGTGGCTTCGGTGAGGCGCAGGGCCGGCACGTCGTCGTTGAAGGCGAAGGGCCAGGCGTCCGCCGGCTTCGGGGGCAGGGGGTCGATGGCACGGGCCCGCGCCCAAACGGAGGCGAGCTCGTCGGCGGGCGGGCGGGCCAGCCCCGTGTGGTGGGCCACGATCTCGGCCGCGTGATGCTCGTCGCGGCCGCGCCCGGTCACGAACAGGAGTTCGCACGTCCCGTTCGGCGGCAGGTCGACCGCAACCGTCAAACTCGCGGCCGGGTCGAAGGTGTAGAGCGAACCCTCGTCGGGCAGGGTGCGGGCGGCATCGTGCCCGAGCCCTTGCGGATCGCGGATGCCGCCCATGCCGAGGAAGCGGGTCCGCGAATCCTCATAACCGGCGAGGGTCGCCCCCGCCCCGGTCCGGACCGCGTGGAAATAGATTTCAGGCGACATGCGGCCCGTGCCGACGCCCCGCAGCAGCCGATTGCGGAAGAACAGCCCGTTCAGTCGTCCGACGAACCAGCTTTCGACGTGCAGGGCATTGAAGTCGGGATCGCGCGCGTACGCGCCGAGTTCATGCACGGCTATCTCGCGGAAGCTCACCAGGGAAAGCCGACGCGGACGGTTTTCCGTGTTGACCAGCTTGACGCGCCAGAACTCGATTGTTTCTTCCTCGGCCAGCCGCAGTTCCGCCTCGGCCTGGATCCCCGACACGGTGTTGCGAAGGCTGGCGCAGTTGGGCGTCGGCTGACGCGCGGCGTAATCGGGCCCGACCTCACGCAGCGGCTCGTAGCCGATGCTCCATTGGCCGTCGCCGTCGCGGTCCCGAACGAAGAAGAAGGATCCGCGTATTTGAAGCGGGTCCGTCAACCGCTTGCCGATGTCGACGCCGTGCCCGCCGCGGGCCGTCCCGTCCACCGACGAGGAGCCCCGCCCGTCGGGTCGCAGTTCGGCCGTCATGAGCCCATTGTAGAGGCCGAACGAGGCGGGTGCGCCGGCGAAGAAAGCGGGAAGGGAGGCGGTTTCGGAGCGGACGGCCGGACGGCGGCGGTCCCAGCGCGAGCCGATGGCGGCGGCGAGCCCGAGCGCCGCCAACGCGGCGACCGCGTAAACGAGGACGATGTTGTCGACCGGCACCGACAATCCCGGCGCCTTGGCGCGGATCGTTTCCGCGCCCGTCCATGCCGTGTCCCATTCGGGGCCATGCGGGATGTAGAAGGGGATGAGCAGCGGCGCCCAGGTGGCGAAGCGGCGGATGCCGGTGGGCACGATGCGGGTCCGCGCCGCGTGGCCGGCGAACCGGGCCGCAGCCTCGTCGGCCCGGTCGCCGCCGATGAAGGTGAGGTTGACCAGGGTGGCGACCCGCAGCCCCATATGGTCGAACCAGATGATCACGCGCAGCCAATCGTAGGCCAGCAAGCCCGTGAAGATGGCGAGGCTCCAGGTGCGGAAGTCGGTCGCCGGCAGCGCCGCGTTGGCGGCCGTGGCGGCAACGGTCCGCACGAGACCGTCCTGGTTGTACCAGGACGGGTCGGGCGATTGGCGCAGGAACGAGTTGATGATCGGGGCCATCCAGAGGCCCCAGCGCAACACCCGGACGGCCTGCTCGACGAGGCTCTCGAACCCCTTGGGGCTGATCAACTGCTTCAAGGGCGTCAAGCTGCGGTCGATGAACGCCTTCAGCACGAAGTAGTTGATGCTGAACAAGGGCGCGGCGATCGACCAGTTGATCACGCCCGACAGGGACTCGTCGAAGAAGAGCTTCACCCCGCCACCCGCGTGACCAAGGTCGATCGTTCCCCATTTGTTGAAGATGGGATTGACCGCGAAGCTGCCGTCCGGGTGCCCCGACAAGGCCACGTACAACCGGAACTTGGCCACCACGACCTCGATCTGCGCGGCGTCGAAGTACCAGCCGAGCGCTCCCCCCACGAGGCCGCCCAGCAGCAAACCGAGCGCGTAGATGCGCCAGGTTTCGAGGACGCCGCGGCGGCGGCTCGCGCGCTCGACGAGGTCGGCCGCAAGGTCGACGCCCCCGTAGGCGAGGCCACCGACGGCGAACATCGCGGCGAAGCGGATCAGCCCGTCCTGGTTGCGGAACGCCGAGGTCAGCGCCAGGGCGGCGCCGAGCCCCACGACGGCACCCCGCCAATAAGCGCGCGGCTGCTGGTAGGCTTCGCGCAGGCGTCCGAAGAACGGGGGCGTGCCGTCGGCGCTCGCCACCACGGTGGAGGCGAGCGGGAAGAGGGCCGCCCCAATGAGGATGCCGGCCAGCCAAGGCGCCGCCGCGATGGCCCGCACCACAGTTTCGTTGTTCACCAGCAGGCCGCCGGCGAGCAATAGGGCCATGAACACGCCGCCATAGATGGCGCCCTTCTTGAGGCCGCCCTCCCAGTGGGCATAGGCCGTGGTGTAGGTCGGCGGCCGGTTTCCGAGCGCGTCGATCGTCAGCCCGGTGACGATGAAGACGGTGGCCCAGAGCCCCGCCTGCGAAACAGCGGCGGCGACGACCGCCAACGCCACTTGCACGAGGGGCCAGCCCGCCGCCGTGGTTTGCACCAAGTCGGCGACGGCGGGCGTGAGGGCGGCGTGGATGGCGCTGCCGATGAGCAGCAGATGGAGGCGACCGTCGCGGGGCAACGCACCGGCCACCAGCAGGCGAAGCGAGCCCGTCAGCGCTTCAAGGAACAGCGCGAGCACGACCGCGCGGCCGATCACGCCGCGGATCACGTCGTCGATCGCGGCCTTGCCGGTCAGCCAGAACCCGAGCCGCCGCATCAGGGTGTCGCTGCCCAGTAGCAGCGTGGCGTTGAACAGGATCGGCAGAAGCACGACGCTGCCGGCATGGCGGATCGAGACGTGCCGATGGGTCCGCCCCAGCATGGTGGCGGCGACCAGGCCGTACAACAGAACCATCACGCCCGAGCCCGTCGCCGTCAGGCCGCCGAGGTCCGTCCAGGTGTCCGGCACCTGCCAGATCCGGTAGGCGTCGTTCCGCGCGAGGCTCAGCACCCCGATGGCCGCCGCATCAACGGCTGCCTCGCCCAAAGTGGGGAGTCGCCCCGTCACGCGGCGCTGGACGGTGGCGAGGCCGCCCACCCCGAACGCGATGGCGACGAGCGGGGCGAGCGGAAAAGGCAGCAGCAAAGCCGCGAGCGCGGCCAGGACCAGCAGGACGGGGCTCACCGCCGCCTGAACGGCCTGGCCCGACACCACCTCCATCCGCGCTTCAGCCATGACTTCCATTCCTTGGGACAGCCGTTCCGTTTCAGGCCCGCCAGCCTTAACCAATGACGACCGATCCTAACAGGGCAAAGGCTCATCCGGTGGGGATAGATCGCCTCATCGGGAGCGAGGCCGCTGCATCTTTAGCCTGGGCCGAAGCGTTGCCGTGCCATCCGCCGTCGGAGGCTGGACCCGTGCTGGTGCACTCTCGCCTCCGCCTGCCATCCAACGCGAAAAGTGACGACCATGCGGATGAACAAGCTCGGCCGAACCGGCCTTTTCGTTTCCGAGCTTTGCCTCGGCACCATGACGTTCGGCGGAACCGGCGAGATGTGGAGCAAGATCGGCGCCGTTCAGCAGGACGAGGCGGACGACATTCTGCGGGCGGCGATCGAGGGCGGCATCAACTTCATCGACACGGCGGATGTGTATTCGGGCGGGATGTCGGAGGAGATCACCGGCCAGGCCCTGCGCAACCTCGATGTCGCGCGTCACGACGTCGTGCTGGCCACCAAGGTGTTCGGCCCGACCGGCGCCGGCCCCAACACCCGCGGGGCGTCGCGGGTGCACATCCTGGAGGGCGTGAAGGCGAGTCTCAAGCGCCTGCAGACCGACTACATCGACCTTTACCAGATCCACGGTTTCGATCCCGCGACGCCGATGGAGGAAACCCTGCGGGCGCTCGACACCATGGTGCAGCACGGGCACGTGCGTTACATCGGGGTTTCGAACTGGGCGGCCTGGCAGATTGTCAAGGCGCTCGGGATTTCCGAACGGGAGAGGCTGGCCCGTTTCGAAACCCTGCAGGCCTATTACACCATCGCGGGCCGCGACCTTGAGCGCGAACTCGTCCCGATGATGCGCGCCGAAGGTGTCGGTCTGCTGGTGTGGAGCCCACTCGCCGGTGGCCTGCTTTCAGGAAAATACGGGCGCGACCAGCAAGGCGAGCAGGGGAGCCGACGCACCAGCTTCGATTTTCCTCCCGTCAACAAGGATCGCGCCTTCGACAGCGTCGACGTTATGCGTCCCATGGCGGATGCGCGCGGCGTTTCGGTGGCGCAGATCGCGCTTGCTTGGCTGCTGCATCAGAGCGTTGTGACTAGCGTGATTGTGGGTGCCAAGCGCGTCGACCAGCTTCTCGACAACACCGCGGCGACAAAGGTCGACCTCACGGCCGACGAACTGGCGGCGCTCGACAAGGTGAGCGCGCTGCCGCCCGAATATCCGGGTTGGATGTTGGACCGCCAGGGCGGTGACCGCGCCAAGCAATTGCTGGGTGAGCCGAGGGTGACCCGGCAGTAGCGGCTTGGCCGGACCAGCAGCATTCCGTGTCATGGCGGGCGGTTCGCGCAAGCTTTCCAAGAACGCAGTGGTTTGCGGCAGCCTTCCGTAAACCTCGGCAATACGGTTGATCGGAAATACAGAACTTTATCAGGCGGATATCAAAGATTAATTACAGGCTTGGTGCGGCAGAATAGGGCTGAATTCTTGGTTGTCGATGGGTTTGCAAGCCCAACAAAGTCGATGAATGTCCTGCCTTGGATCACTCTATGAACTCTCCAGAAATTCTGTATATCACCTGCGTCATCATGTTCATTGGCGGGCTCGCCATCCTGTTTACGGGAAAGCGTCGCACGCCGTCCGAAGAGCTCCACACGGTGTGCCACGGCATCGTGCCGCTGATCGCCGCCTGCTCGTATCTGGCCATGGCAACCGGCCAAGGGTCGGTTCTTCTGCACAACGAAGCGTCCCCCGAAGGGGCGCAGCGCGTGTTCTATTTCGCTCGCTACATCGACTGGACCTTCACCACCCCGCTGCTGCTGCTGACGCTCAGCATGACCGCCATGCGGCATAAGGAAAAGCGCCACGGCGCCATCACGGGCGCCATCCTGGCCGACGTGTTGATGATCGTCACGGCCTTCGTATTCGGCGCCTCGGTGGTGACGTGGGTGAAGTGGGCTTGGTTCGTTATTTCCTGCCTGGCGTTCCTTGGCGTCTATTACGTCCTGTGGGTGCCCAACATGGAAGTCAGCGCCACCGAGCGGGACGATGTGCGCACGACGTACCGCCGCAACGCCAGCATCTTGTCGGTGGTGTGGCTGATCTACCCGATCGTGCTGGCCGTCGCGCCGGATGGCTTGGGCATCATTGGCGACACGGCGAGCGTGCTCTGCATCGCGGTGCTCGATGTGATCGCCAAGGTGATCTACGGCCTGATGACGATCGCGTCCGACTCGAAGGCGACGGAGCGCGACCTGCTGGACGGCGCGACCCGCGCGACACCCGTGCGCCGCGCCGTTTGAGGTAAAGCGGTGGCCATGTCGTCCACCACCGTACCAATCGCCGCCGCCAGGCACGGCAGCCTCGTGGCCAACCTACGCCTTGTTCGGGCGCCACTGGCGGTGGCTCCCTTTCTTGTGGCGAGCGCCCTCCTGCCTGGAGAAGCGCCCATCTGGTGCGCGCTCGCCGCCATCATCATACTGGGGGTGCCCCACGGGGCACTCGACGGGGAGGTCGCTCGCGACCTCCTCCGTCCCCGCTTCGGCCGCGCCTGGTTTGCCGTTTTCGCGGTTCCCTACCTGGCCCTGTCGACGGCCGTGCTGCTGGCGTGGCGGTTCGCGCCGCTCACCACCACGGCATCGTTCCTCGTTGCGTCGGTGGTCCATTTCGGCATCGAAGAGTCAGCCTCGTCCTCCTGGCTGGAGCGGATCGCACAGGGTGGTCTGCCCATCGCGCTGCCAAGCCTCTTTCACTCTACTGCGACGGCGGACCTGTTCGCCACGGTGTCGGCTCATCCCCTCCCGGCGCTGCCAGGGTGGTGGCTGCTCGGCGACTTGGCCTGGATGGCTGTTCTCGTGCCGTGGAGCATGCAAACGCTGCGTCGCGGGGCGGGTGAGACCTTGATACCGTTAGCCCTGGTGGCTTTCGGTTTCCTGGCGCTCCCGCCTTTGACCGCGTTTGCGCTTTATTTCATCTGCATCCATGCTCCGGCCCATATGGCTGGCATGATCGCCGATCCGAGGCGCGCGCGACGCGTCGGCAGCGGCGTGGCGG
>CALMOK010000290.1 GCA_937871825.1 uncultured Alphaproteobacteria bacterium
GTCCTTCCCGGGCCCAGGTTTCGGCCGTTACCAGAAGGTCGTCCTCGCTCGCCATCATGATATTCATCCTATGCGGCCCGACGGAGCCAGCGCTTGGGGTCTGCGTCACCCCTGCCCGGCCGGCTCAGCGCGGCGCAAAGGTCGGCGATGGCGGCGAGGTTGTGGATGGGCCGGAACTCGTCCACGAAGGGCAGCATGGTCCGGATGCCGAGCGCTTTGGCCTCGAAACCACCGAACCGCAACAGCGGATTGACCCAGATAACGCGGCGCGAGAACCGCTTCACCCGGCCCATTTCGGCCGCGAGATCGGCCGGGTCGCCGCGCTCGAGCCCGTCGGTGAACAACAGCAGGATCGCGCCCTGGCCCAGCACCCGGCGAGCCCAATGCTTGTTGAAGCTGTGAAGCGATTGCGCGATCCGGGTTCCGCCGGACCAATCAGGGACCGCCGCCGAACAATCCGCCAGGGCCTCGTCGATGTCCTTGGCCCGAAGCGCGCGGGTCACATCGGTCAACCGTGTGCCGAACAGAAAGCTGTTGACCCTGCGCCGGCCCGACAGGGCGTGCAGGAAATGCAGGAAGACGCGCGTGTAATCGCTCATCGAGCCGGACACGTCGCAGATCGCCACAACGGGCGGCGGCTTGGCCGTGGGCGCCCGGCGGGCGAGCGCGATGCCGCCCCCGCCGGCTCGCAGGGACCTGCGGAACGAGGCACGCGGGTCGAGGACGCGGCCGCTTGGGTCGGGGGCGAGCCTTCGGGTCACCCGGCGGTCCCCCGGAAGGGTCAGCCGGGCGATCGCCGCGTCGGCCTCGGCCAACTCAAAGGCGGACATCTGGGCGAAATCCCGGGTCCGCAGTGACTCAAGATCGGACACCGCTTGGCGCGCGTCGCGCTCGATCGAGGGCTCCGACACATCCGGGGCGGGTTCGGCCGTGAACATGACGCTGGCTACGCGGGCCGCCCCCGGCCTCGGCTTGGCCGGCTCCGCTTCCCCGCGCGGACCCGCCGGCGCACCGGCGGCCTCGTCGAGAAAGCCCCTGCGTCGCCAGAACAGGTCGAAGACCTGCTCGAACACCACGATCTCCTCGCGCCTTGCGACCAGCACGGCGCTCAGCGCGGCCCGGACATCGTCGCGCCGTTCGAGACTTCCAGCCCGCACGGCGGCCACCGCCGTCAAGGCGGCGCCGGTTCCGACCGGCAAGCCCGCCGCCCGCAGCGCGCGGACGAACGTCGTCACATTTTCGGCGAGGCGGCCGGAAGGCGCATTCATCCCGGCCTCATCCCGGCCTCATCCCGCCCTCCGGCGCACGTCGACGTCGATCCCACTTTGGATCCCGCCTCGGCTGGGACGATAGATCACCTCATCGCCGACCTCCACGATACCGAGGTCGATGTCACGGTCGGGCAGCACCGCCGTCGCCCGCTTGGCGTTGAAGACGATGACCTGCCCGCCCTGGCCGACGCCGGCCGCCGCCCAGCGCTTGAACTGGGCGTAATAGGGCTGCTTGCGCCAGGCCACCGGGGCGGAAGGATCGGTGGCGACGACCAGGCGCTTCCCATTCATCTCCGTGTAGAGCACGAACTTCGCCTGCGCGGGCTTCCACTCGGGCCCGAGTTGCCCGTTGCGCAGGTAGTGGCAGAAAAAGGTCCGGCACACGTCGGGCCGTGTGGCGTGGATGGAGCAGCCTCGTCCCTGCGCGACATGGCGACACCATTGGCCCGCCACCTTGTCGACCTCCGGAATACGGAACACCTTGCAGCACATCGTGCAGGTGCCGCATTCCCGGCCCGGCACCAGCAGGCTCGCCGGGTCGAGCACCGTCGCGGTTTGTTCCATCGCCATCAGCCTCGAAGGCCCTCGCCCACCACCGACATCCCGCCCCTTCAATATCCCGCCTTTACGGCGTCGTCACATCCATCCGCGCGTCGTCGAGCAGATGCCGCAGGTGCAATCCCCGCACCTTGGCGAGGTCGTCCTGGTATTTGAGCAGGACCCCCAGGGTGTCGGACACCTGCGCGGGGTCGAGCGAGACGGCGTCAAGTTCCACCAGGGCGGTGGCCCAATCCAGTGTTTCGGCCACCCCGGGCGCCTTGAACAGGTCCTCGCCCCGCAGGCGCTGCACGAAGGCCACGACCTGCCGGGTCAGGGCGACGGGTGCGTCGGGCGCCTTGGCGGCAACGATCCGGCGCTCCCGCTCGGCGTCGGGATAATCGATCCAATGGTATAGGCAGCGCCGCTTCAGCGCGTCGTGGATTTCGCGGGTGCGGTTCGAGGTCAGGATGACGATCGGCGGTTCGGCGGCCTTGACGGTCCCGAGTTCCGGAACCGTGACCTGGAAATCCGACAGGATCTCGAGCAGGAAGGCCTCGAAGGCTTCGTCGGCCCGGTCGAGTTCGTCGATGAGCAGGACCGGCGGCCCTTCCGGAGATGGCTCCAAGGCCTGCAGCAAGGGCCGCTTGACGAGGTATCGCTCGGAAAACACGTCCGCCTCAAGCTTGTCGCGGTTTCCGCCCGTCCCACTGGCTTCGGCCAACCGGATCGCCATCATCTGGCGGGCGTAGTTCCACTCGTACACGGCCGCCGCGACGTCCAGCCCCTCATAGCATTGCAGCCGGATGAGCCTGCGACCCAAGGCGGCCGCCAGGACCTTGGCGATCTCGGTCTTGCCGACACCGGCCTCGCCTTCGAGGAACAGGGGCCGTCGCATCTTCAGGCTGAGAAACAGAACCGTCGCGAGTTCCCGGTCGCCGACGTAGCCGGCACTTCCCAGCATAGCCAACGTATCGTCGACCGAACCGGGCAATGGGGCGCTCATCCGATCGGGCCGTTTGCTGCGGTCGCCGTCTGCGCGGGCGAGGCGCCCCTAGCCGGCACGAGGAGGCTTGTCGACGTCCCGCCCTTCAAAGGTTGGCCGCCTCGACGGCGCGGCGGGCCATGACCCCGATGAGGTGCGCGCGGTAGTCGGCGTCCGCGTGCATGTCCCCGTTCAGGCCGGCAGCGTCCACCTTGAGGCCGGCGAGGGCGGCGGCCGAAAAGTTCCGGCTCAATGCCTCCTCGAAGGCATGGAGGCGGAACACGCCGCTCGCCCCGGCACCCGTGACGGCGACGCGTACGCCGTCGGCCATCTTGGCGACGAACACTCCGACGATGGCGTAGCGGGATGCCGGGTTGCGAAACTTCTGGTAGGCGGCCCGTTCGGGGGTCGGAAAAGTGATCCGCGTGATGATCTCGCCTTCACCAAGCGCCGTCTCGAACAGGCCGAGGAAGTAATCTTCGGCCTTGATGTCGCGCCGGGTGGTTGTGACGGTGGCACCGAGCGCCAGACAAGCGGCCGGATAGTCGGCGGCCGGGTCGTTGTTGGCGATGGAACCGCCGATGGTGCCCCGGCTCCGCACCGCCGGGTCGCCGACGATGCTGGCGAGATGGGCAAGGGCCGGAAGCACCCGCCTGGCGACGTCCGATGCCGCCACCTCGCCATGCCGCGTCATGGCGCCGATCGCCAAGCCGCCATTTTCCTCTCTGACAAAGGCGAGCTCGCGCAGCGCCCCGAGGTCGACGATGTCGGAAGGAGCGGCAAGACGCGCCTTCATGGTGGGCAGCAGCGTCTGCCCCCCGGCCAGCATCTTGGCCTCACCTTTGGAGGCCAGCAGGCCCGCGACCTCATCAAGCGTGGCCGGCCGGTGATAGTTGAACTCGTACATGGGGACTCGTCCTCGAAGCTCGGCCTCGTCGTTCCGTGCCGCAGCCCTACTCGGCGGCGACC
>CALMOK010000291.1 GCA_937871825.1 uncultured Alphaproteobacteria bacterium
TCAATCACGAGATCCTCGATGCGGTAGTCGTCAATGCTGGCGGGCCTGCGGGCGAGCCGCAGGGTCGGCCAGGGTCGTGGCGTTCGGCCGAGTTGCAGCGCCGCCGCCTCGATCTGGTTGGCGTAAACGTGAACGTCGCCGCCGACCCAGACGAAGTCGCCCAATTGCAGGTTGCATTGCTGGGCGATCATGGCCTGGAGGGCGACGGCGCCGACCCAGTTAAAGGGGCAGCCAAGCACGAGGTCGACGCTGCGCTGCGTCATCATCAGCGACAGGCGGCCTCCGCTGACGTGGAACTGGTAAAGGAGATGGCAGGGCGGCAGTTCCATGGCGGCGAGTTCACCCACGTTCCAGGCGTGAAACAAGATGCGGCGGCTGGCCGGATCGGTCCGCAGCGTGTGGATGACGGTGCCGATCTGGTCATGGACGCGGCCGTCGGACCCATGCCAGGCGCGCCACTGCTTGCCGTAAACCGGGCCGAGCTCGCCCCATCGTGTAGCGAAAGCCTCGTCGCCCAGGATGCGGGCCTCGAAAACCTCCTGGGTAATCGCCTCGCCGGTGGCGGCGCGGAACTTGGCGAGGGGCCAATCGGTCCAGATCCGGACGTTCTGTTGGAGCAGGCCGCGAATGTTGGTCTGGCCGGTCAGGAACCAGAGCATCTCCTTCACGGCCGTCTTCCAGGAGACCCGCTTGGTTGTCAGGATCGGCGCCGACCGGCTGACGTCGAACCGCATGGTGGCGCCGAAAACCGATCGTGTGCCGACACCCGTCCGATCAAGCCGCTCGTCGCCACGCTCGACAACGTGACGAAGGAGGTCGAGGTAATCGGCTTCGGACTGGAAGAAACTCATGGGTCGGCGCATCCGTGGCAGGACCATTGACGATCCCGCGGGCCCCGCCATGTCAAGGCCGACAACCGATCGCGTTGTGGATCGTCAGGCGGCACCCGCCTTGAAGGTTAACGCAACCCCGTTCATGCAATAGCGCAGGCCGGTCGGGCGCGGGCCATCGTTGAAGACGTGGCCGAGATGGCCACCGCAGCGACTGCAATGCACCTCGGTGCGATCGATCAGCAAGGAGCGGTCGTCGCTTTGGCCGACGGCACCGTCGATCGGTTGCCAGAAGCTTGGCCAGCCCGTTCCGCTGTCGAACTTCGTCGCCGACGAAAAAGCGGGCTGGTCGCAGCCCGCGCAGGCGAAGGTTCCGGCTCGCTTCTCGTGATTGAGGTCGCTTGAAAAGGGTCGTTCCGTTCCCTTGCGCCGTAGCACGGCATATTGGTCCGATGACAGCCGCTTGCGCCAGTCGGCGTCGGGATGGGACACCGGAAAGACATTTGGGGCCGCGTCGGCGTCCGACCAGAACGGCAGGCGGACCGCCCCGGCGCCCACCGCCAGCAGGACCGCTCCGCCGCTAACCAGAAAGCCGCGTCGTGTGGTGGTCCGCATGGTGATGCTCCGTCGATCGGGTCAAGCTGTCTGATATACGGTCCGACCGGCCAATGGTTACAGTGCCGACCCTCCGGCAAGCCAGATGTGAGGCTAACGGGCTGGAACGGCCTGGAGAATGAACGGACAGGAAGTGGAGGCTTCTGTTGCCAGGTGCCTCCGAACCCCGCCTAGAGGTGCAACCCCCTAGGACTTGATTCCCAGTACCATCACCGCATTACGCGGCGAGGGCCACCGGAGCATAGTTGTCATTGGCAACTATAAAGATAGCCCGATAACGGCGGTACAATGCCGAGCAAAAGCGATCCCTTTACACCAACGTCGATCCTATTTCGGGCCCGCCGAAATCCTCGATCCAAGAAGGCCAAGGACTTTGGTGGACCCGCCCGGTACCGCCCCGGGGTCCGTATGGTTTATTCCGAATGCCATTTATCGCCATAGTCGCCGAAGCAACATCGCGAAGGTATGATGTTTCGACGCTGGTTTCAAGCGCCCCATGGTGCCGACACCAAAGCCAGGCTGGCGGTCACGGCTGGTGCGTCGAGGGCCGACACCCTTGACCACGACAAGCCCCTTGGGTCTAACCCGCCCACCAGGACCCAAACGCGCCGGAGCGTCACGATGGCCGAATGGACCCAGCATGCCCAGTTCGACGGCCCCATCGTCATGGTGGGGTTCGGCTCGATCGGCAAAGGCGTGCTTCCCTTGATCGAGCGCCACCTGGGCTTCAACAAGGCCCGGATGACGGTGATCGCGCCCGACGACAAGGATCGGGCCTTGCTGGACGAACGCGGAATCGCGTTCCGGCACATGGGCCTGACGGTGGATAATTATGTGGAGGAACTGCGGCCCCTGCTCACCGCGGGCGGCCACCAGGGTTTTCTGGTGAACCTGTCGGTCGACGTGTCGTCGGTTGCCCTGGTTCAGCTTTGCCGCGACCTTGGGGCGCTCTACATCGACACCGTCGTCGAGCCCTGGCCGGGGTTCTACACCGACACGCGGCTCACCGTGTCGCAGCGTTCCAATTACGCGCTTCGGGAAACCATGATGGATGCCAAGCGCGCCCATCCGGGTGGGTCGACGGCTGTCACCACCTGCGGGGCCAACCCCGGCATGGTGTCCTGGTTCGTGAAACAGGCCTTGCTGGACATCGCGGAAGCGACCGGCACCCCGGCGGGCGAGCCCCGCACCCGCGAGGACTGGGGCGGCCTCGCCCGCGAACTCGGCATCAAGGGCATCCACATCGCCGAGCGCGACACCCAGCGGGCCAAGATCCCGAAGCCGCGCGGCGTCTTCGTCAACACGTGGTCGGTCGAGGGTTTCGTGTCCGAGGGCCTCCAGCCGGCCGAACTCGGCTGGGGAACCCATGAGGGCGACCTGCCGCCCGAAGGCCGGCGGCATGATTTCGGCCCCGATTGCGCCATCTACCTGATGCGGCCCGGCGCGGGAACGCGGGTCCGTTCGTGGACGCCGACGGCCGGTCCCCAGCACGCCTTCCTGGTGACCCATAACGAGTCCATCTCGATCGCCGACTACTTCACGGTGTCGGAAAACGGCAAGCCCGTTTATCGCCCGACATGCCACTACGCCTACCACCCGGCTGACGACGCCGTGCTGTCGCTGCACGAGATGGCGGGCGCCCAATGGGTGCGCCAGCCCGCGTGGCACATCCTGGGGGAGGGCGACATCCTCGACGGGATCGACGAACTTGGCGTGCTGCTCTACGGGCACGCCAAGAACGCCTACTGGTACGGCTCGCAACTCTCGATCGAGGACACGCGGGCCCTGGCGCCCTACCAGAACGCGACCGGCCTGCAGGTGACCTCGGCGGTGCTCGCCGGCATGGTCTGGGCGATCGAGAACCCGGAGCGGGGGATCGTGGAAGCCGACGAGATGGATTTCAGACGCTGCCTGGAGGTCCAGATGCCTTACCTCGGGCCGGTGGTCGGCGTTTATACCGATTGGACGCCGTTGCAGGACCGAGGCGGCCTTTTCCCCGAGGAGCTCGACCGGACCGACCCTTGGCGGTTCAGCAACGTGCTGGTCCGCTAAGAGGCCTCGAATTCGACATGCCGCGCCAGTAAAGCCCGCGTGCGACGACGATCCGACGTTCAACGAGACCATCACGATGACCGATGTGAGCCCAATCGAGCGGCCTTTCACCACCAACGAGGCTGGCGAGCAGTTGGGTTCCTTGAGCGTCGCCTTGGCGGTGCAGCGCCGCGTGCTGATGGCGCTGATGATCCGTCAACTCATGACGAAATACGGACGCGGCAACATCGGCTTTCTGTGGATCGTGCTTGAGCCGATGATCCTCTGCTGCGGGGTGCTGGTGGTCCGCTCCCTGATCCAGGGCCATGAGGAGAACGGCATCGCGCTGATCCCGCTGCTCGTCACGGGCTATCTCCCGCTGACCTTGTGGCGCCACATCTCCGGGGTCGGCGTGTTCATGTTCCGCCGTAGCGGGCCCTTGCTCTACCATCGGGACATCACGCTGCTGGATTGCACGATCGCTACGCTGGTGCTGGAGATCGGCGGCTGCACCATCGCCTTCATGGTGGTTTACTGGATCCTGATCACGCTCAACCTGATGGACCCGCTTTACGATGTCGGGCTCGTGCTGATGGGCTGGCTCATCTTGGCGCTTCTCGCCTATTCGCTGATGATCATCTTCGCGGTGCTGACAGAATATTACGAGGCGGCCGAACGGTTCGTGCAGCCGTTCCAATATCTCATGCTTCCGGTGTGCGGGTTCTTCTTCATGGTGAGTTGGCTGCCCGACTCCGCCCAGCGCCTCGCCTGGTATATGCCGACGATCCATTGCTACGAGATGGTCCGCGCCGGCATGCTGGGACCCACGGTGCAGACCTATTACACGCCCTGGTACCCGATCCTGTGCGCGATCATCGGCCTGGCACTGGCCCTGCCCAAGGTCGACAAGGCGCGGGACAAGATCCACTTCGGCTGAGAACCCTGGCGGTGAGCCGGTCGTCGGCTTGGCCGATGCCCCTCAGGGTGTGATCGCGCGACCGTCCGCGTCGAAACGATGGATCTTGCCACTCTGAGGCGTGAGGCCGACGCGGTCGCCGACGTCGTGAACCACATCGCCCAGGATGCGAGCCGTCACCAGCCCGATTTCCGGAACCTCGACGTAGAGCATGGTGTCGGCGCCGAGGTGCTCGGCGTGCGACACTTGGCCGATCCAGTCGCCTTCAGGGGCGACCCTGAGGTGTTCGGGCCGTACGCCGATCGTGGTGGCGTTCACCCGCGCGGCATCCGCCCCGCCGATGAAGTTCATGGTGGGCGACCCGATGAAGCCGGCCACGAACAGGGTGGCGGGCCGGTTGTAGAGGTCGATGGGCCGGCCGACCTGCTCGATCACGCCAGCGTTCATGACCACGATGCGGTCGGCGAGCGTCATGGCCTCGATCTGGTCATGGGTCACGTAGACCATCGTGGCGCCGAGTTGCCGGTGCAGCTTCGCGATCTCGATCCGGGTGCCGACCCGCAGGGCGGCGTCGAGGTTGGAGAGCGGCTCGTCGAACAGGAAGAGGCTGGGCTGCCGCACGATGGCCCGCCCGATCGCGACGCGCTGGCGCTGTCCGCCCGACAGTTCCGCGGGGCGCCGATCGAGCAGCGCATCGAGCCGCAGCAGGGCGGAGGCGGCGGCGACGCGGGTGTTGATCGCGGCCTGGAGCATGCCTTCCTGCGCGAGCGCCAGCCCCATGTTCTTGGCCACCGTGAGGTGCGGATAAAGCGCGTAGCTTTGGAACACCATGGCGATGCCGCGCTTGGCGGGCGGCACGCCGTTCATCACCTTGCCGTCGATCCGGAGGTTGCCCGAGGTCTGCTCGTCGAGGCCCGCGATGATGCGCAGCAGGGTGGACTTCCCGCAGCCGGACGGCCCCACGAAGACGACGAACTCGCCGTCGGCCACGTCGAGGTCGATCCCCTGGAGCACATCCACCTTGCCGAAGCTTTTCCGGACGGCCTGCAGTTGTAGCGAACCCATGCGCCCCTCAAAGGTCGATGGCGCGATGTTCGCGCATGGAGCGTTCCGCCGCCAGGACGACGGCGAGCGATCGCACGGCGTCGCGCATGTGGGCGTCGAGATCGACGTCGTGACGGATCGCCTCCAGGACGAACTGTTGTTCCCGCTCGCACAGGGCCTGATGGTCCGGCTCGTCATCCATCGGGATCATCGTGTCGACGGCCAGGAAAGCGCCATCCGCACTCCGCTCGGCCTTGTGCAGCCGCAGGCGCGTCGTTCTGGTGTGGGCGTCGATGTCGGCCGAGGACGTGCCCTCGTCCATGATGATAGAAACCGCGCCGCGCGGCCCCATCACGTCCTTCACGAAAAAGGCAGTCTCCGACATCATCGGTCCCCAACCCGCCTCGTACCACCCGACCGATCCGTCGGCGAAGATGATCTGAAGATGGCCGTAATTGACCTGGGTGTCGGCGATCTCGGGTGAAAGCCGCACACCCATGCCCCGCACCTGGACGGGGCGGCTGTCAGTGATCTGCAGCATGACGTCGATGTAATGGACGCCGCAGTCGACGACCGGACTGGTGCTTCGCATCAGCCGCTTGTGGATTTCCCAGGCGGGTCCCGAGGATTGCTGGTTGAGGTTCATCCGCATCACGAACGGCGGCCCAAGCGTGCGGGCCTGCTCGATAAAGGCGCGCCAGCTCGGATGGTGGCGGAGGATGTAGCCGACCACCAGCTTGCGGCCCGTGCGGCGGGCGGTTTCCACCATGCGCTTCGCATCCTCGACGCTCGGCGCCAACGGCTTCTCGACGAAGACATGGGCGCCGGCCTGCATGGCGGCGATCGCGTAATCGGCGTGGCTTTCCGCATAGGTGCTGATCGACACGAGGTCCGGCTTGGCGTCCAACCCCGCCTGGAAGCTCTCGCCGAACGGGTAATGCCGCAACTCGGCCGGCAGGCTCACGGGCGAGCGATTCACCAGCCCGATCAGTTCGAAACCCGGATTGCGATGATAGGCGAGGGCGTGGCTGCGGCCCATCTGCCCGAGGCCCACCACCAGCGTGCGCAAGGGGCTGGTCACTTGACGGCCCCCGCCGTGATGCCGCGGATGAGTTGCCGCGAGAACATGAGGTAGAGCAGCAGCACCGGCAGGATCGCCAGCGAGAGGGCGGCCAGAACGGCGTTCCAGTTGGTGACGAACTGCCCGATGAACACCTGTGCCCCCAAGGTCACCGTTTTTGTCGCTTCCCCGGGCGCCACGATGAGCGGAAACCAGAGGTCGTTCCAGATCGGGATCATGGTGAACACCGCCACGGTGGCGATCGCCGGGCGGACCAGGGGCAGCACGAGGCGGGCGAAGATCGTGTATTCCGACAGGCCGTCGATCCGCCCCGCGTCCTTGAGGTCCTTGGACACGCCCGCCATGAATTCTGACAGGATGAACACCGCGATGGGCAACCCTTGCGCCGTGTAGATGAGGATCAGGGCAAGGTGCGTGTTCACCAAGCGGCTCGCCACCATCATGTCGAGGATGGCGACCGTGCCGAGCCGGATCGGCACCATGATGCCGAGCGCCAGGAAGAGACCAAGGGCCCGGTTGCCGCGGAACCGGTATTCGCTGAGCGCGAAAGCCGCCATGGCGCCGAACAGCAGCACCGCCGCAATGGAGCCGACGGTGACGATCAGGCTATTGACGAAGTAGTTCAGGAACACGCCCTGGCCGATCACGGTCATGTAGCCGACGAGGTCGAAGCTTCCCGGACCCGGCAGGCTCAAGGGCGCGCTGAAGATCGATGCCCGCGTCTTGAACGAGTTCATGACGACCAGCAGCACCGGACCCAGGCAGAGTGCCGTATAAAGGAGCAGCACGGCATGCACGGCGGCCCGGGCAAGCGGCATTCGCATCGGACTGGCGGGAAACGTCATAGCTGATAGCGCCGCATCCGGTTCTGGACGCCGAAAAGGTAGGCCGAAACTCCGGCCAGGATAATCAGGAACATGGCTGTCGCAATAGTGGCGCCCATGTTCTGGTCCCCGAGCTGGAGCTGGTTGCCGAAAAAAGTGCGGAACAGGAAGGTGCCAAGGATGTCGGTCGAGAAGTTCGGCCCGGCGAGCGCGCCTTGAACCGTGTAGATGAGGTCGAACGCGTTGAAGTTGCCCACGAAGGTCAAGATCGAGCATATCCCGATGGTGGGCAGGATGAGCGGCAGCTTGATCTTCCAGAACTGCGAAAAGCCGGTCACGCCGTCGAGATCGGCGGCTTCGGTCAACTCTTCGGGGATGGCCAGCAGCGCCGCGTAGATCAGCATCATGGGAATGCCCACATATTGCCAGATCGAGATCAGGGCGAGTGTCGTCAACGCGCTCGACTCCTGCCCGAGCCAGGGATGGAACCAGCCCTTGAGGCCGACGGCCGCAAGGATGGTGGGCGCGACGCCCCAGAGGGGGCTGAGGATGAGCTTCCAGGAGAAGCCCACGATCACGAACGAGAGCATGGTGGGCAGGAAAAAGGCGGTGCGATAAAAGGCCCGTCCCCGCAACTTCGGCAGCGACAGCAAGGCCGCCAGGGCAATGCCGATGGGGTTCTGCAGCAGCATGTTGAGGGCGAAGAAGTAGAAGTTGTTGCGCAGCGCCAACCAGAAATGCGCCGACCAGCGCGCGTCGAAGAACAGCAGGTGGAAGTTGTCGAAGCCCACGAAGACGGGCAGACCGTCGACCCTGCGAAACAGGGCGAGGCGCAGCGTTTCGGCGAGCGGCACGATCATGAGGGCGGTGTAGACAAGAAGCGCCGGCGCCAGAAACACGAGGATGTGCCAGCGCCGCGCTCGAGCCTGAACGATGGTGTCCGTCGCGGCCGGCGTCGACGGCGTGTCAGTGGCGAGCCCTCGGGCGGCGAGCCTTTCGATTTGTGTCATCAGACGTCGCCGCTCGGGACCGTCGTGCTTACTTCGCGGGCTTATACCAAGCCTCCAGACCTTTCTGGAGTTTCTGCGCGGCCTGCTCGGGCGTGTCGGTTCCGTTGATCACGTTGGCGGATTCCACCCAGGTCTCGTTTTCGAGGTTGGGCGTTCCGCGCGAAAGGATCTGATAGGTCGACCGGATGGAGGACTTGCAACCCTCGCGCCAGGATACGAATTCCTTGGCCAGGGGGTCGGATTGCTCCACGGTGCCGTTTTGCAGGCTGAAGAAGCCGGGCAGCGCGTACGAGTAGATCTGCGCGAACTCGGGCGAGGCCACCCAGGCCAGGAAGGTTTTGGCCGCCTCAGGATTCTTGGTCTTGCTGTTCATCCCGAAGGCGATGTCGACATGGTCCGACAGGTAACACTGGTCGCCCGCCTTGGGCAGCGGCGGCTTGAACGCTCCCATCTGGAACTGGGCCTGACTGGTGAACTGCTGGATTTCCCACGAGCCCGCCGGGTAGATGGCGGCGCGGCCGAGGGTGAAAAGGTTCTGGCTGTCGGGATAGGACTGGGCCTTGAAGCCCTCGCCCATGTAGGGCGCCCATTTGGCGAGTTGCCGGAACGGCTCGACCCATTGCGTGTCGGTCAGCTTCTCGGTGCCGGCGATCAGCGCCTTGCGGCCGTCTTCGCCGCGCCAATAATCCGGCCCGATGTTCTGGTAGCCCATGGTGGCGGCCTCCCACTGGTCGGGCGTTCCCATGGCGAGCGGCACATAGGTGCCATCGGCCTTGATCTTGTCGAGGTCGGCGTAGAATTCGTCGTTGGTCTTCGGCGGCGCCGTGATGCCGACCTTCTCGAACGCGTCCTTGTTGTAGATGAAGCCATGCAGGACGGCGGCGACCGGCACGCAATAGGTGGTCTTTCCGTCGTCCGTGCTCCATCCGGCCTTGGCGACCGGGCCGAAATTGGTCATGCCCGGAATGTCGTTGGCGCTGGCCAATTGAGTTTTCTTGAAGAGTTCCAGCGACGCGTCGAAAGGCCGACAGGCGATGATGTCGCCCGCCGTGCCGGCGTCGAGCTTGGAGTTCAGCGCGGCGTTGTATTCCTTCGGGGCGGTGGGCTGGTAGTTGAGCTTGATGCCCGGATGCGTTTTCTCGAAAGCCGGGATGATCTTGCTTTGCCAGACCGCGAGATCGTCGTTGCGCCAGCTTTCAACCGTG
>CALMOK010000292.1:0-1302 GCA_937871825.1 uncultured Alphaproteobacteria bacterium
GGCGTACTTCCAACCGTCGCAGCAGCTGTCCCGCCCACACGCCATGGTGAGCGTCAACGTCGTGGTGGCGGACAGCGACGCCGAGGCGCGGCGGCTTTTCACCTCGACGCAGCAGGCCTTCACCAACATGTTCCGGGGCACGCGGGGCCTGCTTCAGCCACCGATCGACGATATCGAGACCTATTGGAACCCGGCCGAAAAGGCCCAGGCCTCGCGCATGCTGGCCTGCTCATTCGTGGGCTCGCCCGATACCGTGCGGGATGGGCTGGAGGGTTTCGCCAAGCAAACCGGGGCGGATGAACTCATGGTCGCCGGTGCGATCTTCGATCATGAGGCCCGATTGCGCTCCTACCAGTTGCTGGCGGAGTCTCGGAAGCGAGCGCGGCTGGACGTGGCGGCCTGATTGCTTCGATCGGTCGTCGGGGATCGATGCGGAAGCGCGCTCCCGTGCCGCAAGATTTTATTCAGCGATCGGCCTGGTTACGCTATTATTAACTTGGGATAGGGATGATCGTGGGTCGAGGATCGGTAGCCGATTCGGCGCGGAGACTGCAATGGCGATCCTTTGGCTTATGGCCTTGCTGGTCGGGGCTGTTTTTTCCAACCTGATGCCGATCGTCCAGTTCGCGCTCGGGCTGGTCGCGGCGACCGTCGCCGGATGCTTCTTCGGCCTGCTTCGCGGATTTCCCGTGGGACCGACGATCGGCTGGAGCTTGGTTTTCCTGGCCTGCGCGGAAGTCGGCTATGGGCTGGGGCTCGGTTTTTCCAGCTACGTGAGCCATTGGCGCGGACGCGGACGGTTCGACAAACGCCGGGACGCCGCTGCCACACCCCTTTCACCCTTGGGCGACGTCAAGAAGTAGCATCGGGCTCATGACCTTCTTCGCCGGAGTGGCCCAACTCGCCCGCGATCTGCGCGTGGTTCAGCAAAGCGACGAGGGCCGTTCCCCCGATGATGTTGCCGATCAGGGTGGGCACCAGAAAGCCGAACAGGTAGTCGCCCAGGCTGGCGGCGCCGGACGCCACGCCGAAAGACGCCTCGACCGAACCGGCGATCACGTGCGGGAACTGGCAAAGCGCCACCACATAGGTGAGGGCGACGATGATGAGCGGCCTCGCCGGCCCGGCGCCTGGCAGCAGCCACACCATCAGGGCGATCAGCCAGCCGGACAGCGCCGCCGTCGCCAGGGTATGGCCGAACGGGTAGGCCATCGTCAAAGCCGACAGTTGAGCCATCGCGACACGAACGTCGGGCGGAAACAGGTCCAACCGGGCGGCCAGAACGCCGAACAGCAGCGTGCC
>CALMOK010000292.1:1312-4778 GCA_937871825.1 uncultured Alphaproteobacteria bacterium
GATGCCCCAGACCCGCAAGGTTCCGATCAGCGTCGCCAGCTTGCGGGCCGTCAGGGCGGGGATCATGGCCGTCAGGGTCGTTTCGGTGAACAATTCCTGCTGGCCGAGCACGACGATCAGAAATCCCAGGCTGTAGCCGAAGGCATGCACCAGCACGCTCCATCGCGCGTCCGGCAACCCCGCCTTCAGGTAGGCCTGCACGATGAACGAGAAGCCGATCGACAAGCCGGCCGCCAAGCCCGACCAGGCCAGGCCACCGAGCGGGCGATCCAGGTGCTTCTGGCCCTGTTCCCGAATGATCTCGTGGATCACCAGGGGGGTGAGCAGCGTGTTGTCGGCGGCCTGCTGTTGCTGCGCCTCGTCGAGGTGAGGCGACTTCTCACCAGCCTTGTCCATCATTACCGGATCCCGTTTCGCGCGAAGGCTCGTCGGTAAGCGCGCGGCACGGTTATTGGTTCGCCGGGAGGGCTGGATCATCGACGATCAGATCCGGGATCGTCCCGACCGGCAGGCCGCGCTGTCGGACCCGCGAGGATCGATGCCGCCGCCCTTCAGGCGCGCAAAAGCTCGCGATCGGGTTCGACCGGAAAAGCCGCGAAAGCCGAACTCGCGGCCGCGTCCGCCTGTTTCCAACTCGTTTCGACGAAGGCCTTCATGCGGGTCGCGAAACGGGAGGGGTTGAAGCCGCCTGCGTGGGCGACGAGTTCGGCCGGGTCGAACCGCATGGATTCGGCGCGTTCGCAGGCCGCGATCAGCTCCTCGGCCGTCTGGTTCTTGAAAAAGGTGCCGGTGCGGCCCTCGACGATGGTTTCCAGCGCCCCTCCCCGGCCATAGGCGACAACCGGCCGCCCGCTCGCCATGGCTTCGACGGGCACGATGCCGAAATCCTCCTCGCCCGGAAAAACAAGGGCGCGGCAGCGCGCGTAGTGATGGCGCAACTGGTCGAAGGGCTGAGGTCCCAGAAAGGTGATGTTGTCGTTGGCCTGGGCGCGCAACTTGGCCAGCATCTCCCCACCGCCGATCACCACCAGCTTTTGGCCGGTGCGGTTGAAGGCTTCGATGGCGAGGTCGGGCCGCTTGTAGGCCACGAGTTCGCCCACCATCAGGTGATAGTCGCCGATCTCGCGCGCCGGCACCGGCTCGAAGGCGTCCACGTCGACCGGCGGATAGATCACCGTGGAGTCGCGCCGGTAATAGGTCTGCAGGCGCTGCGCCACCGTTCGTGAATTGGCGGCGAACTGGTGCACGCGGGTTGCCGAAATGGCGTCCCAGCTGCGGATGTAGTGCGACAACGGCGGCTTCAACAATTTGGTCAGCCGGCCGCTCTGCTCGCGATAATCGTGGAACATGTTCCAGATGTAGCGCATCGGTGAGTGGCAATAGCAGACGTGCAAGGCCCCGGCCGGCGGAATGATGCCCTTGCTGGGCCCGGACTCGCTCGAAATGATCAGGTCGTAGCCGCGCAGGTCGAGCTGCTCGAGCGCCATCGGCATCAGCGGCAGGTAGCGCTTGTAGTTCTTGGCCGGGCGCGGCAGGGAAGAAATGAACGAGGTTTGGACGCGATGCGCCTTGATGGCCGGCGACATGGCATCCGGCACATAAACGTGGGTGAAGATATCGGCCTGAGGATAAAGCCGGCAAAGCGCCTCGACGACCTTTTCGCCGCCGCGCATTCCCACAAGCCAATAATGAATGATGGCCACTCTCATGACGGCAACCTGCAACCGGAGGTGTGGGGCGCGGCGGCGATGAGGACCGGCCCAATCCGACCTGTATGACGCCATTGATGCTGCATCTGCAAGCATAAGTTGTGTTTTTATCCCGCAACTGCGTTGCGAGAGGGTCTCAGCACCGCCCAGCGAGCTCTCAAATAGTTAACAACAGCATTGACACGGTTATTCTTTTCATAATTCGCTGCGGTGCAAAAAAAATGGTTGCCGTTTCGTTAAACCGGTCGTAGGGATTTTAAACACAACCTTAGATTGAGGGTTCGATCGTGGTAGAAATCTCAACTTCCGCTGTGCGTGCCGCCCCGCCTTCCGGCCTTTCGGGAGGCATCGGGGCGAGGTCCGATGGGAAAGCGGCGTTGCGGGTCGTCAAGCGGGGACTCGACGTGAGCCTGGTTCTGATCGCCACACTAGCGCTGCTACCCCTGCTGTTGACCATCACCCTTGTTCTCCTGGCTTCCCAGGGCAGGCCGCTGTTCTACCGGCACAAGCGCGTCGGCAAGGACGGCAGGGCCTTTTTCTGCTTCAAGTTCCGCACCATGGCGGTGAACGCCGACGACGTCTTGCGGCGCCACCTCGCCACCAATCCCGAGGCGCGAGCCGAATGGGAACAAACCCGCAAGCTGCAGAAGGATCCGCGGGTCACGCTGCTCGGCCAGGCCTTGCGGAAGTCCAGCGTCGACGAGCTTCCGCAGTTCGTAAACGTGCTGAGGGGCGAGATGAGCCTGGTGGGTCCTCGTCCCATCGTCCAGGACGAGGTGCGATATTACGGAGCCCAGATTCAGCAATACTACAAGGTCCGTCCCGGCCTGACCGGTCTTTGGCAGATTGGCGGCCGCAACGATGTGTCCTATGGCCGGCGCGTGCAGCTTGACGCCGAATACGTGAGCAACTGGAGTCTGCTCGGTGACTTGTCCATCATGGCCAAGACCGTTCCTGCCGTGCTTCGCGCCAAGGGTTGCTATTGACCATGACGGCGGCCGATCTCGGGCGCGACGTCGGAACGCCAAGCCCGTCCTTCACCGGATCGCGTCTTTCGTCGCCGTCGCGATGCCCGGTGGGTGTCGACCGTTCGATCTCGGTTCCAGAAGGACGCCGCAGCATGGCAGCCAGGAAGCACCGCGTCGCTGGATCCATTTGGGGTAATGGTTTCGCCGAGGATGGATGGAGCGAGGCGGCGGCGGTTCGAAGTTGGGATCGATGCGGCCCGGATGAGTATATCAGGCTTTTCCCTGGCCTTGTCAGTTTGGCGGCGCCCCTGCCCGACTGCCTCCGGAAACATCTGACGGATTGCGTCGCCGCCCAGGCCTGGAGGTTGTACGGAAGCCAGTCGCGCATGGGAGAGCCCTTAAGGTCCGTCGACGCGGTGGTCATCGAGGATCGGGGCCAACGGGCGGCAACCGAATGGTTCGCGGCGGAAGGCTGGGCGTCATGGATCTGGGCTAACCATCGAGCGCAAACGATCGCCCGTCGGTCGCGCGAGCTGTCCGCCCTGCGTTTCGTTGACGGTCTGGTGTGCGACATCATCGCCGGCCGGCCCGCGCCCTTCAATCCGGCGACAAGCGCGCGCTTCGCCTTCCACGCGGGGCTCCACCCGCTTTATGTGTGGCCCGAAGCCTCCTCGACGCACGAGCGCGACACGGCCGCCGGATGGCTCGGTCATTTGAGCCGTCGCCGCCGAGCCTTCATGCCCGTCGAGGTCGCCCATCACCTCGTGGATGCGGTCGCCACCTCCATCG
>CALMOK010000293.1 GCA_937871825.1 uncultured Alphaproteobacteria bacterium
GAAAGGTGTGATCCAGATCGGCCGGGATCTCGGCGTGGCAACGCTGGCTGAAGGCGTGGAGACGGAAAGCCAACGCGATCTGATGCGCTCGCTCGGCTGCGATGTGATCCAGGGTTACCTGATTGGGAAACCGGCCCGTATGTCGCAAAGGGTGATAACGGCCAATTGACGGGTCGGCTTGGGCGTCGCGACACCAGGATGACAGCGCCGGACCTTCGGTGATCCTGTCCGTCCCCCGCATGTCTTCGAAGGTTGCGCGCCTACCACATCACGTCGCCGCCGTTGGGCGACAAGCTCTGCCCTATGAAGAAGCTTGCGGCATCGGAAGCGAGATAGACGTAGGCGGATGCCACTTCCGACGTCGTTCCGGCACGTCCGATCGGCAAGGCGTTCAATTTTTCCGCGACGAAATCCGTCCCGCCAACGTAAAGCATGGCGGTATCGGTCATTCCCGGACAGATGCAGTTGACCGTGATTCCCTGCCCGGCGACTTCCGACGCCACGCTGGCGGTGAGAGCCGTCACGGCCGCCTTGGAGGCACAATAGGCGCCGTGGTTCGCAACAGGCTTGTGGGCCAATTGTGATGACGTATTGATGATCCGTCCGGCGTGTCGCGACAGCCTATAGGGCATAATATGCTTCATTCCGTAGGCGACGCCCATGACGTTGACGCTGAAGATCTGGTTCCACAAATCCCAGTTCTGGAGATGGAGGGGCGCCCCGGCGCTCGTTATCCCGGCGTTGTTGACCATGATGTCGATGTGTCCAAGGGCACTCACGGCCGATGACACGCCGGCCGCAACGCTCGCCTCGTCGGTCACGTCGATTTCCAAAGCCGTTGCTTGAACGTCATAGGATGTGAGCAGGCCGAGCAGCGTCTCCTTTTCGAGAGCCCAGCCCCGGTCAGCCACGACGACGTTTGCCCCCGCTTCAGCAAAGGCCTGGCATATCGCCCGGCCGATCCCGACGGCGCCGCCGACCACGAGCGCATTTTTCCCCGCCAGGATCAGCGACATGGGACAGCGCCCGGCTTATCCGCCTCGACAAGCCGCAGCGCGCCGGTTTTCGCCGCCCGTGTACCTCCCTTGCTGTAGCGGGCCAGAATGCTTTCCAAACCCGGTTTCTCTTGAGCCTCGCCAACATGAAGGAGATCGCGTTCGATGTGGTCGAGGTGAAGCGTCATTTGCCGAGCAGCCCCTTCGGCATCCTTGGCGCCCAAAAGGTCGATCAGCCGACGATGGTCGTGAGCCTTGCAGCACCCAGTCACGTTGCTGTAGGTCGCGATTACCAGCGCCGACCGGCAGATCAGGTTATGCAAGAACCTATCAACGGAACTGTTGCCGGCAATGCCTGCCAACAACAGGTGAAACTGACCCGAAAGACGCAGGGCCGCACGATGGTCGTTGCTGCGGTAGGCCTCGTCTTCAAGGTTCACATGGGCGGATAAAAGCGCTCGATCGGCTTCCGTGTTGACGTCGCATACCCGTTTGATGATCGACGGCTCGATCGCCTTGCGTCCGCCGAGAACGTCGATCGCCTCTGCGACGCTCGGGACGGTGACGAAGCAACCTCGGTTGCGCTGGATCTCGACTAGTTTGTCATATTGCAGCCGATGGATCGCGATGCGCACGATCGTGCGACTGACCCCGTAATGATTGCAGAAGATGTCCTCGGGCAGCTTCGTTCCCGGATCGAGGGCTCGATCAAGAATGGCGCTGACAACCGTTTCATAGATCTGGTCCGGGACCCTGTCGAGTTCCGCGTCTTCCGGGATCGATGACGCGTTCCGCTGTTTTCCGATCGATCGTTGCATGAATAAAAGCCTCTTTATCCGTTCTCGTTAGCCCGCGCGACAGAGGTCCGCAATCGCAAACTGCCCAATTGATGGACGAATGTGATACGAAGCGATGTAACATTGTATTGACAATCTAATGAAGAAGACCTCACATAGTCGACGCAGACGGGCAGGTGACATGGCGCATCGATTGATCTTGGACGTGGACACCGGCACGGACGATGCCGTGGCGATCATGCTTGCGGCCCTTCACCCCGAGCTCGATCTGCTGGCCTGCACGACGTCAACGGCAACGTCGAGGTTGCCAAATGCACCGACAACACGTTGCGAACGCTGGAATGGGTCGGGCGCGGCGACATCCCGGTCTATGAGGGGCTTCCCCACCCGGTCGTCCGAACTGATTTTCCCGTATCTCGAGCCACCAAACGTGACCCGAAGGTGCATTTGGAGGTTCTTCCCATTCCTGCGCCCACGGGCGCAAAGCAGGGCTTGCCCGCCCCCGTGTTCCTGAGCCAAAAGCTTGCGCAATCGCCGGGCGAGATCACGCTTGTCGCCGTGGGTCCGCTTTCCAATGTTGCCGCAGCCATCGCGATCGATCCGGCCTTTGTCGGCAACGTGGGTCAGCTCATCATCATGGGCGGCGCCATCAACAAATCCAACATCACTCCTTCGGCGGAATTTAACATCTGGGCAGACCCCGAGGCGGCGGCCCAGGTGTTCGGTGCCGGCTTCTCGAACATCACGCTGGTTCCGCTCGACGCGACCCACGAGGCCCTCGTATCGGCGGAGCAATGTCAGGGGCCACGACCTGCGTAGCAGGTCGGGGTGGCAAGCGGAGGGTGGTGCTACCTTTCGACCGTGCTGGAGGACTTCTCGCGCTACATCGTGGCCTGGAAACTCTGCACCACCATGACGGCCGGCGACGTCACCGACGCGCTCGACTTGGCTTTGCAGGCGTCCGGCCTCGATCAGGTGGCTGTCGTTCATCGCCCACGGCTGCTCTCCGACAACGGCGCGAGTTATGTGTCAGGCAAGTTAGCCGAGTGGCTCGATCGCGAAAGCAGCCGGCACATCCGGGGCGCTCTGTACCACCCTATGACCCAGGGCAAGATCGAGCGCTGACATCAGACTTTGAAGAACAGGATCCTGCTCGAGCATTATTACCTGCCCGGCGACCTACGGGCCGAGATCGAAACCTTCGTCGAGCATTATAACAACCAGCGCTACCACGAGAGCTTGGACAATCTCACCCCGGTCGACGTCAAAACCGGACAAGGTGAAGCCATCAGGCTCGAACGCCAACGCATCAAGCGCCATACGATGCTGCAGCGGTGCTTGCAGCACCATCAGCAAGCCGCGTGAAATCAACCCAGGTGCGCCATATCCTCCCTTAGATCACGCCGCAATCTGTCTCAAAAACCTTGACGACGGACAGCCGAGTTTGATGCCTAGCGGCGAGGGATTGGGCGCTAGACAGGCTCTGCGCTCCGAGCGATTAGGCGCACAGCAAGGGATTAGCCCGCTGAAAACATTTTGAGTGCCGAAGCCGTCGCGTTGAATCCTCACGACCTCAAAGGCGAAGTCAGATGGCAGGCCGGTTAGACACGGCAAAGCCGTCGCGCCTAACTGCGTTTGTGCACCATAGATCGGCATGGCCCTGGCTGCGGTGAGATAGATCGTCCAACGACCATCGCTGAACATGACCAACGGTCGTTTGGTGCCAGACACACCCAGCCGCAACAAAAGTCCGGTTTAGGCCGGCGTGCCTACTTCTGTTTTTGCCACCTCCCAACAGAAGCTGCCCGGCTGCATAGGCTGACGGCAACGTGGCAGAAGGGACATCTGTGACTGGCAAATCACGACGCTTAGAGGTCGTCACTCTTCGCCGGACGCCTCGACCGAATGCCGAAGTTTCCGCCCTAAGTGGTTCATAGCATTCGGAGGCGGTTTTAACCACGAAGACCGTAACGAACCGACCGGGCCAGGTTGCCGCGACTGAGCCCGATGTCATTCAACCGCTCGTCACTCAATTGGGCAAGCGCCTCAATAGCACGGCGTTCCCGATGCCACTGGCGGACGAAATTGATGAATGAAATGACCATCGACCTGCTCAAGCTATATGGGTGACTCTCAAACTAAGGCATAGTCTTTTGCGCACTAACTGAGCAGATAGCCGCTATTACAGGCAGACATGCATCAAGTGCATGGACTATTTGCAAACGGATAACGCTTCATTCACACGGTTATGCAGCCATCATCTGATCAGATGGGTGGGAACGCCTATGCGAGAGATTCCGGCGCTCAAGCCCAGCCGGATCAAACCTTGACGAGTTGCAACCGAGCGAGGAGGAAGCCACCTCCTGAACACCGGTCAAGAACGTCCTGCGACGGTTTTCCGGGGAAGATGACGTCAAACTGCGGGAGAACAGGGGCGCTCGCGACATCGCATTCAATCCTGCGACCCTGTGCGACTTCCTTCTCGTGGCCTCCAACTGGCGGCGCGATCGCACTGCTGTAATTGTGACCGCGAGTGGAGAACGGTCGCTATTCGATTTGCGCGATCCACCTCCTGAACGATCAGCCGCTTCGCGATGGGGATAGACGGCTGCTTGCGGGATGCGCACAAAGCTGAATGTCCAGGAGTCGAACAAGTCGTCAAGTCAACGCATAACGCATTGACGACGTCGTCCGGTGTCGGCTGGGAAGCGGACCGGCAGCTTGCGATCGCAAGGCCGGGAAAGACAGGACAACCCCGAACCGCGGATCACAGGTTTGTGCGCCCGCGCGGCTTCTCGCTCAAACAACGGGTGTGGGCGGATGACCCGACATGCAGGACCTGCCGACCAAACGGGTCGGGCTTCGACGCGTCGCCGTCACCGAGGAAAGGTGGTGGCCGATTGCGAGCTCGACACCATCATGTTGTAGTCGTTCACCAACCAGGTAAGGTCATTCGCGGCGCCCCGTCGTGCGTCCCCCTTGGCGCGGGCGAGTTTCTCGTCGAATTCCCGCAGTTTGCCAAGCAGCGAACGCGGCTGGCCCTCGAAGGTGAAAAAAGAATTGGGGTTTGCGGCGCTGAAACCGTCCATTGCCTTGACGGCATCGGCGTAGCGCGCCAGCGCCCCGTCGAAGACCGGTATGTCGACCAC
>CALMOK010000294.1:0-2805 GCA_937871825.1 uncultured Alphaproteobacteria bacterium
GCGTTGATCAATGACAGACCCCCAGGACGACGACATGCTGGCGGGTGAGTTCGTGCTGGGAACGCTCGACGCCGTGGAGCGGGCTTCCCTCACGAGACGGTGCGAGACCGACATGGTTTTCAGTTGGGCCGTCAATCGCTGGGAAGAGCGGCTCACCGTGCTGGTGGAAGCTTCACCGGAGATTGCTCCGCGTCCGGAAGTTTGGGCGCAGATCCTCGCAAGGCTTGGCTTGTCGCAGCGCCTTGGCGTGCAAGCCCCGCAGGCCCCGCCGCAGGTTGTCGTGTCGCTTAACCGGCAGGTCGCGCGATGGCGCCGGGTTGCCGTGGCATCCATGGCGATGGCCGCCTGCCTCGCCGCTTGGGTTGCTCTGGACGTGTTCACGGGAAACAGGTCGCGACCGGAATTCATCGCTGTTTTGCAGAAGACCAACGAGGCGCCCGCCTTCTTGATGAAGGCGGATTTGCAAGGGTTACGTCTGTCCACGACGCCGGTTTCGGCCACAGCGACGCCGGGCCGTTCCTACGAACTCTGGTTGATCGATCCGGAAGCCGGTGCGCCGAAACCACTCGGCCTCCTGGCCGACTCGGAAGCGTCACGCACGGCCTTGCCCAATCTCGATCCATCCATTTTGAAACGGGCGACTTACGCGGTGACCATAGAACCCGCTGGCGGTTCGCCCAGTGGCGCCCCAACAAGTTCTCCCGTTTTCTTCGGCCATTTGCTCCAAAGCAACCCGTAAAAACTTGAATTCGAAAGGCGGTACGCCGATATCAAGCGGGGCTTGACCGATGGGTTCGCGTTTGTCGCGTTAGACTGTTCGTTCAGTCCAAGGCGAGCTGTGCAGCTTTGTCGGCGCGTTTGCGGGAGGGTTGGATGATGGATGTGAACGATGCCGACAAAGCTCAAGGCTCGGCACCATCCAAGACGCTGTCCAGCCATGATGTCGCGGTGTTGAAGGACGATATGCTTCGCACCATCCCAAGCTTGCGGGCTTTTGCCTTTTCACTCTGCGGCAATGGGGATCGAGCCGACGACTTGGTTCAAGAAACATTGATGAAGGCGTGGATAAACCAGAACTCGTTCACCCCCGGCACCAGTATGTCGGCGTGGCTTTTCACCATCCTCCGAAACGTCTTCTACTCGGAATATCGGAAGCGTCGCCGTGAAGTGGAGGACGCCGAGGGGACTATGGCGGCCCGCTTGGTGTCGGTGCCCGAGCAGAATGGCCATATGGACCTGCAAGATCTTCGCGTGGCCTTGCAGAAGTTGCCGGCCGAGCAGCGTGAGGCCTTGATCCTCGTGGGTGGCTCAGGGTTCGCCTATGAGGAAGCTGCCCAGATTTGCGGATGCGCTCTTGGTACGTTGAAAAGCCGGGTCAATCGCGCACGGACGGCTATTGCCGCGCTCATGTCGCTTGAAACGACAAGCGATGTCGGCAAGCCGGAATGGAACTCGATGAGTGAACTGGGTAGCATAATGATGTGGGAGCGGAATTGAGCGAATCGCCGTTCCTGTTCGCAGAGACTCTAAAAATCAGCTGACCTGATTATGGAAGTCACGAAAATTGACCTCTCGCTGTCTAGCTTAATAGAAAGATTGGTTATTCAGGCCGATGTTTAATGCAGTTGAGAAAGCGTTTCGCAAAATCGGCTTTCGTTGTGGCTGATGTTGACTGGTCGCCATGCCTGATGCTTGACACCCGTCGCCAAGGCTCGATGTTTATTCGATTGGGCAAGGAACCAGCGTCCCGCCATTTGGAATGTCGGGACAACCTCTGTTTCAATCTGTAAACTCGTAAATGAGTGAGCATCATTTGGCTCTGAGTTCAAAGACGATGCTGCCGAACAGGTCGAAGTATAAGTTCTCGAGCTACTGATGAGATAGCGAGAAGGCGGCTGTAGAGCGCGGGAATCTAAGCTCGTTCGCTGCTGACTGTCCATCGCGCGCAGAAATGTGGGATGCAAGTCCGCAGCGGTTATAAGGTCGCCGGCATTGCGCATGCCGTAAGCCGCCGCCCACAAGCGTTAAATGAGGCGCTCACGAGAGTTCGGCGATGAATATCCGTCTGCGGCCTTCCTTCTGACGATGCAGTCACCCTCCTCCAGAAGCCATGTCTCGTCATCGTCGTCAGGCATTGGCTAACCCTGTTGGGTCATCGGCTATTATCCTCCGCCAATTGCGAGAACGTTAGCCAACGACGGCGTGAGCCGATTTGATACCACCGACTTTGAGTAGCGCGTGATGGAGCCGTTGCTGCCCAGTAAGCCACGAGGCGTGCTGGGGGTCGGTGATCAATGCGTGCTGAATGGCATATCCAGGTATTGCGATCCGGCGCGCCATGACGCGACCTGCCTAAAGGCTATGACCCGGGGCACCATTTGCTTTCCTTGCTTCGTGCGATTTCGGACGATAGGCATGTCGAATTGCCTGGTGGACGCCATCAATTCCACTTCATTGTCGACGCGCTGGGCCTCCCGATTTCGATCGGCTCGGCCTGACTATAAGGCACATGAAGGGTAGGTCGCCGACACGCTGCTCGACCATCTCAGTCTGCGCACCGTCTTGTTCCTGACGAGGCCTAGAACGCCGGCCGCATCAGCGACGCGATCCAGGACACCGCGCCTAATGTCGCACCCAAGAACAATTGGCGTTGGGAGCTTTGCTCAGCGAGCGGCACTGTTGATAGCGCAACCAATCGAGCGGTTCTTCTCAAAGCTGCAGCACTTCCGTCGAGTCGCACTCGGTCCACTACCGCGCCGACCACTCTGGGTGGAGGACGTTCACAAAGCCAGCTTACTCCACATG
>CALMOK010000294.1:2815-7283 GCA_937871825.1 uncultured Alphaproteobacteria bacterium
CCACATGTTCGATCACCAGCCATAAAAAAGACCCGGCGCTTTCGCGCCGAGCCAATGATTTTCGAAATTTTAGATCCGATCAGAAATCGCGCTCGACGCGGAAGCGAGCTTCGAAAGCGTCGGGGTTCCGAGCGATTCCGGCTGGGAGAGCGGTCGCGGCCTGACCACGCTCGTGGGCCAACGTCTGGTCGATATGAGCGTAGATCACTTCCACACCGAAGTTCAAATCATGAACGGGCGTGAAGATGAACTGGTTGCCGATCCGGTATTCCGAGGCATCGCCCAGACCGCCACGGGTCCAATCGATGTTCTTCACGATGTTGCCGTAACCGACTTCTTCATAGGAACCGAAGAGGACGTCGTGGAACTGAGGCGTGAAGTAGTGGTGGAATTCGGCGTTGACCGAAAAGCCCGAACCCTTGTGAAGGTTGTAGCCACCGCGGCCGTTTCCGATCGCGTAAGCATCAACGTCGTTATGCTGGAAGCCGCCGAGGTATGAGCCGTTGAAGCCGCTGCTCATCGTGCTCGCCGAGTCTTGGTAGAGGTAGGCGCCGTCCTGATACGCACCCTGCAACCAGATGTCGTCGCCGGCGGCGATCATCGGCAGCTTGATCTGAACGCCAGCCGTAACAGCGAAGCCCTCGGTCGTGTTCTGGGAGAAGTTGGTGCCATCAATCGAGCCGCCAGCAACCGTGTTCACGTCATGGTAGGCAGCCGCGATCTGAGCAGCACCCCAAGCCTGATCGACGCGGAGGACGCCGACCACGTCCGGGATCCGCGTGCCAGCGTAGCCGGCCCCGCCAGTCGACAAGGTGTTCCCGACCGGGTTGACGCCGGGCGTGATGATCGCGCCGTTGCCGAACGCGATGTTGCCGATGCCGTCGCGACGCGAACCATTCGGGTCTTCAACCGAGATCGTTGCCGAGAAACCGCCACCGAAGGTTGCCGTATAGGCAAACGCCTGAACCGACTCGTCCGACGTTGCGATGCCTTCAAAGTTGTACTGGTCGGCGTTGAAGTCGAAGAACGACTGGACACGACCCGCCGTGAAGCCGGCGAACTGGATGAAGCCCTTATCAAGATGGGCGTTGGTGCCGCTCTGCGAGACGCCGTTACCGCCACCGGACGCGGCGTAGTTGCCGTTCAGCCTGTCGGCATCGATTCGGACGAAGGCGCGCAACGTGCCGTAAGCCGTCTGCGTGCGGGTGTCGACTTCGATACGACCGCGAGCGAAGAAGCCGCTGGCAGAGCGCGTACGGCCCGGGAAGATCTGGTAGGGCGTACGGCCAACACCCGGGGCAGGGTTCAAGGCGCGGGTCGGCTCGATGAAGGCGTATTCAGCACGAACGAAGCCACCGATCTTCACGCAGGTGTCTGTGCCCGGGATGTAGAAGTAGCCAGCGCCGGTCCAATCGCAAACGCGAACGTATTCCACCGGAGCCGCCTTGCGGAACGGCAAGTCAGCAGCTTGGGCACCAGCAATGGTGGCCATGCCGGCCACCGATCCAAGAAGAAGACTCTTGACGAGCTTCATAGTACAACCTCCAGTTTGAAAGACCCAACGGGATTAGATTTGCTGCGAGTTCCAAGCATTACCGAGACCGGACCGTCTCTGGATAGCTTTGTCGAACTGTTCGCTCCCCTATTCCCCTTATCAACCCGGACTTGCCCTTACAAAACTCGGCAGATCGGCCGAAGCGTTATTTGCAAGAATTCCGTTCCGATGTCAGCGCGGGAGAAGTCCCGTTCGCCGACTCAACATACTGCCACTGCTCGCCGGCACAAACGTAAGATTGCCCGCTATGCCCTGCACAGGGGGTTTCAGCCGGGAATGTGACATTCGGGCAACGAAATTTGGACCCAATGTCGCCTCTTCTCTGGTCGGCCATAGACCGGCAGCAGATATCGAGCCATCCGGCCGGGTGGATGACGGCTTGGCTTTGATAAGCCGATGAAGGCAGCGTGCCGGATCGCTGATTCTGGTCCGAACGTCCGTGCGTGATTGAACAGGTGTGATGCCCATAGGACGGCCTTCAACGCAGCGGCATGCTGCGTTCGATGAGGGCCAGCATCAAGTTGGTCCGCCTGGCCGATGTTCACTATGGCTTCGGTGCTTGCCATCCTTGAGAGGCTGAGCCATAAAGTCGTGCCGAGGCGCGATGCGTTGCGCCTCGTGCACGGAGATGTGGCCGAGAGGCTGAAGGCGGCGGTTTGCTAAACCGTTATAGGGTTGTAAAGCCCTATCGAGGGTTCGAATCCCTCCGTCTCCGCCGTTGACCTTTGGCAACCCTTCTTCAACTTTTTGATCTGCCAAAAGTACTCGCGGCTTTGCCCGCCTTCGCCGTCGAATGTTGATAGAGGCTGCGCCTTGACCCAATCAGCTTGAGCCTTGGCGACAGGGGCGGTAAATGGCGGGGAAACTCGCGACGCGATCCTCACCGCCGGGTGATGAAACGTTCCGTTTGATAGGAGGCCCGGCCGTCCAGTCATCGAGCTGGTTCGGCGTCGGCGGGCGAGTGCTCCAGGGATGAACGAACAGCAGATGTCACATCGATCACGTCGCTTCGCCTACCTCGTCATCGCGGCCGTCGTTGTCTGGCATCCGGCTTTGGCGGCGCCTGCGGCGGGATCAAAGACCGGTGGCCCCTCGCCGGCCGGCGCGGCCCCATCGGGCAACGCCGATCCATCCACGTCCCACAACGGCGCTGGTTCGGCGGGGAGTCACGTCGAGAGGCAGGAGCCCGTGGCGGCCGATCCGGATGTCGCCGCCCGTTCTCGCATGCACGAATGCGGGCACCAGTGGTCGACGATCAAGAAGGCCGGCAACGCCGGTTCCCGCACCTGGAAGGAATTTTCCGCAACCTGCCTCGTGGTTCGCTGATCCACAGGTCGCGAGTGTTCGAGGTCGACGTTCTTAAAGGCCGAGCTTGACCCTCAGGATGTCGTTCACCGCCTGTGGATTGGCCTTGCCGCCGGTGGATTTCATGACCTGCCCGACGAACCAGCCAAGCATCGTGGGCTTGGCCTGGGCCTGGGCCACCTTGTCGGGGTTCGTGGCCATGATGGTGTCCACAGCCGCCTCGATCGCCCCAGTGTCGGTCACCTGACGAAGGCCGCGCCGCTCGACGATCTCGCGAGGCTTGCTGTTGCGCTCCTCCCTGATGACCAGGGCCAGCACGTCCTTGGCGATCTTGCCCGAAATCGTGCCTTCGGCAATCAGGTCGACCAGTTCGGCCACCTGGCCGGGCGTGATATGCGTGTCGGCGACGCCGCGACCGGACGCGTTGGCGAAAGCCGCGACATCCCCCGTGATCCAGTTCGCCACCAGCTTGGCGTCCCGACCCGCTGGCTCGACCGCCACGGCAGCCTCGAAGTAGTCGGCGAGTTCCCGCTCGGCCACGAGGACACTGGCGTCATAGGGTGTCAAACCGTATTGGGTGACGAACCTCGACTTCTTGGCATCGGGAAGTTCGGGCAACGCGGCCGCCAAGGTTTCCACGAAGGCGTCGTCGAACTCCAGCGGCAGGAGATCGGGATCGGGGAAGTATCGATAGTCATGCGCTTCCTCCTTGGAGCGCATCGAGCGGGTTTCGCCCCGCGACGGGTCGAATAGCCGGGTTTCCTGATCGATCGCCCCGCCATCCTCCAGGATCGCGATCTGACGTCGCGCCTCGACCTCGACCGCCTGCCCGATGAAGCGGATCGAATTGACGTTCTTGATCTCGCAGCGTGTGCCGAGCGGCTCGCCCGGTCTCCTGACCGAAACATTCACGTCGGCGCGCAGGCTTCCCTTTTCCATGTCGCCGTCGCACGTCCCCAAATAGCGCAGGATCATCCGAAGCTTCGTCACATAGGCCTTGGCTTCGTCGGCGGATCGGATGTCCGGCCTGGAAACGATCTCCATCAAGGCCACGCCCGACCGGTTGAGATCCACGAAGCTCGCCGTTGGAGACTGGTCGTGCAGCGACTTTCCGGCATCCTGCTCGAGGTGCAGCCGCTCGATGCCGACGCGGAACTGTTCGGTCGGCGTGAGGTCGACCGTTACCTCGCCCTCGCCCACGATGGGGCTTTTGTATTGCGAGATCTGGTAGCCCTGCGGCAGGTCGGGGTAGAAGTAGTTCTTACGATCGAAGCTCGACCGCTTGTTGATCCGCGCCTTGAGGCCTAACCCCGTCCGCACCGCCTGGGCGACGCAGGCCTCGTTGAGAACGGGCAGCATGCCCGGCATGGCGGCATCGACGAGCGACACGTGACTGTTGGGCTCCGCGCCGAACTCCGTCGAGGCTCCCGAGAACAACTTCGAGCGGGACGTGACCTGGGCGTGGATTTCCATGCCGACGACGACTTCCCAGTCGCCCGTGGCGCCGCGCAGCAACCTGTCCGAACCCGTGTTGGCCATCAATGGCTCTCCTGGCGGTGCGTTGACGTCGTGGCATCCGCGATGAATGTTTCCTCGAAGGCGATGGTC
>CALMOK010000294.1:7293-14115 GCA_937871825.1 uncultured Alphaproteobacteria bacterium
ATTCGATGATGCCGCGCCAAACGGCTTCGATGAAGTCCGGTGGGCAATCCTTCGCGGCCGCGAGGGAGCGAACATGGGCGACCACGGCCTCGACACGGTCGTCGAGACGCGCCGGTATCCTATGCCGCGCCTTGAGGTCGATCACCTGCCTGACGATGTTCATCCGTTCGCCAAGCAAGTCCACGAGCGATGCGTCGATCTGGTCGATCCGATCCCGCAAGGGCGCGAGAAGGATGCTCTCCGTCGCCTCGCTCACGCGGCCCACCAGGGTTCCGGCAATTCCATCTTGGGGGCCGCCTGTTCGATGGCGGCGGCGAGCGAGAACAACGTTTCCTCCTCGAACGGGCGTCCGATGAGTTGCAAACCAAGGGGGAGTTTGTCGTCGCTCAACCCGCCCGGCACCGCAATGCCGGGCAGGCCCGCCATGTTCACCGTCACGGTGAACACGTCGTTGAGATACATCGACACCGGATCGTTTTCTTTTTCGCCGATGGCGAAAGCCGCCGAGGGGGTAGCCGGCGTCAACAGCGCGTCCACGCCCGACGCGTACACGGTCTCGAAATCCTGCTTGATCAACGTGCGCACTTTTTGAGCGCGCACGTAATAGGCGTCGTAGTAGCCCGCCGACAGCACATAGGTGCCGATCATGACGCGCCGTCGGACCTCGGCGCCGAAGCCGGCCGCGCGCGTCTGGCCGTACATGTCGCCGATGTCGCGGCCGGGAACCCGCAAGCCGTAGCGTACGCCGTCATACCGCGCGAGGTTGGACGAGGCTTCCGCCGGAGCCACGATGTAATAGGCGGGCAGCGCGTATTTGGTGTGCGGAAGCGACACGTCCACGATCCTGGCGCCGGCGTCGCGCAGCCACTCGATGCCCTGATGCCACAAGGCCTCGATCTCGGCCGGCATGCCGGCGATCCGGTATTCCTTCGGAATGCCGATGATCTTGCCCCTGACCGAAGCGCCAACAGCCGCCTCGTAGCGGGGAACCGGCAAATCGACCGAAGTCGCGTCCTTGGGGTCGTAACCCGCCATCGACGTCATCAGGATCGCGGCGTCGCGGACGTTGCGTGCGATCGGGCCGGCTTGGTCCAGCGACGACGCGAAGGCCACGATGCCGTAGCGCGAGCATCGGCCGTAGGTCGGCTTGATGCCGACCGTGCCAGTGAAGGCCGCAGGCTGCCGGATCGAGCCGCCCGTGTCGGTCGCCGTAGCGCCGAGGCACAGGCGCGCCGCGACGGCTGCCGCCGATCCGCCGGATGATCCCCCCGGAACCAGCGACGCGTTGCTGCCCGGCTTTCGCCAGGGTGAGACGACGGGCCCGAAGGCCGAGGTTTCGTTGGACGACCCCATGGCGAACTCGTCGAGGTTGAGCTTGCCGAGCATGACGGCGCCATCGCGCCACAACTGCGACGACACCGTCGACTCGTAAGTGGGGACGAAATTCTCGAGGATGCGGCTGCCTGCCGTGGTGGTGACGCCCTTGGTGCAGTAAAGGTCCTTGATGCCGAGTGGGATGCCCTCCAGTGGGCCGCCCTCGCCGCGTGCGAGTTTTTGGTCCGCCTTTCCCGCCATCGCGCGGGCGAGTTCGGGCGTTTGCTTGAGAAACCCGTTGAGCGGCCGCGCCGTCTCGATCGCCGCCAGATAGGCGTTGGTCAGGTCGAGGCTGGACAGGGACCGGGCAGCCAGCGCGTCGCGAGCCTCCGCAAGGGTCAGCCGTGTGGGGTCGTCCGTCATGCGCGCGCCATCCATGTCCTCAGCATCGGGTCGGGCTCGAGGGCCATCTATTCGATGACCTTCGGCACCACGAAATAGTGATCCTCGGTGGCGGGCGCATTCGTTACGATGTCATCGGCGATCTCGCCATCGGTGACCGTGTCGGGGCGGAGCCTCATCCGCGCCGGGATCACCGAGGTCATCGGTTCGACGTCGGCCACGTCGACCTCATCCAGCTCGGCCACGAACGACAGGATGGCGTTGATCTCCCCTTGAAGATGCGATGCTTCCTGCTCGGGCAGCGCGATCCTGGCCAGCGTGGCAATGCGGCGAACGGTTGGCAGGTCGACGGACATGATCGTTCCTCGAATTCATCCCGAGGCGCGCCGCCCCGACGCGTGCGATCGGATGCGCCGGTGTAGGTGCCCGGCGCGCGATGAGCTAAGCCACCGCGTCGGCGGGCGCTATATCACCGCCGCATCGGGCGGGGCAATGGCGGTGATGTCGCCCGGCGGCCGGCAATGCGGGAGCGTGTCATGTCATCGACCGTTGTGGACGTCGCGAGGCTCATCGACCTGGTCGGGCCGCGGCGCCGCCTGATGGGTGTCGATCTCGGCACCAAGACCATCGGCCTCGCCTTATCGGACATCGAGCGGCGGATCGCGACGCCACTCGAAACGATCCAGCGGGTGAAGTTCACCAAGGACGTCGAGCGCCTCGCCGCTCTCGCGTCCCGGTTCGACGTCGACGCGCTGGTGATCGGCCTGCCGCTCAACATGGACGGCTCGGAAGGACCCCGCTCGCAATCGACCCGCACCTTTGTGCGTCAGATCAAGCCGTTGCTGCCACTTCCGGTCTGCTTCTGGGACGAACGCCTGTCGACGGCAGCGGTCACCCGATCGCTGATCGAGCAGGATGTTTCGCGCGCAAAGCGGAGCGAGGTCGTCGACCGCATGGCGGCAGCCTACATCCTGCAAGGCGTCCTCGATCGGTTGCGGCACATCGGCGACCGCTCTCCCACGTGAAATCGGCATTTCAGGTCGGTCGATCGGCGCCAACGTTCAATATCGTGACGCATGGCGCCAAGCAGGCTTAACCTGTGGATCGGGGCAAGCGCTCATTCTCCTTGCTTTTCTCGCGTAAGTTGCATAAAAATTCCAGAGCACCACGTGACAGGACATCGTTTCGTCGAGGGTCACCGGTGCACTCGTGGTCAAAGCCCATTTCCACCGGATCTCCCAAGAATTCGACGCATTTGGAGCCCATGGGTAACAGGTACCGTCCCGCAAAAACGTCGAGTCCAGTCGTTGGCTCCTTGCCGGATTACATCGCCGAAATCTGTGCGGGGCTCATCGAAATGGCAAACGATGCCAACCTCGACATGGTCGCCTACCTCCTGGGCATGGCCAGGATCGAGGCTGAACTGGCGAGCAGGCGAGCGAAATCGGCGAAACAGCCACCCACGACTGACGTTTAGAAGCAGCCGTTCGCTTCGATGTCGCGCAAGTTGTGCAACCCTGCATTGAGTTAGCCAGGCGCTGGTCGCCGTGAAACAAGGTTGGCGCCGGATCGTTCGACGATGCCGTCGAGTTCCAGGTCCATCAGGATCGATTGAACGTCGCCGACCGACACGTCAAGAATCCGGGTCAGGTCGTTGGTTGAAACCGGTGTGGGGCCGATCAAGCCAAGCAGCCTCGACCTCAGACCCGCGCCGTTCTCTGCGCGGGATGCCTGCACCTCATCGATCGCGTCGTCCGCCGTGCCGGTGAACGTCGAAGTAGACGATGCCGCCGAGGAGTCGAGTTCGTCCCAGAAGTCATCCCCGTTCGACCAGGGGGACGCCTCGCGGAGGAGGCCTGTCGGGCCGTTCTGCCGGACGAGTGGGCTCAGGGCGTCGAGAACGTCGTCAGGGCCGGTGCAAAGGGTGGCGCCCTGCCGGATGAGGTCGTTGGTTCCCTCGGCCCGGGGATCGAGCGGCGAGCCTGGAACCGCGAAGATGTCGCGGCCCTGTTCGTTGGCGAAGCGGGCCGTGATGAGTGAGCCTGAGCGCCGCGCCGCTTCCACCACCACCACCCCGATGCTGAGACCCGAGACGATCCGGTTCCGGCGCGGGAAATCGCGTCCGCGCGGCTCCCAGGCGAATGGCATTTCCGACACCACGGCCCCGTGTTCGGCGATGGTGGGAACATGGCGGGCATGTTCGGCCGGGTAGATGCGGCCATGGCCGCCGGCCAGCACCGCCACCGTTCCGGTGTCCAGGGTCGCCAGGTGAGCCTTGATGTCGATGCCGCGGGCGAGGCCCGAGGCGACCACGTTACCGGCAGCGCCGAAGCCGCGGGCAAGCCTTTCGGTCAGGATCAGCCCTGTGGCGGATGCGTTGCGCGACCCCACGATGGCGATGATGGGCCTTTGCAGGGCGGCGACCTTGCCCTTCACGGCCAGGATGGGCGGCGCCGAATCGGCCGCTCGCAGCGCGGCCGGGTAATCGGGTTCGCACAGGGCCACGAAGCGGATCCCGCCGCGCCGCGCCTCGTCCAACTCGGATTCGATCTCGCGCGGCGTGGCGAGCTTGACGGCCCGCCCGGGCAGGCCCGGCAAGGCGTCGAGCGCCGCCCCTGCGCTGCCGAACCGCCTCAGAAGACCCATGAAGGTGCGTGGGCCGATGTTTTCACTGCGGATGAGGCGCAACCAATCGAAAAGCGCCGCGTCGTCAAGCGCGCGAAGTTCGGGGCTCATGCGCCGATCCGGCCTTCCTGGCCGGCCAGCAAGCGTTTTATGTTGGCCCGGTGCACGATCCAGAGCAGGATGGCCGTCGCCGAGAAGACGAGCGCGCCGGCACCCTGCCCCAGGACCGCCAGGGCGACCGGGGCGGCGAGGCTGGCCGCCAATGCGGAGGCCGAGGAATAGCGCGTCGTCGCCGCGACGATCAGCCAGACGGCGATGAAGACGAGCCCGGCCGGCCACGAGAAGCCAAGCAGGCAGCCTAGAAAGGTCGCCACGCCCTTGCCGCCACGAAACCGCAACCACACCGGGAAGACATGGCCCAGGTTCAGCAAAGTGAGCCGCGAGGAGAACCGCGACTGTGCCCTTCAAGGCGTCGCAAAGGAGGGTGGCAATCGCCAGGTCCTTGCGCCCGGTCCGCAGCACGTTGGTGGCGCCGATGTTGCCCGAGCCGATCGTGCGGATGTCGGACGTGCCGGCGAGGCGGGTCAGCAGCAGGCCGAAGGGGATGGAGCCCAGGAGATAACCCAGGACGGTGCAAAGCAGGAACGTTGGCGTACCGGCCAGGTCGGTCATGCGAACCGTCCGTCGTCACCGCCCGTGTAGACCACCCGGCCCGCCACCAGCGTGGCCTTGACCCGACCTTCCATCCTGGCATCCTCGAATGGCGTGTTGCGGCAGCGCGAGTGAAGCCGGTCGCGATCGACCACGAACGCTTCATCGGGATCGAAGCGGACGAGGTCGGCCGGTGCCCCGGGGCTGAGCCGGCCTTGCGGCAGGCCGAACAGGCAGGCGGGACCAAGGGTCAGGCGCGCGATCAGGTGCGGCAGGCCGACAGCCTCCGCCTGCACGAGGCGCAGGGCGGCGGGCAGCAGGGTTTCGAGCCCGATGGCACCCGGTTCGGCTTCGGCGAACGGCAGACGCTTGGTTTCGACGTCCTGCGGGTTGTGATCCGACACGATCACGTCGATCAGCCCCGTGGCGACCGCCTCGACAAGCGCGAGGCGCTCCTCCTCGCCGCGCAACGGAGGCGCGACGCGCAGGAAGGTGCGGTAGTCGCCGATGTCGTTCTCGTTCAGGGTCAGATGGTTGATCGTGGTTCCGCAGGTGACGCGGAGCCCTCGCGCCTTGGCGGCGGCGATGAGGTCGAGCGACTGCCGGCAACTCACGATGGCGGCGTGGTAGCGTCCGCCCGTCAGGGCGACGAGCTGGATGTCACGCGCCAGGATGGTGCTCTCGGCTTCGTAGGGAATGCCGGGAAGGCCGAGGCGGCTCGCCAGTTCGCCTTCGTTCATCACGCCTCCAGCGGCGAGGTCGTCGTCCTGGGACCAATGCATGATGAGGGCGTCGAAATCGCGCGCATAGGTCAGGGCGCGCCGCATCAGGCGGGCGCTGCGGATCGAGCGGTTCCCGTCCGAAAAGGCGAGCGCCCCGGCGGCCTTGAGCAGGCCGATCTCGGCCAGTTCGTGACCTTCGCGCCCCCGCGTCAAGGCCGCGACCGGCAGCACCCGAACGATACCGGTATCCCGGGCACGACGTTGCAAGAAGTCCACCACCGCCGGGTCGTCGACGGCGGGCTGGGTTTCGGCCGTTGCCACGATCGTCGTCACGCCGCCGGCCGCCGCCGCAGCCGTCGCGCTCGCGATGGTTTCGCGGTGCTCGGCCCCTGGCTCGCCCACGAAGGCCCGGCCGTCGATAAGGCCGGGCGACACCACGTCGCCGCCGCAATCCATGATCTCGCAGTCGGCTGGCAGCGCGCTCCTCGATACCTGCGGACCTACGGCCTCGATCGCCCCGTTGCGGATCAGCACGCCGCCCCGGATCTCGCGCGCGCACTCCGGATCGATCAGCCGCGCGTTGATGAGCGCCATCGGGCGTGCCGGAAAGGCCTCGATCATGCGCGGTTTCCCTCAGGCAGGTGCTGCGCCAGGGCTTCCAGCACGGCCATGCGGACCGCAACCCCCATTTCGACCTGCTCCCGGATGAGGGATTGCGGACCGTCAGCCACAAGGGTGTCGATCTCGACGCCCCGGTTCATTGGGCCGGGGTGCAGCACCAATGTGTCGGGCTTGGCGAGCCGGAGCCGCTCCTCGGTCAGCCCGAAGAAGCGGAAGTACTCGCGCGCCGAGGGCACGAACCCGCCGTTCATCCGCTCCCGCTGAAGCCGCAGCATCATCACGACGTCGGCTCCGTCGAGCGCGCGGGCGAGGTCGCGCACCATCGCGAACGTCAGGGCGTTCAGCGCCTTCGGGCGGTTCAGCGTGACGAGACCCGCGGCGCCTCGGGTCTCGCAGATGATCTCGGGCTCGCTCATCCGGTCTCCTCCGGGCCGGCTTAGCGCTCGGTTCGCCGGAGCGTCAATCGGCCTCCCGCGCGGCCCATCGT
>CALMOK010000295.1:0-1980 GCA_937871825.1 uncultured Alphaproteobacteria bacterium
CGAGCAGGTCCGGCGCGTGGTGGATCGAGAGGGTGTCGGAGTAGCCTCCAACGCCTTCACGGGTCGCCGAGGTCATCCAGAGCCTCCCCTCATGCCTGAACACCGTGCAGTCGGACGCCTCGATGCCCTCGAGCGCCGAGCCGACCCGTTCCCATCGGTTCGGGAACGCCACGCAGCGGTAGATCGGGACGAAGCCCGTCAGCGACGCCTCGGGCATCATGTAAAGCGTTCCGCCCTGCTCGATGACGAAGGGATAGGAAAGATGCCACGGTTCCTCGATGGCCCGCATAGGCGCTCCAACAGGACCATCCGGGCCGAACTCGATCGCCGAGATCACGCCCCTGCCGAAATTGTAATCGAACTCCTCGCAGAACAGGACGGTCCGCCCTTGCCAGGAAACCGGGACCGGGTCGGCGAAGAAGCTTCTGCCCGAGTCGGGTAGCACCGTCCAGCGAGGGCCCTCCAAGTCGCCCCGCTCGAGGACGCCGGGACCGTCGTGGAGGCGGTATCCGACATACCAATGCGGCGAGTGGAAGCAAAGTTTGAAGATCGCCTTCGCGCAATCGGTCGCGAGGTTGCGCAGCGCGAAAGCGGCGACCGAGGGATCCCGCGCCTCGGATCGTCGTGGGCCGGTTCGAACGACGCCCTCATCGGGGTCCCTCAACGCGCGCTCGATGAGGAGCAAAGTCCGCGACAGGACCGCTTCGACCCCGCCGATCAGGCCGGGCGATCCGCTGCCTGGTGCCCCCGTGGAGACGACCCGGTCCGTTCCGACATCGAGGATTTCGATCCTCGGGATGGAGCCCCCCAGGATCGCCGCCGCCAGCGCCCGCTCCGATGCCGCCCCGTCAAACCGGGGCTGGAGCACGTGGGCTCCCACGACGGATCGAACGGTCTCGACCCCGGTGCAGTCGATGATGACGTCCGGAACGAAGGCGGCACGATCGTGGCTCCCTGGCTCGCCGTCGGGAACACGGTCGAACAATGTCGCCTTGGATCGGCGCAGCACGAGGCGCTCCAGCGACAGCAGCGCCTCGACCGGACCGGGGAGGGCGTTGTCGCCATCGTCCACCAGCCGGAGGTGAACCTGCAGGCCGATGCCGGCGCCGCGAAGGCGCGTTGCGAGGGCGCCATGCCACCGACGCAGGTTAGCCCTGTCGACCCTGATCTCGACCAACAAGCCGTGCCTGCTCACCGGCCGGCGCCCGGGACGCAGAACGCGATCATCACGTGCCGGCCGCTTGGAACGCTCACGGCCGTGCCGCCGTGGCGCGTCGTGACGGCTCGTGTTCCGGCAGACGATGTTCGAGGTGGCCTTGGCGTCGACCGATGCAACACATCGTCATGGTCCAAACAGCACCAATTCCGTGTAGGCGAGGTCGCCCAGGCGCATGGGCGTGGGTCCCTTGGAGAACTTGACGCGCCGCCCTTCGAGGAAGGCGCCCGGCAATCCCGCGATGTGGCCGCACGCGTCCACCAGCACCCAGGGAATACCGTAACGCCGCAGGAGCAGGCGTCCCAACGCCGACGCGACTTCGGGCAGTTCGTCCACCGAACGGCAATAGATCAGCTGGAACACCGGAAGCTTGAGGCGTGGCAGGATCCCCCGCGTGCCGATCCGCTGCGCTTGCAGCACCAGCGGCCGGCTCGACGCCCCGTCGCTCCACACGAGGCAAAGGCAGCCATAGGACCGATGGTCTTGAACGAGGGCCCGCTCCGGCGGGGACAGGTCGGCCAGCGGATCGTTCGCCGCGACGACGCGGATGGACACCCCGCGCCTGGGGCGACCGAGGATCGGGATCGCCATGACCTGCCCGCGGCAGAAGCGCACGAAGCCGCGCACGTCCTGCACCGCCCAGGTGTGCGGTGCCGGCGTCACGTTCAGGAACACGACGTCGCGCCGCCGGGTCGAGACGCCTTCGAGGAGCGTCGCGTAGGATCGGAACGACGGCTCCACGTACCAGCTCGACAGGTTGCACC
>CALMOK010000295.1:1990-20049 GCA_937871825.1 uncultured Alphaproteobacteria bacterium
GGTTGCACCTGACCGCGTGCCCGCCCTCGGGGCCGCCCGCACCGTAGAGCGTGAGGAGGACGCCGACGAGTTCGCCGCCCGAATCCAGAACGTAGCCGTACCTGTCGTGTCCCACGGGCAAAGGGCGTGCCGCGTGGCGGGCGAGGCCGCGCCGCCAATAGTCCTCGGTCCGGTTCGGGAAGCCGCGCATGAGCAGGGCGACGACGTCGTCGAGGTCCCGCTCGTCGATCGCGCGGCACCTCAGCTGAACGGAACTCTGACTTGGCCCAGGGCTCGCGGCGCGTGGCGTCCGCGATCCGGCAGGCGTCGGGCTGGCCTCGGGCACAGCGGGCGGGAGAAGCTCCAGAGGCTTCCGTTCACCCGTCGGGCCAACCGACCGCCCCGGGCCCCCGTCTCCCAAACCGTCGATGATGGCACCCAGCGCCTGGCCGGCGCGGCGGGTCGTGTGGGCCGCCGCCCTGGCGCGCAACGTTGCGCGGTCCGGGATAGTGGCGAGCGCCCGGGCGATGGCGTCCGCCATCGCGGAGACGTTTCCGACCGGCACCAGCGTCCCGTACCGGCCACCGTCCAGGATCTCGGCCGGGCCGTAGGGACAGTCCGTGGCGACGACCGGGGTACCGCAGCTCAGGGCCTCGACGATGACATTGCCGAAGCCCTCGAACCGCGAGGACGAAACGGCAAGCGAGGCCCGCCGGAACACCGGGAAGGGGTCGAGCACGAAGCCCATGAACAACACCCGGTCCGCCACGCCGAGGTCGGCGGCCATCCGCTCCAGAGCCGCCTGCTCGGGGCCGGTGCCGTAGACTTCGAGACGCGCCGGCCCGCCACGGGGCAGGGCGGCGAAGGCCCTGATCAGGGTGCCGAGATCCTTTTCCGGGGAAAGCCGGCCCACCGCGACCACCAGTCCGGGTTCGCGGTCCCCGTCGAAACCCGGCGCGTCGGGCGCGCCCTCGTCGAGAACCGCGTTCGACGCCATCTTGACCAGCTTCGACGGGGGAACCCCGAAGTTGTCGGCGAGGTCGCGCGAGGCGCCGTCCGTCAAGGTCACGACCGCGTCCGCCGAGCGATAAGCGAACCGCAGGAGGCGGTAGGCGGCGCGCGTCTGGACGTAAGGGTCGGACCTCATGCTGACCGATGCGCTGCTCACCTCGCGCAGCACGACGAGCGGTCTGTGACGTCGCGGCAGCGTCCTCGTCGCCATGAGGGTGACCAGGTTCGACGCCGCCTCCGCGCTGACCACCACGTCGGGGGCGAGGGTGACGAGGGCGCGACGCAAGCCGGGCAGGGCCGATCTGAGCTGCCGGCCCGCCGCGGTCACCACCGGTACCGCACCATGGACCAGCGCCCTCAGCGGGCCGTTCGGTTGAAGTGTCAGGATCGCCACCGGACGGCCCTGGGCGGCGAGCGCGTTGGCGAGCAGGATCATGTCCCGTTGCGCGCCACCCCCGTCGAGCGCGCGCACGAAGAAGGCGACCCTCCGGCCGGCGCGGGCTGGCGCGCCCGTCCCTGTTGTCGAGCGCTCCTCGTCAGTCGCGTCGAAGGTGGCTCGCATGGGCTCCTGGTGTCCCAATCGCTCGTGGAATGGCGGGGCCTCATGTAGGACACTTTAACCAGTGAATTTCCCGTTACGGCGACCGACGACGCGGATCGGCTGCCGCGTTTTTTGGGCTCGCGCGGCCGTCCCGGATGGTACATCGGCACGCGGGCTCGGCGGCGCGCGCGACCCCGCCTTAACCACGTCAGCAACGAAGCTTGGCGCGATCGCGTTCTTTCGCGAGGTCTTCAACCTTCTGCGGCTAGGGAAGGTCCCGCGCCGGTGCGCCAGGGCCCATGGACGGATGATCAAGACTCACGCCTTGCTCTACTTCGGATCGAGGCTCTCCGCCGCTGCGGCGAACTTGGCGGCGGTCGCGATCTTCTCTCGGCTCGCTTCGGCGGAGGTCTACGGCGGCTCGCTCCTCGTGTTCTCGTGGGGCTTCGTCATCTTCGGGTTCTGCGGCCAATGGCTCGGCGCGTCCTTCTTCGGCCTTTACCGCCCGCAGAGGGCGGCGGCGCAGATCGGTGCCATGGCGCGGGTTTCGGTCATGTCCGTGGCGGCCGCCGCGCTTGCGATCGCCATCGCGGCGATCGTTGGAGACATCACGTGGGCGTTCGGCGGCACGGTGCTCGCGACGACCGTGGGGCTGCTCGCCTTTGTCAACGTCACCGAGGCCGAGAGGACGAGGCTCGACGCGGCCTGGGTCGCCGTCATGTACATCGCCAGGGCCGGCCTTATCGTCACCCTCGGGAGCGTGGCCGTCCTGCTCGGCGGAGGCTCGCTCGCCCTGGCGCTCGCGCTGGCGGCCGCCAACGCGCTCGCCTCCGTCCCAGGTCTCGTCCGGCTGGGTTCCACGCTCGCCACGCCGCCCGACCGGGCCGCGGTGGTGGAACTGCTATCCTACGGCTGGCCGTTGGTGGTCGCCTTCGGGACGATGGCGCTGGGGCAGAACGTCGATCGCCTGATCCTGGTGCACGTGGCCGGAACCGGGCAGCTGGCCGCCTATGGTGCCACGTCAGACTTCCTGAAGCAGGGGTTCGGCGTCTTCTGCGAGGGCATAACGCTCGCTTCCGTCTCGGTCGCCAAGGCCGCGGCGACCCGCGGCGACGCGGGAACGGCGGAACATGTGCTCGAGGACGCGTTCCGCGCCATCGTGGTGACGATCGCGTTCGGCGCTGCCTTCATGACGACGTTCTCGGCGGAACTCGCCGATGTCGTATTCGGGCCCAACTTCCGGGAAGCGGCGCGCATGATAATGCCGTGGATGATCCTCGCCAACGCCACGCTCGTCCTGCGGTCCTTCTACTTCGGCCAGGCGATCTACTTCGGGCAGTCGAGCCGCAACGAGGCGGTCTCCGCCTTCGCGATGATCGGCGTCACAACCGTCCTTTCCTTTGTCCTGATCCCGCGGTTCGGAATGTTCGGGGCCGCGGTCGCGGCCACCGCCGGCCAGGTCGCCGCATGCGTGGTCTACGCGACCGCGCGGCCCCGCATGCCAATCCCGGCCGCCAGCGCCGCCGTGATCGCGGGCGCGGCCGCCCTGGCGTTCGGCGCGGCGACGCTTGTCGATCGGTCGGCCGTTTTGGGGCCCGCGGCTGGCGCGGTTCTCAAGTTTCTGCTCCTCACCGCCGCCGCCGCGGCCGCCATCTGGCACTACGACGTCCTTGGGATGCGGGATCTCGCATTGTCCCTCGCCCCTCACCGCCTTCTGGAGCGAGAACACCGATGAGCACGTCGAGGGTATTGCAGATCGTTCACGCCGATGAGACCGGCGGGGTGAACACGCTCGCCGAGGCGCTCGGCGAAGCGCTCGCCAGCCGCGGGCATGCCGTCGATGTCGCCTTTCTGTTCCCCAACAAGGGCGTCGGCATCGCCGGCAAGCTCGCCGGGATCGCCCGCGTCGCGTTGCTTATCCTGACAGGGCGTTACGACGCCGTGTTCGCCTTCCAATCAACAGGCTCCGCGGTCGCCTCGCTTGTCGGCTGGCTGGCGGGGTGCCCTCACCGGGTCGTCCACCAGACGGCGTTGCCGGGCATGGTCCGGCTGCCGCTTCGCTGGCTCGACCTGATTGTCGGCAGCGCGGGGCTTTGTACGGACATCGTCGTCAACTCGCAGGCGACGCTCGACGCGTTCGCCGGCTATCCGGCGCCGTACCGGCGCCGGTTGGCGCTGATCGAGCACGGCGTCACGCGGCCCGTGCCCGCGCGGGACCGCGCCGCGACGCTGGCGAGGTTCGCCGTGCCGGATGACGGGACCATCCTCCTGACCGTCGGCCGCATGGCCGCGCAGAAGAACCACGCGGTGATGATCAAGGCGCTGGCGCGCCTGCCCTCGGCGCGCCTGGTTGTCGCCGGGGATGGACCGCTCCGCGCGGCAGGCGAGGCCCTTGGCGCAGAGTTCGGGGTCGCCAATAACCTGCACCTACTGGGCGACGTGGGGCAACAGGACATCGCCGACCTCCTGGCCGCGTCGGACGTCTTCGTTTTCCCGTCCGTCTGGGAGTCGTTCGGACTGGCCGCCGTGGAAGCGGCGATGGCCGGGGTTCCCATCGTCGCCTCCGACCTCCCCGTGCTGCGGGAGGTTTTGGCGAACCGGGACACGTCCGTGCGGTTCGTCGCTTCGGACGACCCCGACAAATGGGCGGCGGCCGTACGCTCGATTCCCCGCGGGGCGTTGTCGGGAAGGCGCGCGACGCCGGCGGACCCCCAAGGCGGCGAACGCTACACGATTTCGCGCATGGTCGACGGCTATGACGCACTCCTGCGGGGAAAACCGGTGCGAAGCGTTTCGATCCACCCTCTTGGCTTGCGGTAACCAGGGGTAATGTTTGAGTCTGGCGCAACCACGCACCGACGGACCACCGAGCAGGATCGTGCTCGCCGCGAGCGGTTAAACAGTCCTGCTCTTGAAGGCGATCACGTCTTCGGGACCGCCATGCCGCGCTGCACGGCCGGGCGCTCGCCCACGCGGTCGAGCCATGCGCGCAATGAAGCCTTGTCGTCGAGGTGCCCGGCCAGCGCGTCTTTCAAGAAGGTCGTGGCCGCCAGCGTCCAGGCGTAACACGAGATGTCAGCGATCGTGTACTCGGCGCCGGCGAGGTAGGGTACCTCGTTCAACCGCTTGTCCATCACCCCAAGCAACCTGGCCGCCTCCGCCGTGAAACGGTCGATCGCCAGCGGTGACTTGTCGGCCGAGCGGACCGCGAAGAAACCGAGCTGACCAAGCATTGGCCCGAGGCCGCCGATCTGCCAGTGCAGCCACTCCAATGCCTTGTAGCGCTCCGGCCCGGATGCCGCGAGCAGCCGTCCGGTCTTTTCTGCAAGGTAGGTGAGGATCGCGCCGGATTCGAAGAGTGACAGCGGGCCGCCCGGCCCGTCCTCGTCAACGATCGCCGGGATCTTGTTGTTGGGCGCGATGCGGAGGAAGTCGGCTGCGAACTGCTCGTCTTTTCCGATATTGACGGGGTGCACGGTGTAGGGCAGCCCGAGTTCCTCGAGCGCAATCGAGACCTTTCGGCCGTTCGGCGTCGACCAAGTATGCAGTTGGATCACGGGCTGTCCTCGACGATCTGCTGCGCGAAGTGGCGCTGGAGCTTATCTCTCCCGCGATCACGCATGGGTCAAGACCAGCGGAAGCCCGGAGCTGCCACGAACGTCCGCTTCATAACTACATCCCGATGGCAGTTCATGGCCGAGGGCTGATCAGCCAGCCAGGCCGGCGCTGGCGTTTCATCCGGGTGGCGAACCGGCCGTTGCCGAATGCGGCACACAAGGTCGACTGTCCACGAAGGCCGACCTTTATCGGGAACAAAGGCAATAAGCGCCCGATAACCGGCGGCTCGCGGCGCCGGGAGATCGTAGAAGGGGCGCATGTTGTTCGACCTTCCCAACCAGCCAACCCTCTATGCGGCTTTGCTCGCCCGCGACGAGCGCTATGACGGGCATGCCTTCGTTTGCGTCTCATCCACCGGCGTCTTCTGCCGCCTGACCTGCCCGGCCCGGAAACCGAAGGCCGAGAACTGCACCTTCTACGCCACGGTCGGCGAATGCATCGAGGCCGGGTTTCGTGCGTGCAAGCGGTGCCATCCCCTACAGGCTGCGGCAATGTTCGATCCGACGATCGGCGCCCTCCTGCATGCGCTGCATGAACGCCCCGATCGACGTTGGTCCGAGCAGCACGTCGAACAGCTCGGCTACGACCTGTCCACCGTGCGGCGGAGCTTCAAACGCCAATTCGGCATGACCTTTCTCGAGATGGCACGCCACCGCCGCATTCGCGAGGGGTTCGAAACGCTGGCTGTTGGAGGCAAGGTCATCACAGCACAGCTGGAAGCGAGCTTCGAATCCGCCAGCGCCTTCCGCGCCGCGTTCGCGGCGGCCGCCAACTTCTTCGCGCGGCGCTGGCAGCGGGCCTGTCGCCCGCCGCCTTGGCGACCTTGAGCGCTCGCGCGCAAGGCCAACCTTCGCGACCGTCCCGCCGGACGCGGTCGTGCCGCTGCCGACCTGCACCAAAGACAACTTGTCTCAATTCACCCCGTTCTGACCCCGTCCCCGACCGTTTTGATCGTTTCGTTCATGGGCCAGCAATCGGTTGGGCACGGCTGCCCTCGCCCCAACGCGCGCGCAGACAGCGGCCCGAACTTGGCGACAGAGCGACGGACGGTCTCATTGGTGATGGCGAGCCAGCGCTCGGCCAGCAGATCCTCAAAATCGCGATAGCTGAGCGTGAACCGCAGGTCCAGCCAGACCGCATGCTGGGATGATCGCGGGCGGGAAACGATGGCGGGCGTAGGAAATCGGCATCACGGCGGACCTTCGAGCCACATGAGCTTCACGTGATGATGCCGGTCCCACTCTGTTGCGGTCCGCCAGCACAGGCAGACGGTCGTTGCGGTCGGCCGTTCAGTGCTCCCCCATCACGCCTTTGGCCGGGCGACGTCGTTGACGCCGTCGAGGTCGGGCGCTTGGCCGTAGCTCATCTGCTTCATCTGTTGGATGACGCGCGCCATTTCCTCATCGGACAGAACCGGCGGCTCCCCAAGGGCCAGGGCCTGCACGTAAAGGCGTGAAATGGTTTCGACCTCGATGCCGAGCGCCAGCGCCGAGGCGAGCGTCTTGCCGAGTGAGATCTGGCCGTGCTGGCCAAGCAGGCAGGCCAGGCGATCCTGGAGCGCTTCGAGGGCATTGTCGGACAGCGCCTGGGTCCCGAAGGTCGCGTATCCGGCGCAGCGGATCGTGGTGCCACCCGCGACCCCGGTCATGTAATGGAAGCTCGGGATCGTCCTGTGGTGCACGGCGAGCGTGGTCGCGTAAACGGAATGGCAGTGCAGCACCACGTCGATGTCGTGCCGGTTCGCCAGGATGTCGCGATGAAAGCGCCATTCGGACGAAGGGCGGCGACGGCCCTCGTAGCTTCCGTCGAAGCTCATCTGAACGAGGTCCTCGGGCTGCATCTGGTCGTAGGGGAGCGACGTCGGGGTGATCAGGAACCCGGTCGGGTTGCGGATCGAGATATTGCCGGCGGTGCCCTGGTTGATGCCGCTCGCGTTCATGCGGCGGCCCGTCTCGACCATGTCGCGCCGCGTTGCGCCATCGTCGTAGGTTTTCGTCTCGGAACTGTTCACGTGGCTTTCCTTGCATTGGCCCGATCGCGCCAGTTTCTGGCATAAGCTGGCAGGGCGGGGTGATCAAAGGGGGCTGGCGCATCGAGCGCCAGGGAAACGGGGCCGCCGCGGCTTTCATGCGTGGCCAGCAAGGCCGCGCCCGCCACGGTGCCGAACTGGTCGTGGTTGACCAGAACGCGCCGTTTCGGGCGCAGCGCCGCGATGACGGCTCCGTAAAGCGGATCGCGCGCGAAGGGACCGTCGAGAATGACCGTGGCGGTTTCCACGCTGTCGAGACAGCAGTCCGTCAGCAGCGCCGTGTAGAGCACCGCCAAGGTGAAGCGGACCGTTGGCTCCTGCGCGAGCGGCCCCTCGGTCACGCCGCGTCGCGCCGTTCCGGGAAACAAGCAGTCGTCGCCGGCGAAGCTGGGCAAGGCCACCGTGCCGGTTTCGACCAGCCTGTCCATCAACGCGCGGGAGGCCGGGCCCGTCGCGTCGCCCACGATGGCACTGAACTCGCGACCGCCCATCACCAGCATTCCCGGCACGGGGCGGCCGAACACGTCGGCGTTGCAGCAGAGGCCAGGCGCCTCGCGGTCGAAATCCGGGCCTTGCCGGTCGCTGATGGGGGCGATCCAGGTGCCGGTCGACACCACGGTCATGTCGGACAACCCGGCGGCCTGGTAGCGGTAGAAATTGGCGGACGAGTCGTGAATCCCGTTCAGCACGCGCGTCGCGGCCGACAGGCCGGTGCGCGCGACGAACTCGGGCTTCAAGGGCCCGAGCGTGGCCCAGGCCGGTGCGACGGGCGGCACGAGGTGGTTCCAGCCGCGCTCGCCCACGAGCGCGGCCCGGCGCGCGTCCGATGAACACCAAAGGTGGGATTGGGCCGCGAGGCTCGTGACCTCGCTCGCCATCACGCCCGACAGGCGCCACGCCCAATATTGCGGGTTGGCCAGAAAGGCACGCGCGGTCGCGAAAACGTCGGGCCAGTCGCGCTCGAGCCAAAGCATCTGCCGCGCGAGATGGGCCGTGCCGACCATGATGGCGCTGCCGTGCTCGCGAAACGACCCGGCGATCTGCCGATATTCCTCGGCCACGCCGGGCGGCGGCGCCTGCTCGTAATCGATCATCGGCATGAGGGGGCCGTCAACACCGACCAGCACGCCGCCCGACCCATGTCCCGTCGTCGCGATGACGCCGACCTCATGCCGACGCCCGAGCGCGCCGAGGTTTTCGATCAGCCATTCTTCGAGCCGCCCGAGGTCGTGGTGCCGGTAGGGCGGTCCCGGAAACACGGGATTGGGCGCCGACAGCGTTTCGAGGCAACGTCCGTCGGGAGCGACCGCCATGAGTTTGACGTTGGTCTTGCCGACGTCGAAGACCGCGACGGCTTTCATTCGAGGTTCGTGTGATTGCCGCGCATCGTTTCCGTTGAAACGTCGAGCGCTGTCGTCAACTTCAGGATCATGACCTCGAACAGGACGAACAAGGCGCCTTCGAACACCGAGCCCATCGGCAGCAGCGACGCGGCCGGGCCCTGGTCGTCCGCCATGGTCTGGGCCGGCAGCACCAGCACGGCATCGGCCATGCGGGGCACGCGACCCTCCGGCTGGGCGGTGACCACCAGCACCGTGGCCCCGGCCGCCTTGGCCACCCCGACCAGCGCGACCGCGGTGGAAATCTCGCCGGGACCGCACACAACAAGGAACAGGTCGCCGCCGCCGATGGCCGGCGTCGTCATGTCGCCCACAACCGAGACGTCCTGGCCGAGGTGGAAAAGGCGCATCGCGAAGCCACGGATCTGCAGGCCCTCGCGGCCGCCTCCGAAAACCACCACGCGGTTGGCCGAGGCGATGGTTTCCACGGCACGATCGACGGCCGCGTCGTCGAGCTTGTCGAGGACGCGCCCAAGTTCTTCGAGCGATTGGCGATAAAGCGTCGTCATGGTCATCCTTCCCGCAGATCGACCGCCGTTCGGGTCGGATCTCGATGGTCGGGCCGCGCGGCGAGGAACCTCATCGCGCTCGCCTGAGGGATCCGAGGTGGGGCCGGATCGTTTGCACGGTCATGACGGCGATCAGCACCAGGCCCCAGATCGCGGCCGTCAGGTAGGGGCTCAGGCCGAACTGATTGAAGCCCGACGAGATGACCTGGAGGATCGCCAGCGCGATCATCAGGCCCGACACCTTGCCGAACCCCCCGAACGGGTCGACGCCGCCGAGCACGGCCGCCAGGATGGTCACGAGCAGGTAGGATTGCGCGTAGTCGGCGCTTGCCGAATTGAAGATGGCCAGCGACACGAGGGCCGCCACGAAGCACATCAGGCTCGACATGGTGTAGACGCCGACCAGCACCCGCCGCGTGTCGATGGCCGAGTAGCGGGTCGCCTCCACGTTCGATCCGATCATGGTGCAGCTGATGCCGAAGGGCGTGCGCCGGAGAACGATGCCGACCAGCAGCCCGCAGGCGATCAGCACCAGGAAGCCGACCGGTACGCCGAACAGCGCCGCGTTGCCGGCCCGGGCGAACTCCGCGGGAAGCCCCGACTGAGCCTGCCCGCGTGTCAGGAATATGCTGATGCCGTCGATCAGCGACTTGGTGCCGAGCGTCACCAGGATGGGATGGACGCCCGTGTAGGCGACGAGGGCGCCCGTCACGAGGCCGACAACGAGGCACAAGGCGGCCCCGGCCAGCATGGCGACCAGGACCACGCCGAGAACCGTCCCGCCGCCCGGGTCGGCCGGGAGCAGCGTGCGCATCACAAACACCATGAGGAGCACGCATTGGTTGGTTGTGGCGATGATCGCGAGGTTCAGCCCTCCCGTGATCAGCGGCACCACCATGGCGAGCGACAGGAGGCCGAGCAGAGGCAATTGCTGCATGAAGCTTTGCAGCGTGCCGACGCTGGCGAAACCCGGCACCGCGACCGAGAAACCGGTGACCAGCAGGAGCAGCAAGGCGAGCAGCCCGGGAAAACCACCCGGCGCGCCGGCGCGCAAGCGGGTCATCAGGCTGTTCAGGCTCGTGTTCGTCGCGGATGAACCGACGTCAGACACGGGCGGGCTCCTGGGTTGTGGCGCCAAGGGTCGGCGTTCCGAGCGGTTCGCTGGGGTTGCGATGGCGTCGGCGCTTGCGGGCGCTCAGAACCGTGATCGAGGTGGAGATCAGGATCGTCAGGCCGATCACGATCTGGAAGAAATAGGACGAAACGCCCAGGAGGTTCAGCCCGTTCTGCAGCATGGCGAGCAGCACGATGCCCAGAAGGACGCCCGGCACGCTGCCGATGCCGCCCGACAAGCTCGCCCCGCCCAGCACGGCCGCGGACAGCACCGAGAGTTCGGTGTTGTACATGGCGTTGGGCACGCTTTCGCCGACGCGATGCGCCTGCAGCAGCCCACCGACGGCCGCCATGAAGCCGAGATATCCATAGGCGACGAACTGCAGCATGCCGATGTTGGCGCCGATGCGCCGCGCGGCTTCCGGATTGCCCCCCATGGCGTAAAGCTGCCGCCCGATCGGCGTGCGCGTCATGAAAAGCCAGGTCACCAGGGCGGCGACCAGCATGGCGACGATCGGCAGGGTGATGCGGGTGAGGTCGCCGTTCGGGCTCTCGGTCTGCCAGAACACGACGCGGTCGGTCCACCATTCGGGCAGGTCGTAGAGCGACCGGCCGCCGGAGAAATACATCAACAACGAGAAGGTGACGCTCATCATGGCGATGGTCGCGATGATGGAGGTGATGCGGACGAAATGGATGAGCGCCGCGTTGAGGCAGCCGAGCCCGATGCCGATCAGCAGGCCGACCCCGATGGCCAGCGGCCCCGCCAGGCCGGCCCGGGTCGCCAGCAGCACCGCCACATATTGCGCGACCGAGGCGGTCGCCGCGAAGGAGATGTCGATGCCGCCCGAGACCAGCACGACGAAGAGGCCCATCGCCATGATGGCCTGCACCGAATAGGTTTCGAGCAGGTCGACGATGTTGGCGAGCGTCAGGAAGCCGGGCGCCGCCACGCCCAGGATCGCGCCCACCAGCACGATGACGGCCAGAAGCCAGACCTCGGGCCGGCGCTGCAGGCGTCGGAGCGCACCCTCACGCATAGATCCGCTCCTCCAGTTGGTGTTCGCTGAGGATGCCGGGCACGGTTTCTTCGAGGATACGGCCGCCGCGCATGTGCAGAACGCGATCGCAGGTGGCGAAAATCTCGAGCACCTCGTCCGAGATGACGATGATCCCGACCCCCGCGTTGGCGAGTTCGGCCACGACGTCGTAGATCCCCTTCTTGTTCTTGATGTCGACCCCCACCGTGGGGCTGTCGAGGATCAGCACCTTGGGGCGTGCCGCGAGCCACTTGGCCAGCACCACGCGCTGCTGGTTGCCGCCCGACAGCGTTCCCACGGGTTTGTCGAGGCCGCTGATCTTGATGGCGAGCCGTTTGACCCATTCGGCCGCGAGCGCCTTGCGGCGCCCGTTCGGGATGAGGCCGAGCGGGCCGCGCAGGTTCTGCAATTCGGCCAGGATGATGTTGTCGGCGATGGATTGCTTCAAGATGACGCCAAGGCCAAGCCGGTCTTCCGACACATAGGCGATGCCGGCATCAACGGCGTCGCGGTTGGAGCGGAGATCGAGGAGCTTGCCTTCGAGCGCGATGGTGCCCCGCTCGGGTCGGGCCATGCCGAACAAGGACAAGGCCAGTTCGGTGCGGCCGGCGCCGAGAAGGCCGGTGATGCCCAGCACTTCGCCGCGCCGCAGCGTGAAGCTCACGTCCGCATATTCGCCTTCGCGGCCGAGGGACCTGACCTCCAGGAGGGGAGCCGCCGCCGACATGTCGCGGGCCACCACCGCGTGCTCGATATCGAGACCCGTCATCAGGTTGCCGATGCGCCGCTGGTCGACGGCGGCGACCGGCCAGGTGCCGACCTTCTGGCCGTCGCGCATCACCGTGACCCGTTCGGCGATCTCCACCACCTCGTCGAGCCGATGCGACACGAACACGACCGCGATCCCGTCGGCCTTGAGGCGCGCCACGATGGCGAGCAGGCGGTTGACCTCGGCGCGTGTCAGGGAGGCGGTCGGCTCATCCATGAAGATGAGCCTGGCTTCCGCCGCGAGCCCGCGGCAGATGGCGACGATCTGGCGTTCGGACACCGACAAGTCCGCGACCGTGGCCTCCGGGTCGAGGGTGAAGTCGGGCGGCCTCAGCGGCGCCGCTGCGAGGCCGCGCAGGCGGGCGTAGGAGACCGGCCGCTCCGGGTGGCCGAGGTGCCCCTCGATGGCGACGTTCTCGGCCACCGTCAGGTTGGGAAACAGGGACAGGTCCTGGAAGATGACCTGGATGCCGAGGGCCCGGGCGCGGCTCGGCGTCAAGGGCAGCACGGGCCGCCCGTCGATTTCAATCGTTCCAACCGTTGGGGGGTGCACGCCCGCCACCGTTTTGATCAGCGTCGACTTCCCGCACCCGTTCTCGCCCACGAGGCAATGCACCTCGCCGGGCCGCACGTCCCAATCGATGTTCTGGAGGGCCTGCACGCCGCCGAAGCGCTTGCCGATGCCGGTGAGGCGGAGGAACGGCACGGGGTCCGTCATGTCGATGATCCATGAAGCCGGGAAGCGTGTTTCCGGCGCGAACGGGAGGTTGGTTCTTGCGAAGCGGGGTCGGATGAGGGTCGGCGCGTCGCCGAGGTGGTTCCCATCCGCCCTGCCGGGCCCCTTGTTCCGATGGCACGGAACAAGGGATCACGCCGTCACAGCCCCAGGTCGGCCAACCGCTTGATGTTGGCCTTGTCGAGCGACTCGAGTTTCTGCACCTGGATGAGCCGCTTGTCGGGATAGACTTTGACCGGCCCGACCTCGACCATCTCCATGCCGTCCGTGGGCGTTTTGCCGGCCGCCAACAGGCTCGCGAGCTGCACGAAAACCTGGCCGGCCACGAGCGGGTTCCAAATGTAGCCGCCCCGGATGGTGCCGTTCATCACGTATTTCTGCCCCTGCCCGGGCGAGAAGCCGCCCACAAGCGCGATCGACTTGGCCTTGCCGCGATCGTCGAGCACCTTGGCGGCCCCGATCGGCCCCTGCGACCCGAAGGTCAGAATGCCCTTGAGGTCGGGATGGGCGCGCAGCTGGTCCTGGGTGGTCTTGATCGACTCGTCCAGGCTTTCGGCGACGCCGAAGCGATCGCCCAGCATCTCCATCTTGGGGTATGTCTGCTTCTGGTAGGCGATCGCGGCATCGGCCCAGGCGTTGTGAAGCGGCACGGTCAGCGAGCCGACATAAACGATGTACTTGCCTTCGCTGCCCATTTCCTTGGCGAGCAGATCCATGTGCTCGTGGCCGTAAGCCTCGATGGTGGTCATCTCGAAGTCCCAGTCGTTGCTCTTCTGGTCCGGGCCTTCGTGCGTGATGACCTTGATGCCGGCGGCCTTGGCTCGGCCAAGCACCGGCTCGAGCGCGGCCGAGTCGTTGGGCACGACGCCGATCACGTCGACCTTGCGGGCGATCAGGTCCTCGATGGCGCGCACCTGCTGGGCGGCGTCGGCCTGGGTCGGCCCGACCATCCAGGCATTGACCTTGTCGACCGGCGCTTCCTTTTTGATGCCCATGTCCATGGCGTTGAACCATGGGATGCCGCCGATCTTCACCACGATGCCGACCTGCGGCTCCTTGGCCTGCGCGAAGGCAAGCGGAATGCCGAGCGTTCCGGCCGCGAGACCGCCGCCCACCGTTCCAAGAAGCCTGCGTCGTGTCAGTTTCATTGTTCGTCCTCCCTGTTGGTCGTTTTTTAAGTCAGGCGGCTGCCGTGTTCGGCTCACCTCGTCGCCGCAGCGTGGAGCCGCGGATCTCGACCGCGCAGGTCATGCGCAGGATGTTGGGCGCGGACCCCTGGCCCGCCAAGCGGCGCATCAGCTGCCGCCACGCCGCTTCCGCCATGGCCTCGATGGGCTGGCGCACCGCCGTGATCGGCGGCACCACCAGACGCATCCATTCGGCTTCGTCGAAGCTGGCGAAAGCCATGTCGCGCGGGATCGACACGCCGAGTTCCGCCAAAAGCTGGTAGGCGACGAGCGTCGTGACGTGATCGAGGGTGAACATGGCGTCGAGGGGCGGGCCGCCCGTCAGGCGGTCACGCAGCCGCCGCCGGAGAAGCGACGGGTCGAGCCCGGCTTCCAGCAACCGGATCGTCATCGGCCCGGCGGCCGCGCTCGCCCCTTCCCAGCGCTCGCGGACGTTGCTGATCGAGAGCGTGCTCCCCACGACCAGACAGGAGCGGTGCCCCTGCGCGGCGAGATGGGCCGCCACAACCCCGGCCGCCTGGGCATTGTCGACGGCGATCAGATCGAAGGCCGCGTCGTCGGGAATGCGATCCGCTACGACGATCGGCAGGCAGGCGCCTTGTGGCAGCCGCGCCGCGAGCGCGCCATCGCAGGGGATGACGATGAGACCCGCCGGCCGCCAGGAGCGGATCGACCTCAAGCGATCGGCTTCCTGATCGGCGGCGTTGTCACAACTGACCACCAGAAGGTTGAAGCCGTCCTGGCGTGCCGCACGCTCAAGCGTCGACACGAAGGCGCTGAACACGGGGTTGGTCAGGTCCGGCACCACGACGGCCGCCAGCGAATGCTTGCCCGACCGCAACCGTGAGGCATTGCTGTCGGCGACATACCCCAATTCCTCCACCGCCCGACGCACGCGATTGGAGAAGGCCGGCGAAACCGATGCTTTGTTGTTAAGAACGTTTGAAACCGTTGCTGGAGAAACGCCCGCGCGCTCGGCAACCAACTTGATGGAAACAGGGGGCGTTCGTTCCAAAGCGACACCAACCAGCCGAAGCCAAACCATCATAAAACGATTTATTGAACGCTAAGCTGTCCAAATTCCTGTGTCAACCTTGCGTTATAGAAGTGTCGGTGCTTGTGTTGTTTAGGCAGTGCAGCATGCCTGCTTCGCAGGTGCAGCATAGACCTTGGAGGAACGACAATGAACAAGTTGGGCGTACACGCCTTCGTTTGGACGGCGGGCTGGACCCACGACGATTGCGCGCATGCGATCGCCAATACGGCCGAAATCGGTTTCGACCTTATCGAGGCGTCGACGCTCGACCTCGATGCGATGGATGTGCCATTCACGCGCAAACAGCTTGAAAAGGCCGGTATCGGCATCACGTTCTCGTTCGGCCTCGACGCCGAAACCGACATTTCCGCGAACGATCGCGACAAGGAACGCCGCGGCGAAGCCCGGCTCTTGAAGGCGCTCGGCCTTGCCCGCGACCTCGGAGCCACGCACATCTGCGGCATCCTCGAGTCGGCGTTCCAGAAATACACCGTGCCGACCACGGCGGAGGGAGTGAGGCGGTCGGTCGAGGTGCTGCAGCGCGTCGGCGAGGTGGCGGCGCGCAACAACATCGTGGTCGGGCTCGAAGTGGTGAACCGCTACGAATCCAACGTGCTCAACACGGCGAGCCAAGCCGTCGAGATGTGCAAGCGCATCGGCTCGTCCCACGTCAAGGCCCACCTCGACGTGTACCACATGAACATCGAGGAGTCCGACATCGGGCAGGCCATCATCGAGACCGGCGACCATCTCGGGTATTTCCACACCGGCGACTCGCACCGCGGCTACATGGGCTCGGGGTCGATCGATCTCGCCGGCGTCTTCCGCGCGCTGGTGAAGGCCAATTACCAGGGGCCGATCACCTTCGAATCCTTCTCGTCGCGCGTGGTGGGCCAGCCGCTCGAGGGCATCCTCGGCATCTGGCGCAACCTTTGGGAAGACAGCCGCGATCTCGCGAACCATGCCTTGATGTACACCAAGGCGCAACTCAAGGCCGCCCACGAAGCCCAGAAACAGACCGATCGCAGCCGGCTTCCCTGACAGGGCCACGTCGGATCGCGGGGCTCGGCCGGCTGGCTTGGGATGCCTTCCACCAAAATCGAGCGTGGGTCTAGTCAATGGCAGGTCGCCGTCCGGGGAGCAACGATGCGTGAGATCTTGATCGTCGGAGCCGGCCCGGTCGGGCTGACGCTCGCTGCCGAACTCGCGCGTTACGGCGTGCCCGTGCGCATCATCGACCGCGCCGCGCATCCGAGCCGCACCTCCAAGGCACTGGTCATCTGGAGCCGTACGCTTGAGCTCATGGACCGGATGGGCTGCACACCCGCTTTCCTTGCGGCGGGCCTGAGGGCGCGAGGCGTGACGATCCGCGATGGCGCCACCGTGATCGGCCACAACGACTTCGACCACGTCGCCAGTCCTTACCCGTTCCCGCTGATGATCCCTCAATCGGAAACGGAGCGGCTGCTCGCGGCACATCTCGCCAATTTCGGCGTCGCGGTCGAGCGCGAGGTCGAACTGGTCGGCTTCGAGGCGGGTGCGAAAGAGGTCGCGGTTCGCCTGCGCAACGCGAACGGACGCGAGGAGGTGACGACCACGCCCTGGCTGCTGGGCTGCGACGCCGCCCACAGCGCCGTGCGGCACGGGCTCGCCCTGGAGTTCCGCGGCGAGGCCGAGGGCAACGATTGGATGCTGGCCGACGTGCGGCTGGAAGGCGCGGCGCGGCCCACCGAGGACGAGATCCTCCCCTACCTGCACCGGGACGGGCCCTTCGTGATCTTTCCGATCCTGGGTGGACGGTCGCGTGTCATCGCCATGCTGGGCAAGACCGACCCCGCTCGGCCCCGACCCGACCCGACACTCCTGGATGTCCAAGCGATGATTGACAGCCGCACCGGCGGAGGCTTTCGCGCCACCGATCCCGTGTGGCTGTCCAACTTCCGCATCAACGAGCGGAAGGTCGCCGACTACCGCCGGGGCCGCGTTGCGCTTGCCGGCGACGCGGCCCACGTTCACAGCCCTGCAGGGGGGCAGGGGATGAACACGGGGATGCAGGACGCCATCGGCCTTGCTTGGCGCTTGGCCTTGGTGGTGCGTGGTGCGGGCGCGGTCGGATTGCTGGATAGCTACAGCGTCGAGCGCTCGGCGGTCGGCAACATGGTGCTGCGCAACGCGAGCCGGCTGACCGCCATGGCGACCCTGTCGAACCCGGCCGTCCAGGCCGCGCGCAACCTTGCGATCCGCGTCGCGCTCGGCTTTCCCGCCGTCAGGCAGAGGATGGCGACGCAGATGAGCGAGACCGCGATCAGCTATCCGGAAAGTGCGCTTTCCGAGGGCCCGGGCGCGGGGGCACGCTTGGCGCCGGCCGACTACGACGGGCCGCCCCCTGGCGCGGGAAGCGTGCCGGTGTTTGTGCTGTACGCAGCCGACGCAGCGCTGGGGGCAGGCTTGGCGGGGAAGTGGCCTCGGCTCCTTGAGGCGACGGTGCGAAGGCCGCCCGATGGACACGGGATGTTGGTTGTCAGGCCCGACGGTTATGTCGGTTTCGCAGGTGAAGCGGCGGCTTGGGAGGGAGCCGACGCCTACCTTCGGCGCTGCGCGCCCGCAACGGGTCCGTCAGCAGTAGCGACTTCTTTATCATGAGAGGACATTGCCGGGCTTAACAGCCCGCGTTCCCTTGTCCGGACCTTGGCGGTAAGCCGACGTCAGCTGTTGGCGCAGCCTGGCCGAAAGCGGAAGGGCGCCTTTCGGGCAGACAAGCGAGACAGCAGCCATTCGCCGAAGTGCGCTCGGCCGGTCCCCACCTCGCGAGTCCCGGACGATCACTTGCGAGACGGGTAGCGCGTGAGAACTTGGCTGAACACCGTGGGTCACATGACCAAATCGGTCTGGAACAGCGCGCCGTAGGTCTTGACCTGCCTTGCCGTCATGCCGATGCGGTTGAGCGCTCCAAACACCGTTGCCGCGACGCTGTCGTGGATCGGCAGCCCAAGCTCCCGCTCGAGCCGATGGACGAGCGGCGCCGCGGCGAGATTGGTGCAGAGGACCACGATCGCCTCTGGCCGGAGGCCTCCAACGTCGCGGATCATGCC